>NZ_CP139970.1:1227116-1533895 GCF_034424545.1 Trinickia caryophylli | reverse complement strand
CGCGGCGACGCTGCTCGTGAAGGGCTCGCGCTTCATGCGCATGGAGCGCGTGGTCGACGCGCTGACTCAACCGCAACCTCAAGCGTCGGGCACAGCGCCCGGCGCGCATTGAAAGAGAAGGACAGGCATGCTCCTGGTACTGGCGCAATGGCTGCAGAACGACGCAAGCTTTTTGCGCGTATTCAGTTATTTGACATTCCGTGCGGTGATGGCGAGCATCACCGCGCTGTCGATCGGGCTCGTTTGCGGCCCTTGGGTGATCCGTAAGCTCACGGCGCTCAAGGTCGGGCAGGCGGTGCGCACCGACGGTCCGCAAACGCACCTCGTGAAGTCGGGTACGCCGACGATGGGCGGCGTGCTGATCCTCATCGGTATCGCCGTTTCGACACTGCTCTGGGCCGACCTCACGAATCGCTTCATCTGGATCGTGATGCTCGTCACGTTCGGTTACGGAGTGATCGGCTGGGTCGACGACTACCGCAAGGTGGTCTACAAGGACCCGCGCGGAATGTCGTCGCGCGAAAAGTACTTCTGGCAGTCGGTGATCGGCCTCTTCGCGGCTGTCTACCTGGCCTTCAGCGTGTCGGAGGCCAACAACGTCCGCGTCTTCGACCTTTTCATGGCCTGGGTGCGAAGCGGCCTGTCAATGGGTTTGCCCGCGCGCGCCGACCTCATGCTGCCGTTTCTGAAGTCGATCACGTATCCGCTCGGCGTCTGGGGCTTCATTGCGTTGACCTACTTCGTGATCGTCGGTGCAAGCAACGCCGTGAACCTGACCGACGGCCTGGACGGGCTCGTCATCATGCCCGTCGTGCTCGTGGGCGGCTCGCTCGGCGTGTTCGCTTATGTCATGGGCAGTTCCGTCTACTCCAAATACCTGCTGTTTCCGCACATTCCCGGCGCGGGCGAACTGATGATCTTCTGCTCCGCGATGGGCGGCGCCGGGCTGGCCTTCCTCTGGTACAACACGCACCCGGCCCAGGTCTTCATGGGCGACGTCGGCGCGCTCGCGCTCGGCGGCGCGCTCGGGACGATCGCCGTCATCGTGCGGCAGGAGATCGTGCTTTTCATCATGGGCGGGATTTTCGTGGCCGAGACGTTGTCCGTGATGCTGCAAGTCGTCTGGTTCAAGTATACGAAGCGGCGCTACGGGGAGGGCCGGCGCATTTTCAAAATGGCGCCGCTGCATCACCACTTCGAGCTGTCTGGCTGGAAGGAGACGCAAGTCGTCGTGCGTTTCTGGATCATTACGCTGATGTTGTGCCTCTTCGGCCTTTCGACTCTCAAACTGCGTTAAGGAAAAGGTAAGCAAACGATGTTCGGCGAGACGTTTCGGGATCGGCAGCCGCCGATGGTGCTCGTGCTGGGGCTCGGTGAATCGGGCCTCGCGATGGCGCGTTGGTGCGCACGCCACGGGTGCCGGCTGCGCGTGGCCGATACGCGCGTGGCGCCTCCGAATCTGCCCATGCTCGAGGCCGAGCGCATCGACGCCGAGTTCGTCGGCGGACCGTTCTCGCCTGCGCTCGTCGAGCGCGGCGTCGAGCTCGTTGTCGTGAGCCCCGGGCTCTCGCCGCTTTCGCCGGAACTCGCGCCGCTCGTGGATGCGGCGCGCGAACAGGGGATCCCCGTGTGGGGCGAACTCGAGCTCTTCGCGCGGGCGCTTCGGCATTTGGGCGAAAGCGGCTATGCGCCCAAGCTCATCGCCATTACCGGCACGAACGGCAAGACGACCACGACGAGCCTCACGGGGCTGCTCTGCCGTCGCGCGGGCAAGTCGGTGGCCGTGGCCGGCAACATCGGCCCGACGATGCTCGACACGCTCGCCGAGGCGATCGATCGCACCGAGCTTCCGGACGTCTGGGTGCTCGAACTCTCGAGCTTCCAACTCGAAACGGCGCACACGTTCGCCCCCGACGCGGCGGCTGTGCTCAACGTGACGCAGGATCACCTCGACTGGCACGGCACCTTCGAAGCCTATGCCGCGGCCAAAGGGCGGATCTTCGGGCCGCACACGGTGCGGGTGCTCAACCGCGACGATGCCCAGACGATGGCTTTCGCTCCTGGCGGCGAAAGCGACGTGCGCGTCGTCACCTTTGGGTTGAACGAGCCGCAGCGGGCGGGCGATTTCGGGCTGCAGCGAGAAAACGGTATCAACTGGCTCGTCGAGGCGGCGCAGCGCGAGCCGGCCGACGAGACGGCGAGCTCGCGCCGCCGCAAGCAGGAGGCGGCCGCGGCTGTCGAATTGACGATGAAGCGCCTGATGCCGGCCGATGCGTTGCGTATCCGTGGGCTGCACAACGCTGCCAACGCGCTCGCGGCCTTCGCGCTCGCGCGCGCGGTCGGCCTGGCCGCGGCGCCGCTTCTGCACGGCTTGCGCGAGTACCGCGGCGAACCGCATCGGGTAGAACTGATCGCGTCGATCGACGGCGTCGACTATGTCGACGACAGCAAGGGGACGAACGTCGGCGCGACGGTGGCGGCGCTCGACGGACTCGCCCAGCGCGCCGTGGTGATTCTGGGCGGCGACGGCAAGGGGCAGGACTTTTCCCCGCTCGCGCGGCCCGTCGCACGCTGGTGCCGAGCCGTGATGCTGATCGGCCGCGACGCGCCGGCGATTCGCGCCGCGCTGGCCGAAACCGGCGTTGCGCTGGCCGATCACGCGACCCTCGAAGCGGCCGTGCACGCTGCCGCCGAACTGGCCGAGCCCGGCGAGGCGGTGCTGCTGTCGCCGGCGTGTGCGAGCTTCGACATGTTCAAGAACTACGCGCATCGCGCCGACGTGTTTCGCAGCGCGGTCGAAGAAATCGCGGCACAACGAGGGACGATGCTATGAGCTGGTCCGATCGGTTCGGTCAACGGTTCTTCACCGAGCGCAACGCCGCCGGACGCAGCCGCACGGCTACGGGACCCGCCGCGAGCGTCGGCGGGCTCGCGAGCGCGGTCAACAGCATGCGCCCGACGCGTTCGCGCATGCTCGACTACGACGAGTCGCTGCTCTGGGCCGTGATCGCGCTTCTGGGCCTGGGTGTCGTAATGGTGTACTCCGCGTCGATCGCGATGCCCGATTCGCCGAAGTACGCCGCCTACCACGACTACGCGTTCCTTCTGCGGCACGCCATATCGATTGCCGTGGCATCGATCGCGGCAATCGTGGCGTTTCGCATCCCGATCTCGGTCTGGGACAAGTACGCGCCGAAGTTCTTCCTGCTTGCGCTCGTCGCGCTCGTGATCGTGCTGATTCCGCACGTGGGCAAAGGCGTGAACGGCGCCAGGCGATGGCTGCCGCTCGGGCTGATGAACATGCAGCCGTCCGAAATCATGAAGCTGGCCGTCACGATCTATGCGGCGAACTACACGGTGCGCAAGCAGGACTACATGCACAGCTTCGCCAAAGGCTTTTTGCCGATGGCGCTGGCGGTGGGCGTGGTCGGCGCGCTGCTGCTGCTCGAGCCCGACATGGGCGCGTTCATGGTCATCGCGGCCATCGCGATGGGCGTTCTCTTTCTCGGCGGCGTGAACGGCAAGCTCTTCGGCGGCCTCGTCGCCACGGCCGTCGGCACGTTCGCACTGCTCGTCTGGGCATCGCCCTGGCGGCGCGAGCGGATCTTCGCCTATCTCGATCCGTGGGACGACCGCTACGCTCAGGGCAAGGCTTATCAGCTCACGCATTCGCTCATCGCATTCGGCCGCGGCGAGTGGTTCGGCGTCGGCCTCGGCGGCAGCGTAGAGAAGCTCAACTATCTGCCCGAGGCGCACACCGACTTCATCCTCGCCGTGATCGGAGAAGAGCTCGGCTTCATCGGCGTGCTCGTCGTCCTCCTGCTCTTTTACTGGATCGTGCGCCGCGCATTCGACATCGGCCGTCAGGCGCTTGCGCTAGACCGCACGTTCGCGGGGCTCGTCGCTAAAGGCGTCGGCCTCTGGTTCGGGGTCCAGACGTTCATCAACATCGGCGTGAACCTCGGCATCTTGCCGACGAAGGGCCTCACGCTGCCGCTCGTGAGCTATGGCGGATCGGGCATCGTGCTCAACTGCCTCGCCATCGCCGTGCTCATGCGCGTCGATTACGAGAACCGGGTGCTCATGCGGGGGGGCAAGGTATGAGCGCCACGCCGCAGCGCACGCTGATGGTCATGGCCGGGGGCACGGGAGGGCACGTCTTTCCCGGGCTTGCGGTCGCGCACCGCATGCGCGCGTGGGGGTGGCGCGTGGTCTGGCTCGGCAATCCCGCCGGCATGGAAGCGACGCTCGTGCCGAAGCAAGGCATTCCGATGGAATACGTTCGCTTCGGTGGCCTGCGCGGCAAGGGACTCAAAACCAAGTTTCTGCTGCCGCTCAACCTGCTGCGCGCGTGCCTCGAGAGCCGCCGCGCGCTTTCGCGCGTGCGGCCCGACGTCGTGCTCGGCATGGGCGGCTACATCACATTCCCGGCGGGGCTGATGACGGCGCTCGCGCGCTGCCCGCTCGTGCTGCATGAGCAGAATTCGGTCGCCGGCCTGGCCAACAAAGTCCTCGCGAGGCTGGCGAAGCGCGTGCTCGTCGCCTTTCCCGGTGCCTTGCCGAATGCCGAATGGACGGGCAATCCACTGCGCGATGCGCTCACGCAATCGGCCGAGCCGAAGGCGCGCTACGAGGGCCGCAAGGGACCCCTTCGCATGCTCGTGGTCGGCGGCAGCCTGGGCGCCGCCGCGCTCAACGAAGTCGTGCCGCGTGCGCTCGCGTTGCTTGCGCCCGAGGCGCGTCCGCACGTCGTGCATCAGGCTGGCGCCAAGCACATCGAAGCGCTGCGTGCGAATTACGCGGCGGCGGGTTTCGAGCCGGGCGACGGGCTCGAACTCGTCCCGTTCATCGACGACATGGCGGCGGCCTATGCCGACGCCGATCTCGTCGTGTGCCGCTCGGGCGCCATGACGGTTGCCGAGATCGCGGCCGTGGGCGTGGCGGCGCTCTTCGTACCGTTTCCCTACGCGGTGGACGACCACCAGACCACCAACGCCCGGTTTCTGTCCGAGCAGGGCGCCGCGGTACTGGTGCAGCAGCGCGATTTGTCGCCCGAAGTACTGGCCGACTGGCTGCGCGCGCAAACGCGCGAAACGCTCGAGGAGATCGCGGGGCGCGCCCGCGCCCTCGCGAAGCCGGAGGCCACCGATCGGGTCGCGCAGGTGTGCGCGGCCGTGGCGCTTACGCGCCAGGAAGGAAAGCAATGAAACATATCGTCAAACACATTCACTTCGTCGGCATCGGCGGTGCCGGCATGAGCGGAATCGCGGAGGTGCTCGTCAATCTCGGCTATGTCGTCAGTGGCTCGGATCTCGCCCGCAGCGCGAGCACGGAACGGCTCGCCGCGCTCGGCGCCCGGATCGCGATCGGCCACGATGCGGACAACATCGCGGGCGCCGATGCCGTGGTCGTTTCCAGCGCCGTGCGCAGCGACAACCCCGAAGTGCTTGCTGCGCGCCGGCTGCGCGTGCCGATCGTGCCGCGCGCCGTGATGCTCGCCGAGCTGATGCGCCTCAAGCAAGGTATCGCGATTGCCGGCACGCATGGCAAGACGACCACCACGAGCCTCGTTGCGAGCGTGCTCGCCGCGGGCGGGCTAGATCCGACCTTCGTAATCGGCGGGCGCCTCACGAGCGCGGGTGCGAACGCCCGGCTCGGCACGGGGGATTTCATCGTCGCCGAGGCCGACGAGTCCGACGCCTCGTTCCTCAACCTGCTGCCCGTGATCGAGGTCGTGACCAACATCGACGCCGATCACATGGACACCTACGGCCATGATTTCGCACGGCTCAAGCAGGCGTTCATCGAGTTCACGCACCGCTTGCCGTTTTACGGCATCGCCGTGCTGTGCGTCGACGATCCGAACGTGCGCGAAATCCTGCCGTTCGTTTCGAAGCCGGTGATCCGCTACGGTTTTGCTGCCGACGCGCAGGTGCGCGCCGTCAACGTGTTCGCACGCGACGGCAAGATGCTCTTCACGGCCATGCGCGAGAATGCGCCGCCACTCGACATCGTGCTCAACATGCCCGGCACGCATAACGTGCAAAACGCGCTGGCGGCGATCGCGATCGCCACCGAGCTCGAGGTTGCCGACGCCGACATCCAGCGCGCCCTGGCGGAGTTCACGGGCGTTGGCCGCCGGTTTCAGCGCTACGGCGAACTGCCGGCTCAGGCGGGCGGCAGTTATCAGCTCGTCGACGACTACGGCCACCATCCGGTCGAAATGGCGGCGACGATCGCCGCGGCGCGCGGTGCCTTCCCCGACAAACGGCTCGTGTTGGCGTTTCAGCCTCACCGCTACACGCGCACGCGCGATTGCTTCGAGGACTTCGTCAACGTGCTCTCGAGCGTGGACGCGCTCGTGCTGACCGACGTCTATGCGGCAGGCGAGGCGCCGATCGTCGCAGCGGACGGTCGCGCGCTCGCGCGTGCGATCCGCGTTGCGGGCAAGGTCGAGCCGGTGTTCGTCGATTCGATCGACGAGGTGCCCGGCGCGCTCGCGGCGCTCGTGCGCGACGGCGATGTGGTGATCACGATGGGTGCGGGATCGATCGGCACAGTGCCGGGGCGGCTCGCACAAGAAGGCGAGAAGGTATGAATATGAGCAGTATCGATCCGAAACGATTCGGCAAGGTGGCGGTGCTCCTCGGCGGTGTGTCGGCGGAGCGTGAGGTGTCGCTCAATTCGGGGCGGCTCGTGTTGCAGGGCCTGCGCGACGCGGGCATCGACGCCCATCCGTTCGATCCGGCCGAGCGCCCGCTCTCGGCGCTGAGGGACGAGGGGTTCGCGCGCGCATTCATCGCGCTGCACGGCGGCTACGGCGAGAACGGCCAGATCCAGGGCGCACTCGACTTCTACGGCATCCGTTACACGGGCAGCGGCGTGCTGGGCTCGGCGCTCGGTCTCGACAAGTTCCGTACGAAGCTGATCTGGCAGCAGACCGGCGTGCCGACGCCGCCGTTCGAGACCGTCATGCGCGGCGACGACTACGCGGCGCGCGCGCAGCAGATCGTGGCGAAGCTCGGGCTGCCGCTCTTCGTGAAGCCGGCGAGCGAAGGCTCGAGCGTCGCGGTCACGAAGGTCAAGGCGGCTGACGCGCTGCCAGGTGCGCTCGAGGAAGCGGCCAAATTCGACAAGATCGTCGTGGTCGAACAGAGCATCGACGGTGGCGGCGAGTACACGAGCTGCATCGCGGGTGCGCTCGATTTGCCGATCATCCGTATCGTGCCGGCCGGCGAGTTTTACGACTATCACGCCAAGTACGTCGCGGAAGACACGCAGTATCTGATTCCCTGCGGACTGCCCGCCGAAAAGGAGGCGCAACTGAAGGCCCTGTCGCGCCGCGCGTTCGACGTGCTCGGCTGCACTGACTGGGGCCGCGCCGATTTCATGCTCGATGCGGCGGGCAACCCGTACTTCCTCGAAGTCAACACGGCGCCGGGCATGACGGATCACTCGCTGCCGCCCAAGGCGGCGCGCGCCGTCGGCATCAGCTACCGCGACCTCGTCGTCTCCGTGCTGGCGCTCACGCTCGAGGACTGATACGACACCATGTGGAACAACGTTCGCCAGCTCAATCTCGCCGCCAGCGCGCTCGTCGCACTGGCCCTCGCCGCGCTCGTCGCGGCGGGGGGGATCTGGCTCGCGCAACGTCCGTCGTTCGCGCTCGCAGCGATTCGCATCGACGGCGACACCGAGCATATCAACCGCCCGACGGTGCGGGCGAGCGTCGTGGGCCATCTGAAGGGCAACTTCTTTACGGTCGATCTCGATGCCGCGCGGCAGGCGTTCGAGCAGATGCCGTGGGTGCGTCGCGCGAGCGTGCGCCGCGTATGGCCGAACGCGTTGGCCGTCACGCTCGAGGAGTACAAACCGCTTGGCACGTGGGGCAGCGATCAGCTCGTGAGCGTGGATGGCGAGCTTTTCACGGCGAACCAGGGCGAGCTCGAAGAAGACCTGCCGGCCTTCGATGGGCCGCCGGGAACGGCGCAGGAAGTCGTCGCGCGCTACGCGGATTTCAAGAAGTGGCTCGCGCCGCTCGGTGCCGCGCCCGACGAAGTGTCGCTTTCGCCGCGCTACGCATGGAAGGTGAAACTGTCGAACGGTACGCAGATCGAATACGGTCGTGAACGCAATCCGTCGACGCTTGGCGAACGCTCGCACCGGTTGGCGGCGGCATGGAAGGCGGTGACGGCACGCTGGGGGAACGAGATCGAGTATGCCGATCTGCGTTATCCGAACGGCTTTGCGATTCGTGCGGCGGGGATGCGGTTCCTCGACGACGGCAACGCGAAGGGCAAGGTCAGGAAATGACGATGACGCATGACGCGAAAAAAGACATCACACGCATGAGCACGCTATGAGTAAAGACTACAAGGATCTGCTGGTTGCCCTCGACATCGGCACGGCCAAGGTCGTGGCGGTCGTGGCCGAGCTGAGGGGCGAGGGCCACTATGAAGTCATCGGCCTCGGGCAGAGCGAATCGAAGGGGCTCAAGAAAGGCGTCGTGGTGAACATCGAGGCCACGGTGCAGTCGATTCAGCGCGCGCTCGAAGAAGCGGAACTGATGGCCGATTGCAAGATCACTAACGTGTTCACGGGCATCGCCGGCAGTCACATTCGCAGCTTCAATTCGAGCGGGATGGTGGCGATCAAGGACAAGGAAGTGACGCAGGCCGACGTCGCGCGCGTGATCGAGACGGCGAAGGCCATCAACATTCCGACGGATCAGCAGGTGCTGCACATCCTCACGCAGGAATTCATCATCGACGGGCAGGAGGACGTACGCGAGCCCATCGGCATGAGCGGAATCCGGCTCGAGGTGAAGGTGCACATCGTGACGGGGGCGGTGTCCGCTGCGCAGAACATCGTGAAGTGCGTGCGCCGCTGCGGGCTCGAGGTCAACGATCTGATCCTCCAGCCGCTCGCGTCGTCGCTGGCCGTGCTGACCGAGGACGAGAAGGAGCTCGGCGTCGTGCTCGTCGACATCGGCGGCGGCACGACCGACATCGCCATCTTCAGCGAGGGCGCGATCCGCCACACGGCCGTTATTCCGATCGCGGGCGATCAGATCACGAGCGACATCGCAATGGCGCTGCGCACGCCGACCCCGGACGCGGAGGACATCAAGGTCAGCTATGGCATTGCGAAGCAGGCGCTAGCCGACCCCGACGAGATGATCGAGGTGCCCGGCCTCGGCGAGCGCGGCCCGCGCACGCTGTCGCGCCAGGCGCTCGCCGCCGTGGTCGAGCCGCGCGTGGAGGAACTGTTCTCGCTCGTGCACCAGGTCGTGCGCGAGTCGGGCTACGAGGAACTGCTGAGCTCGGGCGTCGTTCTTACAGGCGGCGCCTCGATGATGCCGGGCATGGTCGAGCTCGGCGAGGACATCTTCTTGAAACCGGTGCGCATTGGCGTGCCGGAGTATGCGGGCGGTCTTGCCGACGTGGTGCGCAACCCGCGCTACTCGACGGCGATGGGCCTGCTCGTCGAAGGCTCGTCGCAGCGCATGCGCGGCCGCAAGGTCGCCGTGCAGTCGGGCTCGATGGGGCAGGTGTTTTCCCGCATGAAGGACTGGTTTCTGGGCAATTTTTGAACGTTCGAATTCGCGCGGGTGCCGGCGGCTTGCGCGCGACAGGGAGTTGCCCGACTCCTTGCCGAATAACGGCGGAAGAGCAGGATTTTTCTTGACGGAGGCAATATGGAATTCCAGATGTTGGAAACAGAAACCAACGGCACCATCATCAAGGTGGTGGGTGTTGGCGGTGCCGGCGGCAACGCCGTGCAGCACATGATCAACAAAGGGGTGCAAGGCGTCGATTTCGTCGTCATGAACACCGACGCACAGGCGCTCTCGCGCTCGCGCGCGTCGAACGTGATTCAGCTCGGCAACACGGGTCTGGGCGCCGGTGCCAAGCCCGAGATGGGGCGTGCCGCGGCCGAAGAGGCACGCGAGCGGATTTCCGATGCGCTGCGCGGCGCGCACATGGTCTTCATCACGGCCGGCATGGGCGGCGGTACGGGTACCGGTGCCGCTCCCGTGGTGGCGCAAATCGCGAAGGAGATGGGCATTCTGACCGTCGGCGTCGTGAGCAAGCCTTTCGAGTTCGAGGGCGGCAAGCGTATGCGTGTGGCGGAAGCTGGCTCGCAGCAACTGGAGGATCACGTCGACTCGCTGATCGTCGTTCTGAACGACAAGCTGTTCGAGGTGATGGGCGATGACGCCGAGATGGACAAGTGCTTCCAGTGCGCGGACGATGTGCTCAACAACGCGGTGGCCGGCATTGCCGAGATCATCAACGTGGACGGCCTCGTGAACGTCGACTTCGAAGACGTGAAGACCGTGATGGGCGAGCAGGGCAAGGCGATGATGGGCACGGCCACGGTGGCCGGCGTCGACCGCGCGCGGCTGGCAGCCGAGCAGGCCGTCGCGAGCCCGCTGCTCGAAGGTGTCGATCTCTCGGGCGCGCGCGGTGTGCTCGTGAACATCACGTCGAGCCGTTCGCTGCGGTTGTCCGAGACGCGCGAGGTGATGAACACGATCAAGAGCTATGCCGCGGAAGATGCGACGGTGATTTTCGGCGCCGTGTACGACGACGCGATGGGCGATGCGCTGCGCGTGACCGTTGTCGCAACGGGGCTTGGCCGTACCGCGGGCGCGGCGAAGAAGCAGCAATCGGCGCCGATGACGCTTTTGCGTACGGGCACCGACAATCAGCCGGTGAGCACGGCGCAAGCCTATGCAACGCCGCAATCGGCGGCCGATTACGGCGCGTTCGACAAGCCGGCGGTATGGCGCAACTCTCGCGAAACGGCGGCTTCGCACGTGCAGGCGCTGCAAGAAAAGGGCGTCGACACGTACGACATTCCGGCGTTCCTGCGCAAGCAGGCGGACTGAAGGCGTGCGACGCCACGAGCGTCGCGCGCCCGAGTGCGGGAAGGGCTTCTCATGTGGAACGGCAATGGCGCAAGGCGGCTGCGTTCGCTCGCGCGCCCGGCCGGCATAGGCGCGCGCGGCGCGCTGGCCAGACGGGTCGATCGGCTATCGGCACCCATGCGGGCAACCGCCGCGAGACGCGGCGGCGCTCAGCGACGCACGCGGGTGTGCGAGTCGATCTGCGACAAGCGGGCATGGCAGCGGGCAGGCCGGTGAGTTCGACGTTCGGCGCAATGCGCTGAACGTTCGCTTGCCGGGCGATACCGGCGCATCGCGGGCAAGGTGCGCGGGCCATCGCGAGCTCGTCGCGGCTCGAGCAGCCAAAGCAGGAGAAGGACGGCGCGTTGCGCGGCGGTGGGTCGCCGTGCGCTGTGCGAAAGACACCCGAGCAACGGCGTGGTCAAGGCGCCGGACCTCGGGCGGGCAAGCCGTCTTCAGCCGACGAAGGACCGCAGGCGGCCAGCCCCCGCCGCGGGGCCGGGCGACACGAGTGTGTTGCGCCGCGGCAACGCCCCCCGCGTCGCGTTTGTGACGGTCCGTAACGGTCGGCGACAGGCCGGCGTCTGGAAATGCCTCCATTCCAGGCGCCGGCCTTGCTCGTCTAATCCCGAGTAACGTCGGGAAACAGACTGCAACGCTGGCTGCAACGACAGCCGCAGCCGGATGAGTTATAATCCGACCTATGAATTTTGAAATGTCGATTGGCTAAACCAATCGGCCGACGACCATGTTGAAGCAACGCACCATCAAGTCGATCGTCAAGACCATCGGCATTGGCCTGCACTCGGGGCGCAAAGTCGAGTTGACGCTTCGCCCCGCCGCCGAGAACACCGGTATCGTGTTCTCGCGTATCGACCTGCCCACGCCTGTCGATATCCCGGCGTCAGCCATGTCGATTGGCGACACGCGCCTGGCTTCGGTCTTGCAAAAGGATGGCGCGCGGGTCTCGACGGTCGAGCATCTGATGTCGGCGTGCGCGGGTCTGGGCATCGACAATCTGTACGTCGACGTCACGGCCGAGGAAATCCCGATCATGGACGGCAGCGCGGCATCGTTCGTCTTCTTGATGCAGTCGGCGGGGATCCTGGAGCAAAACGCGGCGAAGAAGTTTATCCAGGTCACCAAGCCGGTCGAGGTGCGCGACGGCGACAAGGCCGCACGGCTCGATCCGTATTTCGGTTTCAAGCTCAAGTTCACGATCGATTTCCAGCATCCCGCCGTCGACAAGACTGGGCAGGCTCTGGAGGTCGATTTTGCGACGACGTCGTATGTGCGGGAAATCGCCCGTGCACGGACGTTCGGGTTCGCGCACGAAGTCGAAATGATGCGCGAGCTCGGCCTCGCGCGCGGCGGCAGCATGGACAACGCGATCGTGCTCGACGAGTATCGGATTCTCAACAACGACGGGCTTCGGTACGACGACGAGTTCGTCAAGCACAAGATGCTCGATGCGATTGGCGATCTGTACGTGGTGGGCCATCCGCTGCTCGCCTCGTACACGGCCTACAAGTCGGGTCATGGCTTGAACAACGCGTTGCTGCGCGAATTGCTCGCCCACGAGGATGCCTACGAGATCGTGACGTTCGACGATGCGCAGCGTGCGCCGCGCGGCTTCGGCTACGATGCGCAGACGGCATTCGCCTGAGCCTCCTCGCGCCCAAGGAACGCAGCCCGCGTAGCTGCAAAAAATAAGCGGCCTTCGGGCCGCTTATTTTTTTGTTCCCCTTTCACCGCTTGTGCCGCTCGCGCCGCTAGGCAGGTGGCGCGCAGCCATGCGCGCGAGCGCCGCCTGCAACGGCGATGGCGCCAGTGTCTCGCTCAGCGAGTGCAGTGCTTGCGCGCCGGCAGGCGTCATGCGGGCCTGCTTCTCGGCGGGCGCCTCGGCGGCCTCACGCGGGCGCACTTTCACGGCCAGCGCTCGAACGTTCCAGCCGCGCTGCTGAAGATCGGCGAGCAGGCGCGGCTCCAGGTGCCGCAGGCGCGCCGCCAGTGCGCTGTGCGCGGCGAAGAGCGTGAGCGTGCCGTCCTTGACGAACCCCGGTTCGACGCTCGCCGCGAGATAATCGGGCAACAGCGTGGACAAATCCCGCTCCAGCGCGGCAATCTGCTCGACGCCCGCGCGCAGGGCGGCAAACGCATCCGTGCGGCCCAATACCTCGGCGACAGCCTGAGGGCGACGGGCAGAGGGTTTCGAGAAAGGCGAGAAGCGGCTCATGGGTTCGGCGGACGGCTCCGGCGCGGCGTGCGCGGACTCATTTGTCATTGTATCGCGGCCCGGTTGCGCGGGAGCCCTCGACCTCGCCGCCGACACGGTACATTAAGGCTCGCGTGCTAAAATGCGCGATTCGAATTCACTCATGGAATAAGCCGCCGAGGCCCCCCGATTCGGCACGCCCGCGCAGCCGCGCGCGAGCCCGACGAAGCCGCGACGCACAACCGACCCGATGAGCAACGGTTTTCTCCAGAAGATCTTTGGCAGCCGCAACCAGCGTCTGATCAAGCAGTATCAAAAGACCGTCGCGGTGATCAATTCGCTCGAGCCGCAAATCGAGCAATTGACCGACGACCAGCTGCGGGCCAAAACAGAGGAGTTTCGCCAGCGCGTGGCGAGCGGCGAGTCGCTCGACAAGCTGTTGCCCGAGGCGTTCGCGGTCTGCCGCGAGGCGAGCCGCCGTGTGCTGAAGATGCGCCACTTCGACGTGCAGATGATCGGCGGCATGGTGCTGCATTACGGCAAGATCGCCGAAATGCGCACGGGCGAAGGCAAAACGCTCGTGGCGACGCTCGCGGCCTATCTGAATGCCCTTTCGGGGCGAGGCGTGCACGTCGTGACCGTCAACGACTACCTCGCCCAGCGCGATGCCGAGTGGATGGGCAAGCTGTACAACTTCCTCGGGCTTTCCGTTGGCGTGAACCTGTCGCAGATGGACCACGAGTCGAAGCAGGCAGCCTACGCGTCCGATATCACCTACGGCACCAACAACGAATTCGGCTTCGATTACCTGCGCGACAACATGGTCTACGAGACCGACGCGCGTGTTCAGCGCTCGCTGAATTTCGCCGTCGTCGACGAAGTCGACTCGATCCTGATCGACGAAGCCCGCACCCCGCTCATCATCTCGGGCCAGGCCGAGGACCATACCGATTTGTACGTTCGCATGAACGCGTTGCCGCCGCTGCTCGAGCGGCAGATCGGCGAAGAGCGCGCTGACGGCACGGGCGTCGAAAAGCCGGGCGACTACACGCTCGACGAAAAAGCGCGGCAGGTGTTCCTGACCGAGTCGGGCCACGAGAAGGCCGAGCGCATGCTCGCCGAGTGGGGGCTCATCGGCGAGGGCGAGAGCCTCTACGCGCCGCAGAACATCACGCTGATGCACCACGTCTATGCCGCACTGCGCGCGCATACGCTGTTTTACCGCGATCAGCACTACGTGGTGCAAAACGGCGAGGTCATCATCGTCGACGAATTCACGGGGCGCCTCATGCCGGGCCGCCGCTGGTCCGATGGCCTGCATCAGGCGGTCGAGGCCAAGGAGCACGTCAAGATCCAAAGCGAAAACCAGACGCTCGCTTCGATCACGTTCCAGAACTACTTCCGGATGTACGCGAAGCTCTCCGGCATGACGGGGACGGCCGATACCGAAGCGTACGAGTTCAACGAAATCTACGGGCTCGAGACGGTTGTCATCCCGACGAACCGGCCGCCGAAGCGGATCGACCGGCAGGATCAGATCTACAAGACCGCGCGCGAGCGCTACGATGCCGTCATTCGCGACATCCGCGAGTGCTACGAGCGCGGGCAGCCCGTTCTGGTCGGCACCACGTCGATCGAAAACTCCGAACTGCTCGCCAACCTGCTGACGAAGGCGGGGCTGCCGCACGAGGTGCTCAACGCGAAGCAGCACGAGCGCGAAGCGGCGATCGTCGCCGAAGCGGGCCGTCCGAAGCGCATCACGATCGCGACGAACATGGCGGGCCGCGGTACCGACATCGTGCTCGGCGGCAATGCGGAAAAGCAGGCCGCGCTGATCGAGGTCGACGAATCGGTGCCGGCGGAGGAGAAGGCCCGGCGCATCCAGGCACTGCACGACGAGTGGCAGACACTGCACGATCAGGTGAAGGCGGCCGGCGGCCTGCACATCATCGGAACCGAGCGTCACGAATCGCGCCGTATCGACAACCAGCTTCGCGGCCGGGCAGGCCGGCAGGGCGACCCGGGCTCCTCGCGGTTTTACCTCTCTCTCGAAGATCCGCTCCTGCGCATCTTCGCGGGCGACCGCGTGCGTGCGATCATGGAACGCCTGCGCATGCCCGAGGGCGAGGCCATCGAGGCCGGCATCGTCACGCGCTCGATCGAATCCGCGCAGCGCAAGGTCGAGGCGCGCAACTTCGATATCCGCAAGCAGCTGCTCGAGTACGACGACGTCGCCAACGATCAGCGCAAGGTCATTTACCAGCAGCGCAACGAACTGCTCGAGGCGCACGACATCACCGAGACCATCACGGCGATGCGGCATGCCGTCATTACGGACGTCGTGCACCAGTTCGTGCCCGCCGGCAGCATCGAGGAGCAGTGGCAGGCGCCCGAACTCGAGGAGGCGCTGCGCGGCGACTGGCAGCTCGATCTCGCCATTCAGGAGATGATCAACGAGTCGCAGTCGCTCGATGCCGACGATATTCTCGATGCGGTACTGGGCGCGGCCGACGAATCCTACGAAGCGAAGGTGGCGCTCGTCGGGCGCGAGGCGTTCAGTTCGTTCGAACGCTCGGTCATGTTGCAGACGCTCGATCGCTGCTGGCGCGAGCACCTTGCCGCGCTGGATCACCTGCGCCAGGGCATCCACCTGCGCGGCTATGCGCAAAAGAACCCGAAGCAGGAATACAAGCGCGAGGCATTCGAGCTTTTCGAGGCGCTGCTGAATGTGATCAAGACCGACGTGACGCGAGCCGTGATGAACGTGCGGATCCAGTCGCCGGAACAACTCGAGGAGGCCGCCGAGCAGTATGAAGAGCAAGGCGGCCATCTCGAGAACGTCGAATTCCGTCACGCCGAGTTCGCCGAAGCCGCAGCCGATGCAGCCGCCGCCGAAATGGTCGATCAGGCGATGAGCCACGGCGCGCATACACCCGTCGCAACTGGGCAGGCTGCTGGCGGCGTGCCGAAGGTCGGCCGCAACGATCCCTGCCCGTGCGGCAGCGGTAAGAAGTACAAGCAATGCCACGGCAGGCTTGCTTGACAGAGAACGCGGCGCGCTTGATGCGCGCCGTTTTGTTTGGCTCGCGACACTCGTGCCGGACATGACGTATCCTTTGCCGCGGTACGCGCTGCCGGCGGACACCGTGCGAGCGCCGTGACCTTCGGGGCGGCGCGCTCATGAGCGGGCAGGCCCGCCGCCAAGCTCAATCTTTCACGTTTTACGAAAGGTCTTCAGACGATGGCTGTCAATTTTCCCGCGATCGACCCCGCGCAACTGCATCCCGTCGCCGGCGTGACGCTCGGCTGGGCCGAAGCCAACATTCGCAAGCCGAACCGCAAGGACGTCCTCGTGATGTCGATCGAGGCGGGCGCGAGCGTGGCCGGTGTGTTCACGTCCAACCGTTTTTGCGCCGCACCCGTCACGATCTGTCGTGAGCACCTCGCACTCGGCAAGGGTGTCCGCGCACTCGTCGTCAATACCGGCAACGCCAACGCCGGAACAGGCGAGCCCGGCCTTTTGCATGCCCGCCAGACTTGTGCCGAATTGGCGCGGCTTGCCGGCGTCGCGCCGGAGCAGGTGCTGCCGTTTTCGACGGGCGTCATCCTCGAGCCCCTGCCGGTCGAGCGTCTCGTCGCCGGGCTGCCGGCGGCACTTGCCAACCTCGGCGCAGCGCACTGGTACGAGGCGGCGCAGGCGATCATGACGACCGATACGCTCCCGAAGGCCGCTTCGAGGCAGATCGTCATCGACGGCCACGCCATCACGCTCACGGGCATCAGCAAAGGGGCGGGCATGATCAAGCCGAACATGGCAACGATGCTCGGCTTTCTCGCGTTCGACGCCGCCGTGGCGCAGCCGGTGCTCGACACGCTCGTGAAGGAGGTGGCCGATCGTTCGTTCAACTGCATCACGATCGACGGCGATACCTCGACGAACGATTCGTTCATCCTCGTGGCGACCGGCAAGGCGGGGCTCGCGCCCATCGTGTCCACCGATACGCCGGCTTATCGCGCACTTCGCGACGCCGTGACGGAAGTCGCGCAGACCCTCGCGCAACTGATCGTGCGCGACGGCGAGGGGGCGACGAAGTTCATGACCGTGCGCGTCGAGGGCGGCACCAGCGTGTCCGAATGCCGTCAGATCGCCTATGCGATCGGCCATTCCCCGCTCGTGAAGACGGCGTTCTACGCGTCGGATCCGAACCTCGGGCGCATTCTGGCCGCAATCGGCTATGCCGGCGTGACCGACCTCGACGTGGCCAAGATCGACCTCTACCTCGACGACGTTCACGTCGCGAAGGCGGGCGGCCGTCATCCCGATTATCGGGAGGAGGACGGCCAGCGCGTCATGAAGCAAAGCGAGATCGCCATTCGCGTCGTGCTGGGCCGCGGCGACGCAGAGGCGACGATCTGGACCTGCGATCTGTCGCACGACTACGTGAGCATCAACGCCGATTACCGCTCGTAACGCCGTCCGGCCGTGCCCCGCTCGCGACCGGGGGGCGCCAGACCGGACCGGCTTCATTCATTGCGTCATGGACAAGCTCGAACAATTCCTTACCCGCGCCGAAACACTGCTTGGCCGACTCGAGGCGATGCTGCCGCCCGCGGCGCCCGAGGTGGACTGGTCCGCCTCGGTGGCGTTTCGCTGGCGCAGGCGCCAGGGGCGCGGCTACCTCCAGCCGGTCACGGCCGTTTCATCGATCTCGCTCGCCGATCTCCAGAACATCGATCGACAAAAGGCGCTGATCGAACAGAACACGCGTCAATTCGTGAACGCGCAGCCGGCGAACAACGTGTTGCTGACGGGTGCACGCGGAACCGGCAAGTCGTCGCTGATCAAGGCGTGCCTGAATGCCTACGCGTCCCAGGGGTTGCGCCTGATCGAAGTCGACAAGGACGATTTGCACGACCTCGGCGACATTACCGATCTCATCGCGGGCCGGCCGGAGCGCTTCATCGTTTTTTGCGACGACCTGTCGTTCGAGGACGGTGAGTCAGGCTACAAAGCGCTCAAGGTCGCGCTCGACGGGTCGATCTCGGCGCAGTCCGACAATGTGCTCATCTATGCCACGTCGAACCGCCGCCATCTGCTGCCCGAGTATATGAGCGACAACGAGACCTACAAGCACACCGCGGACGGGGAGATCCACCCGGGTGAGGTCGTCGAAGAGAAAATTTCGTTGTCCGAACGGTTCGGCCTCTGGGTCAGTTTTTACCCCTTCAAGCAGGACGATTACCTGACGATCGTCGGGCACTGGCTGCGGCACTTCGGCTGCGACGACGCCGAAATCGCCGCAGCGCGCGGCGACGCACTCGTCTGGGCGCTGGAACGAGGATCGCGATCGGGGCGGGTGGCTTGGCAGTTCGCTCGCGACTGGTCGGGCAAGAAGGCGCAGCGATGACGAACAGAGACGCATTGCCCGCCGCGCCTGCCGGTGCCAAGCCGGCAAGACCCGTGACCGAAGTTGCCGTCGGCGTGCTGGTTCAGCCGGACGGCCGGTACTTGCTGGCTCAACGGCCCCCAGGCAAGCCGTACGAAGGATACTGGGAGTTCCCGGGCGGTAAGCTCGAGCCGGGAGAATCGGTCGAGGCCGCGCTCGCGCGCGAGCTGCACGAGGAGCTCGGGATCGACGTGCTCGCCTGCCATCTCTGGCATACGCTCGAGCATGACTATCCGCATGCCTACGTGCGGCTTTACTTTTGCAAGGTGACGCTCTGGAACGGCGAGCCGCATGGCCGTGAAGGCCAGGCGTTCAGCTGGCAGCGCTTGCCGGTGGAGGTCTCGCCGCTGCTGCCTGCCGCGATTCCAGTGCTCGAACTCCTGGCTGCCGACTGACGGATCGTGCGCGTCGGCGTCAGCGCCGCCGTGGCCACGCGCCAGACGTCAATTCGAGCGGCCGCTCTCCGGTGGTTCGTCATCCGGCGGAGTTTCGTCACTCCCGCCGATCTTGTACTTCTCGTTGGCCCACGCACCGAGGTCGATCTGCTTGCAGCGTTCGGAGCAAAACGGGCGAAAGCGGTTTTCCGGCGTCCAGCGGACGTCCTTGCCGCAGGTTGGACATTTGACGACGGTAATCATGAGTCGAGCGAGCAATGGTGGTCAATGCATGGCTGCCCGGAGACAGCCAGCGCGACGAAACGACGGGCAAAGCGGATAGCCGGCGGATGGACAAGCGACGCTAAAGACTGCAGAGCGTCAGTTGAAACGGTACGTCCACGTCGACGGGGCGCGGGCGCATGTCGCCATCTTGCACCGTGAAGCGCACCCACAGCATGTACTTGTTGGCGCTGGCTTCGGGGATGACCCGCAGCTCCGATGATACGCGTACCTGCATCAACTGATAGGTGCGCCCCGAGAGCATCTGCTGGTAGCTGCCTTGCATCGCCATGACCTTGGAGGCCTGTCCCGATTCGCGGGCAAGCCGCAGCACGATCGCAGCTGCGTCGCGCAGCGGCAGCAGCGGCGTGATCCATTTGGCGATATCCTGCCGGCGCTGGTCGGGATGGATCTGTTGCCAGGCGTAATACGAGGGCAGATCGAATTTGCAGGTGCCGCCGGGGATGATGGCGCGGCTGCGAATACTCGAAAGCCACTCGTTGTCGACGAGATGCTGGCCTGTCTTGCCTTGCATCTGCGATAGCCCGTTGAGCGTCTGCTCGATCTCGCCGAGCACCACCTCCAGCGCATTCTGTTCGATACCCGGGTTGCCGCGAAAGGGCGCGAGCGTTTGCCGCTGGCGCTCGAGTTCCTTCATGAGGTCGGACTTCAGATCCGCCCGGCCCGTGACTTCGGCAATTTCGAACAAGGTCGTGAGGGCGACGTGGTGTTCCCTCGCGTCGTCCTGATTCAGGAAGAACGTGAAGCGCTCGAACAGGTCTTCGAGACGCAGCAGCGTGCGAATTCGCTCGTTGAACGGATACTCGTAAAGAATCAAGCGCGCTCGCCTCTGGCGTCGTGGGTGAATGGACTGCGACTGCAGGACATTCTAATGCTGCAAATGCCCCCTCGCAATCACGGAATTGAGCACTATTTACGGCTTTTTTGTCACGTCCGGGAATCTTTGCCCATGCTATGGCCCATGACGGCCCATGCTGTTGTGCGTCGGTTGGCTCTTGGCGACTCGTGCCTTACGAACGGCCAGCCTCTGTGTCGTGCGTTGCAGCCAGGCGCAGATACAGCGCGTGCAATTCGCGGACGCGGCTGTCGAGGCTTTCCGCCGGCGAGCGGTCGTTGTCCACGACGTCGTCGGCTGCGGCGAGGCGGGCCTCGCGTGTGGCCTGGCGGGCGACGATGGCCAGCACCTGCTCGCGCGAGAACCCGTTGCGTTGCATGACCCGCGCGATCTGAGTCTCGACGGCGCAGTCGACCACGAGTACGCGGTCCACGCGCGTGCGCCAACTGCCCGACTCCACGAGCAGCGGCACGACGACGATGACGTAGGGGCTGCGCGCCTCGCGTGTCTCGCGGTCCGCTTCGGCCCGGATGATCGGGTGCGTGATCGCTTCGAGGCGAGCACGCGCGGCATCGTCGGTGAAGACGCGTGCACGCATGGCTGCGCGGTCGAGCGAGCCGTCCGGCGCGACATATCGGGCGCCGAATTCGCGCACGATGAGCGGCATGGCGGCGCCTTGCGGGGCTGTGATGCGGTGGGCGATGACGTCGGTATCGACGATGGCGATACCGTACGCGGCGAACCGATCGGCGACAAAGCTCTTACCGCTGCCGATGCCGCCCGTCAGGCCGACGACGAACATGACTCAGCCTCCGAACAGATTGAAGAGCGGTGTGCCCGCGAACAGCGTGACTGCCCCACCCAGCGCAAGGAAAGGGCCGAACGGCAACGGCTCTTCGAACCGCATCTTGCCGGACCACATTGCAAGCAGCCCTACCAGCGCCCCGGAGACCGCAGAGACGAGAACGATCTGCGGCAAGGCTCCCCAGCCGAGCCATGCGCCGAGCGCGGCGAGCAGCTTGAAGTCGCCATAGCCCATCCCCTCGATGCCCCGCACGAACCGGAACAGCCAGTACACGCTCCAGAGGAATACGTAGCCCGCGATCGCGCCCGCGACGGCCGCGCGCAGGCTCGCGAAGGTGTCGCCGAAGTTGACGATAAGCCCGGCCCACAGCAGCGGGAGAGTCAGCGAGTCGGGCAGCAGGCGTGTATCGATATCGATGGCGCTCATCGCGAGTAGCGCGGCGCAAAGGCCGAATGCGGCGAGCGCGGTGCCTGTCGGGCCGAACGTGGCCAATGCGAGGGCCGCCAGCGCGCCGCCGGCGAGTTCGACGAGCGGATAGCGTACGCAGATGCGGGCATGGCAGGCCGAGCACCGGCCCCGTAGCCAAAGGTAGCTGAGCACGGGGATGTTTTCCCGGATTCGCAGCACGTGTCCGCAGTGTGGGCACGCGCTGCGCGGAACGCTGAGGTTGTAGCGCTCAGGCAGTTCATCGTCCGCGGGCGGCTCGCCGGTGACCTCGCTGATCTCGGCACGCCATGCCCGATCGAGCATGATCGGCAGCCGGTGGATGACTACATTGAGAAAGCTGCCGATCGCCAAACCCAATGCGAGCGCAAAGAGATACTGCCAGGCGGCGGGCAAGCCCGAGAAGGCGGAACCGAAGGTGGTCGCGCCGCGCGAGAGCGGATCGCTGAGAACGAGGGCGTACACGGAAAAGGGCGTTGGTGGACGGAGTGCGATGGCCTGGATGCTACACCACGTTGCCGAGTTCGATGACCGGCAGGTAAAGCGCGACGACGAGCGCGCCGACAAGCGCGCCCAACACGATCACGACGAGCGGCTCTGCCAGGCTCGCCAGCATGGCGACGGCCTCGTTCAACTCTTGCTCGGCGAGCGCAGCCACGTCGAGCAGGGTCGAATCGAGCGTGCCTGCCTCTTCGGCGAGCGCGATCGGGGCGACGAAGGCGGCGGGAAAGCGGCACGTGGCGCGCATCGCGGCAGCGAGCCGCTCGCCCTGACCAAGGCGTGACCCGATGTTGGCACTGGCCGCATCGAAAACGGCGTTGCCTGTAACGTCGCGCAGCGAGGCAAGCGCGTCGGCGAGCGGTACGCCGGCACTGAGCAGCGTGCCGAGGGCGCGGCTCCATCGCACAGCCGCGAGCACCGAAAGGAGCCCGCCGATGACCGGAGTGGCGAGCAGCATGCGAGCCAGCGCATGGCGAGCCGCGCAATGGCCGCGAACGGCGCGGGCCGCCACCAGATATGAGGCACCGAGCGATGCCGCGACCGGCGCACCGAGATCGGTCACAAGTCCGGAAACCGCGAGGACGGCGCGCGTGGGCCCAGGCAGCACGCCGCCGAAGCTCTCGAACACTTGCCGGAAAGTCGGCACCACCCAGACGAGCAGGGCGCTCGTGATCGCCAACGCGAAAAGCAGGACGGCGGCGGGGTAGATCAGCGCGGCGCGCAGCTTTGCCCGTAATGCGGCGGCGGCTTCGCGTTCGTGCGCGACGCGGGCAAGCACGCCCGCCAGTGCCCCGGACGCTTCGCCTACGGCCACCATGTGCCGGTATGGTGCGTCGAACTGGGCCGGAAAGCGTGTGAGGGCTTCGGCGAAGCGCTCGCCGGCGGCGAGCGCGCGCGCCAATGCATCCGCGATCTGCGGCACGGCAGACTTGGATGGTATTTGCGCGATCGCTTCGAGCGCCTGCGCGAGCGGCAGGCCTGCGCGCAGCAGGCCGGCCAACTGACGAGTGAATGCGGTAATTTGTCTGGCCTTCGTTCGCGGCGCTTTTACCGGGCCGCCGTCGCGCATCGCGAGCACGACGACGCCCTCGCGCTTGAGTCTTGCGCGGGCCGTCGCCGCGTTGTGGGCGACGAGCCGGCCGCGGCGGCGCCGGCCATCGAGTTCGACGCCGCGCCAGATGAAGCGCCGTTGCCCGGCACACACGCAGTCCGTCCCGCGCGATGGGTAGACGAAGTGTGTCGGGTTCATGTCGGCTCCGTTGCGCCGAGCGCTTCTTCGAGCGTCGTCGACCCGTCGCGCACGCGCGCCAGCGCCGCTTGGCGCAGCGTTTGCATGCCTTCCGCTCGGGCCTGCCGTCCGATGGCTTCGGTGTTCGCGCGCTTGGCGATCAACTCGCGCATTCTTGCGGACACGGGCATCACCTGGTGCAGACCGATACGCCCGCGGTAGCCGATTTCATGACAGGCCGCGCAGCCCGCCGCGACGAACGGCATCCAGCCGTCGAGTTCATGGTCGGCGAAGCCGGCCGCGCGCAGGGGCGTGCTGCAATAGGCGCCGCGCGCGCGGCAATGCGGACAAAGGCGCCTCACGAGCCTCTGGGCGGTGACGAGGCGCAGCGCCGCGGCGAGGTTGTAGGGCGCCACGCCGATGTCGATCAAACGTGCGATCGCGCCGGGGGCGTCGTTCGTGTGCAGCGTCGAAAGCACGAGGTGTCCGGTCTGGGCCGCCTTGAGCGCCACGTCGGCTGTCTCGCCGTCGCGGATTTCGCCGACCATGATGACGTCGGGGTCCTGACGCAGCAGCGCCCGGAGCGCCACAGCGAAGGTGAGGCCGGCTTTCTCGCGGACGTTGACCTGATTGATGCCGGGCAACTGGATTTCCGCCGGGTCCTCGACGGTGCACAAGTTGCGTGAATGGGCGTTCAGCGCCTGCAGGAAGCTGTAGAGCGAGAGCGTCTTGCCGCTGCCGGTAGGCCCCGTGACGATGACGAGGCCGTGCGGCGCGGCGATCGCTGCCTCGACGAGCAGACGTTGAGGTGGATCGAAGCCGAGTCCCGCGAGCGAGAGGTCGGCGGGCATGGCATCGAGCCGCCGCAAGACGAGCTTTTCACCATGCAGCGTGGGCAGCGAGCTCACGCGATAGTCTTCCACGCTGCCCGGTCCGACGGCGAGGCGCAGCCGCCCGTCCTGTGGCACCCGGCGCTCCGCGATGTCGAGCCGGGCCAGGACTTTCACGCGGGTCACGAAGCCGTCCCGAAGGTGGGCCGGCGGATGCGCGGTTTCGTGAAGCACGCCGTCGATGCGCAACCGGATGCGCCAGTTGCCTTCGCCAGGCTCGACGTGAATATCGGACGCGCGCAGGGCGGATGCGCGCGCGAGCGTATCGGCAAGCAGGCGCACGGCCGGGACGTCGTCCGGATCTGCCGGAGGCAACGTGGCGATCGGAGAGGAAAGAGAGCGGGACATCGAAGCCGGCACTGCGCCGTCCTGGAAACGCGATGTTCCAATGGTCGCGCGCCCGGCCGGTGCCGCATAGTCGGCCGATTGGCCAGCGCAAGTCTGCGATTGCCGCGAGTGGCCCTAATCGCGAAGCGATTTTGCGACTGTCTTGGCCTTCGGCCTGAAGACCTTGACGGTGCGGATCGTTTGATCGTCGCTTTGCAACACCTCGAGTTGGACATCGCCAATGCGCACGCACACGTCGCCTTCGGGAATCTCCTCGAGCGTTTCGAGGATGAGGCCATTGAGCGTCTTGGGACCATCGGTCGGCAAGCTCAACTGCAGCCAGCGATTGAGTTCGCGCAACGGCATACTGCCGGCGACGATGCAGTCGCCTTCCTCATTCCATCCGCGCCGCGAGGCGGCGCTGCGCGGAATCGACGTGGTGAACTCCCCGATGAGCTCCTCGAGAATGTCCTCGGGCGTGACGAGCCCCTGTACTTCACCGTATTCGTTCACGACCAGGGCCGTGCGATGGCGCGTTTCCTGGAAGAACTGCAACTGTTGGAAGACGGGGGTGCCGGACGGTACGAAATAGGGCTCCGCCAGGAGCTCGCGCAATGTTTCGCGCTCGAGTTCCTGGTTGTGCAGAGCCGCCAGCGTCTTGCGCACGTGAAGCACGCCGAGCACCTGGTCGATATCGCCTTGATAGACGATCAACTTGTTGTGATAGCAGGTTTCGAGCTGGTGCAGGATGTCGTCGAACGGCGCATCGAAGTCCAGCGATTCGATGCGCCGCCGCGGGATCATCACGTCGTCCACCGAAATGTTTTCGAGATCGAACAGATTGAGCAGGATGCTGCGGTGCTTGGTCGGCATGAAGCTGCCGGACTCGAGGACGATCGTGCGCAGCTCCTCGGTGGACAGGCGCTGCTCCCGGCTGCCTTTGGTGTTGATGTGCAGCACGAGCAGGATCGTGTTCGAGAAGAGATTCACGAACCAGATCACCGGCTTGAGCACGCGCATGAGCGGAGCGAGGACGAGACTTGCGGGCAGCGCGATCTTTTCGGGATAGGTGGCGCCGACGATCTTGGGCGTGATCTCGGCGAAGACGATGATGAGAAAGGCAACGATGCCGGTGGCGATCGACAGCACGAGATTGTTGCTGCCGAACGTGCGCAGTGCGATGGACGTCGTGAGGACGGGGATGATCGTGTTGAGCAGGTTGTTGCCGATGAGGACGACGCCCAGCAATTCATCGGTGCGTGCGAGCAGGCCCTGCGTGGATTTGGCGCCGAACGCGCCTTTGCTGACGAGATATTTAAGGCGATGGCGATTGAGCGCCATCATGGCCGTTTCCGATATCGAGAAGAAACCGGAGACGAAGAGAAGCAGGAAGACGGCGCCGATTTGCGCCCATAAAGGAATTTGTTCCACGCGTTGTGCAGTCAGGCGGAAAGAGGGATGGAGAGAATATAGCAGAGGGTCCGGCATGCCCAGTCGGCGGCATGGCCTAGCAGACGGAGGAGGCGTGGGCCGCGCGCGCATGATCGCCCAGTGGCGCATCCGTGCCCAAAAACAAAAAACCGCCCAGGATGTGGACGGTTTCTGCCTTGGAATACAAGGAAATTCTGGTCGGGGTGAGAGGATTCGAACCTCCGGCCTCTACGTCCCGAACGTAGCGCTCTACCAGGCTAAGCTACACCCCGATTTGGACTGCGGCGGTCAGAAAGTCTGTTTCAAGACTGTCTAGCCGTCGAGTAAAAACATAATTCTAGCAGGCTTTCTTTGTAAATGGAATCCGGGAACGAAGAAATTGCTGCTGCGGCTGCGCGAGCCTCGCGCTTCGCGCACTCGAGCGTGTGGTCGAGCGCGCCCGACGTCGTGATCGCCTCGAAGATCGTGTTGAAGCGATCCGTGCCGCCTTGCTCGATCGCCTGGCGCGCGAGCGCGGACTGCTCCTGCGTGCCGCGCTCGATCAGATAGATGAGCGGCAGCGTCGGCTTGCCTTCGCGCAGATCGTCGCCTGCGTTCTTGCCCATCGATTCGGCCGTGCCCGTATAGTCGAGCCAGTCGTCCATGATCTGAAACGCGGTACCGATGCGCCGCCCGAATTCGGCCGCCGCGGCCTCCGTCTGCTCGTCGGCGCCCGAGAGCACGGCACCGAGCTGTGCCGCCGCCTCGAAAAGCTTCGCCGTCTTGTAGCGGATCACCTGCATGTAGCGGCCCTCGTCCACGTCGGCGTCGTGCATGTTCAGCAGTTGAAGCACTTCCCCTTCGGAGATGATGTTGGTCGCCTCGGCCAGGATCTCCATGACGCGCATCCGGCCGACGCCGACCATCATCTGGAACGAGCGCGAATAGAGAAAATCGCCCACGAGCACACTCGCCGCGTTGCCGAAGAGCGCGTTGGCCGTCTTGCGTCCGCGCCGCAGGTCCGATTCGTCGACGACGTCGTCGTGCAGCAGCGTAGCCGTGTGAATGAATTCGACGACGGCCGCCAGTTCGTGCCGATAGCCGGTGGTATCGCCGAGCGCGCGCGCGACGAGCAGCAGCAGCGCCGGGCGCAGCCGCTTGCCGCCCGCGCCGATGATGTACTCGGAGATCTGGTTGATCAGCATCACCTCCGAGGCCAAACGTTGCCGGATGACGCGATTGACCTGCTCCATGTCTTCGGCGATCGGGGCAAGCAGGCTGGCGGCGCTGGGGGAAGAGGTGGCGGTGGACGACATGATGAGAAAAATGGGTAGTGCCGCGGATTATAAAGGGTTATCGGCCGCTCCGAGGGCTGCCGCGAGCGCGGACCGGTACCACCGGGACGCGGCAGCCCGTGCGGCGCGGCCTGCGGCGCGCCGGAACCGGGCATGGGAAGGGTTTTGACGGAGGAGCTAACTCTATGTATAATCACGCGTTTTCACGCGCGGTGCGTGGAAAGGCCACGAAAGATGTGGCGAACACAGAGTGAGGTTCTCAATGTACGCGGTCATAAAAACCGGTGGCAAGCAGTATAAGGTTGCCGTCGGCGAAAAATTGAAAGTAGAACAGATACCGGCAGACATTGACGCTGAAATCACGCTCGACCAGGTTCTCGCAGTGGGCGAAGGCGAATCGATTAAGTTCGGTACGCCGCTGGTCAGTGGGGCTTCCGTCAAGGCTACCGTCGTCTCCCACGGTCGGCACCGTAAAGTGACCATCTTCAAGATGCGTCGCCGGAAGCACTACCAGAAGCACGCTGGCCACCGCCAGAACTACACCGAACTGCGCATCGACGCTATCACCGCGTAAGTAGGCGCAACGGTCAAGGAGCAATCAGATGGCACACAAAAAAGCAGGCGGCTCTTCTCGCAACGGCCGCGACTCCGAGTCGAAACGTCTCGGCGTGAAGGTGTACGGCGGCCAGGCAATCAACGCGGGCGGCATCATCGTACGTCAGCGCGGCACGCGCATGCACGCCGGCGACAACGTCGGCATGGGCAAGGACCACACGCTCTTCGCGCTGGTCGACGGCCACGTCAAGTTCACGACGAAAGGCGTAGACAAGAAGCATACTGTCAACGTCGTCCCGGCCGCGGCCTGAGTCGATCAGACACGGGTGCGATAAACCGAGAAAGGCCCCGCGAAGTCAGCGGGGCCTTTTTGCTTATGGGTGTCGGCGGCGCAAGGGCGCGCGGCCCCTGGCCGTTCGGCCGCTTGGTCATCGCGGGCCCGCGCGGCACAATAACGGAAACACGGGACGGAGCAATAAATGAAGTTCATTGACGAAGCGCGGATCGAGGTGATCGCCGGCGACGGCGGCGACGGAAGCGCGTCGATGCGCCGTGAGAAATTCGTCCCGTTCGGCGGCCCCGACGGCGGGGACGGCGGCCGCGGCGGCAGCGTCTATGCCGTTGCCGATCGGAACATCAACACGCTCATCGACTACCGCTATGCCAAGAAGCACCAGGCGCGCAACGGCGAAAACGGCCGCGGCTCCGATTGCTATGGCAAAGGCGGCGACGACATCGTGCTGCGCATGCCCGTTGGTACGGTCATCGCCGATCTCGACACCGGCGAACTCATCGCCGATCTGACCGAGCACGAGCAGACGGTGCTCGTTGCGAAAGGCGGGGCGGGCGGCCTTGGGAACCTGCATTTCAAGTCGAGCACGAACCGCGCGCCGCGGCAAAAAACCGATGGCAAGCCGGGCGAACGGCGCAACCTGCGCCTCGAGTTGAAGGTGCTCGCCGATGTCGGGCTGCTTGGCATGCCGAACGCGGGCAAGTCGACGTTCATCTCGTCGGTGTCGAATGCGAAGCCGAAGATCGCCGACTACCCCTTCACCACGCTTGCGCCGAATCTCGGTGTCGTGCGCGTCGGCCCGAGCAAGAGCTTCGTCATCGCCGATATCCCCGGGCTCATCGAGGGGGCAGCGGAGGGCGCGGGCCTTGGGCACCAGTTCCTGCGGCACTTGCAGCGCACGGGCTTGCTCCTGCATCTCGTCGATCTTGCGCCTTTCGACGAAAGCGTCGATCCGGTCGCCGAGGCGAAGGCCATCGTGAACGAACTGCGCAAGTACGACGAGGCGCTCTTCAACAAACCGCGCTGGCTCGTGCTCAACAAACTCGACATGGTGCCGGAAGGCGAGCGCGAGGCGCGTGTGGCCGATTTTCTCGAGCGCTTTGCGTGGAAGGGGCCCGTTTTCGAAATCTCGGCGCTGACGGGATTGGGCTGCGAAGGCCTGTGTTATGCCATCTACGACTATCTGGCTGCGCATTCGGACGCGCATCGCGCCGAGCAAGCCGAGGATCTTGCGGCAGACGTGCGTTTTCGCGATGCCCAGGAGCCGGGGCGGCCCACCGGCCCTACCGGGTCGCAGCCCTGACGGGCAATGCCTTTTGTCCGTTCGCCGGAAGCCGTCGAACGGGTCTGCCGCCTGTGTCACCGTGACGCAGTGCATGCCTCACCGAATGGAGACTTTCGTACGATGCGCTCTGTCATCGCCGATTCGAAACGCCTGGTAGTGAAAGTGGGGTCGAGTCTCGTCACGAACGATGGGCGCGGGCTCGATGAGGCCGCGATCGGTCGTTGGGCGGCGCAGATCGCCGAATTGCGCGCGCGAGGCAAGGAGGTCGTGCTCGTGAGCTCGGGGGCGATCGCGGAGGGCATGCAGCGGCTCGGCTGGACCAGGCGGCCGCGCGAGATCGATGAGCTGCAAGCTGCCGCGGCCGTTGGCCAGATGGGGCTCGCGCAAGTCTATGAAAGCCGTTTCGGCGAGCATGGTATCCGCACCGCGCAGATCCTTCTGACGCACGCCGACCTCGCTGACCGCGAGCGCTACCTCAATGCGCGCTCGACGCTGCTCACGCTGCTGCGGCTCGGTGTCGTGCCGATCATCAACGAGAACGACACCGTAGTCACCGACGAAATCAAATTCGGCGACAACGATACGCTCGGTGCGCTCGTCGCCAACCTGATCGAGGGCGATGCGCTCGTCATCCTGACCGATCAGACAGGCCTCTTCACCGCTGATCCGCGCAAGAATCCGAGCGCGGAACTCGTGCGCGAAGCCGATGCCGGGGCCCCCGAACTCGAAGCCATGGCAGGTGGCGCCGGCTCGAGCATCGGCAGGGGCGGCATGCTGACGAAAATACTTGCGGCCAAGCGTGCTGCCGGGAGCGGAGCGAACACCGTCATTGCCAGCGGCCGCGAGCCCGAGGTTCTGATCCGGCTGGCCGGCGGCGAGTTCATCGGCACTCAGCTCGTGGCGAGAACGGCCCGCGTGGCGGCGCGCAAGCAGTGGATGGCGGACCATCTGCAGGTTCGCGGTCACGTCGTCATCGACGATGGCGCGGTCGAAAAACTGACCGCGGGCGGCAAGAGCCTGCTGCCGATCGGGGTGGTGGACGTGCATGGCGCATTCGCACGTGGCGAAGTCATTGCATGTCTGAATGCGGCTGGCCGAGAGGTCGCGCGCGGCATTACGAACTACAGCAGCGCGGAGACGAAGCTGATTCACCGCCGGGCGAGTTCGGAAATCGAGGCAATTCTCGGCTACATGCTCGAGCCCGAACTCATTCACCGCGACAACCTGGTAGTCGTTTGACCGAGGCGCGCCGGTTTGCCGGCGCGCCCGGCCCGTCAGTGAATCAGCGAGGCGGCCGTGCGGCCGTAGCGGATGTTGTTGACGATCACCTTGGCCGACGGAGCGGCCGGCATCTTGTTGGCGCAGAAGTAGTCCTGATAAAGCGCGGCCTGGTAGGCATTCAGCGCTCCGTTTTCGATCCGGTGCCACCGGGTGGCGGCCGTCGTATCCCAGCCGTCGTGGTCCGCGTTGAGGGCGGCATATTGCCGCCACTCGTACGTGTCGCACCGGATCCCTTCGTAGTTGACGTTGCGGGCGCCCGAAGGACTCGTGGCCACCACGGTGTAGCGCACCACGCCGTCCGAGCCGATGTCGATCGACTTTGCGTCGACGGCGAACTTCAGCGGCGTGTTCTGCGAAACGTCGAACGACAGCAGGTCGGCCTGATTCGGCAATGGCGGCAGCGCCTCGACCTTGTTTTCGGTCCATTTGCCCTGGCGGTCGAGCAGGTAAGTGAACGTGCTGTTGTCCTGGTTCGAGGTCTTGGGCGTGGTCGGGCTATGGGAGCAGCCAGCCAGGACTGCGCCGCCTGTCAGACAGGCAAGCGCGAGAGCGATGACTTTCAATATGGGTTCCTCGAAAAACGGGCGCAATATTCGCAGAACCGAATAATAGCGCCCGTTCGGGGCTACCGCGCGGACTTGACCCGACTTGATCCCGATTTGTGCGCTATTCGGGCAGGATCAGCACGGTACCGGAAGCGGAGCCGTTGCACGGTGCGTCGGCAGGCGTGGCGCTCGTTTCGATGAGCACGACGCTGGCGACGCCGGCCACGGGCATCGCGGCCGGCGTTTTGGCCTGCCCCGCCGCGCGCGGATACCGCGGGCCACCGTTGCCGCGCGGCTTGTCATTGCGCGGCGCGGGCCGCCGCAAAAAGCGCGACAGCTCGGTCAGAGCCAACTGATAGACATCCCGCTTGAACTCGATAACGGCATCGAGCGGCACCCAGTACTCGTTCCAGCGCCACGCATCGAACTCCGGATGGTCGGTTGCGCGCAAGCAGATGTCGCAATCGCGACCGACCATGCGCAGCAAGAACCAAATCTGCTTCTGGCCGCGATAGTGCCCACGTACTTCGCGCTTGATGAACTTGTCCGGCACCTCATAACGCAACCAGTCGCGCGTGCGACCGATGATCTTGACGTGCTCCGGACGCAAGCCGGTTTCCTCGTGTAACTCCCGATACATTGCTTGCAGGGGGGTCTCACCATACTTGATGCCCCCTTGCGGAAACTGCCAGGAATGTTCACGTAGACGCTTGCCCCAAAACACCTCGTTGTGCGCGTTCAAGAGGATGATGCCGACGTTCGGGCGAAAGCCTTCGCGATCCAGCATACAACCACCTTCGAATCCTTTAAAATTGCTTTGATTATAAACAGATAACGAGTCTTCCGCATGGGCATGCACCACGGCGGTTCGCGCTCGGCAAGGCACACCCTTGCACGCGCGAGCCGTTTCGTCGAAGCAATGCCGGCGGCGAGCGGGGTCGAGCCGGCGCTTCGCATGGCGGCTCGCAAGCCGATACCCGATTTCACTCGTTCCCTATTTGGGCAGCCCGCCGTGGGCCGCCGCTTTTGGAAAACCTGAATGAAAGCGTCCCGTTTTTTTATCGGCACTTTGAAGGAAGCTCCGGCCGACGCGGAAGTCGTCAGCCACAAACTGATGGTGCGCGCCGGCATGATCCGGCGCGTGGCCGGCGGCATCTACAACTACCTGCCGATCGGTCTGCGCTCGATCCGCAAAGTCGAGGCGATCGTGCGCGAGGAGATGAACCGCGCCGGTGCGCTCGAGCTCCTGATGCCGTCGGTGCAGCCGGCCGAGCTCTGGCAGGAATCGGGGCGCTGGGAGCAATACGGCCCTGAGCTGCTGCGCTTCAAGGATCGCAAGGAAACCGACTTCGTGCTCGGCCCGACCCACGAGGAGGTCGTGACCGACATCGCGCGCAACCAGATCAAGAGCTACCGGCAACTGCCGGTGAACTTCTATCAGATCCAGAACAAGTTCCGCGACGAAATCCGGCCGCGCTTCGGCGTTATGCGCGGGCGCGAGTTCACGATGAAAGACGCCTACTCGTTCGACAAGGATCAGGCGGGCCTCGAAGAGTCATATCGCAAGATGTTCGACGCCTACGTGCGGATCTTCACGCGCATCGGGCTCGAATTCCGAGCGGTAACGGCCGACAGCGGTGCGATCGGCGGCAATCGTTCGCAGGAGTTCCATGTGATCGCCGCCACGGGCGAGGACGACATCGCCTATTGCCCGGACTCGGATTTCGCGGCGAACGTGGAGGCTGCCGAGGCGTTGCCGCTCGTTACCGAACGCGCCGCGCCGCAAGAGGTCATGACGAAGACGGCCACTCCCGGCAAGGCCAAGTGCGAAGCCGTGGCCGAGCATCTTGGCATTGCGCTCGAACGGACTATCAAGTCGATCGTGCTCGCCACCGACAACGAGGGCGCCGAGCCCACGATCTGGCTGCTGATGCTGCGCGGCGATCACGACCTCAACGAGGTCAAGACGCGCAAGCTGCCCGGCCTGGCCGATTTCCGGTTTGCCACCGAGGACGAGATCGTCGCCTGGTTCGGCACGCCGCCCGGCTATCTGGGCCCGGTCGCCACGAAAAAGCCGGTCAAGGTCATTGCCGATCGCACCGTAGCAAATATGAGCGACTTCGTCGTCGGTTCGAACGAGGCCGACTATCACACGACGGGCGTGAACTGGGGGCGCGATCTGCCGGAGCCCGAGGTCGCCGACATCCGTAACGTGCGCGCGGGCGATCCCTCGCCGGACGGCCGCGGCGCGCTTGAAATCTGCCGCGGCATCGAGGTGGGTCACGTGTTTCAGCTCGGTACCAAGTATTCCGAGGTGATGGGCGCTACCTTTCTCGATGAAACCGGCAAGCCGCAGGCGATGGTGATGGGCTGCTACGGCATCGGTATCACGCGCATTCTCGGCGCCGCGATCGAGCAGAACAACGACGAGCGCGGCATCATCTGGCCCGAGGCGATCGCGCCGTTCGAGGTCGTGCTCTGTCCGATGGGGTACGATCGCAGCGAGGCCGTGCGTGAAGCGGCCGACAGGCTCTATGCCGAGCTCACGGCAGCCGGCGTCGACGTCATTCTCGACGACCGCGGCGAGCGGCCCGGCGTCATGTTCGCCGACTGGGAGCTGATCGGCGTGCCGCACCGGCTCGTGATCGGCGATCGAGGGCTCAAGGATGGGAAGATCGAGTACCAGGGGCGCCGCGACAGCGAGGCGACGCTGATTCCCGTCGGCGAGGCCGCCGCGTTCGCCACCGCGCGCGTGCGCGCGGCGCTCGCGGGCGGCCAGGCGTCAGACCAGGCACTTGCCGGCTGAGCGGGGAGCGTCCGTGCAGTACGACTTCCTTTCGGCGACGGTTCTGCTGATCCTGATCACCGACCCGCTCGGCAACATTCCGCTTTTCGTGAATAGCCTGCGCGGTGTCCGCCCGGATCGGCGGGTCGTCGTCATTTTGCGGGAAGTCGCCATCGCCTTCGCGATCTTGCTCGTCTTCATGCTGACGGGCGATCGCTTTTTGCGGATGATGAATCTCACGGACCTGTCGCTGCGCATCGGCGGCGGCATCGTGCTGTTCCTGATCGCGCTGCGGATGATTTTTCCTCATCCGGACGGCCCGCTCGGTGCCGACCCGCACGGCGAGCCGCTGATCGTGCCGCTCGCGATCCCGGCGCTGGCCGGCCCCTCCGCGCTGGCGACGGTATTGCTGCTCGCGTCTCAGGCGCCGAATCGCACGTTGGAATGGATCGGGGCGCTCACCGTCACGATGATCGTCTGCGCGGTGGTGCTCGTGCTGGCCGAGCGCATTCAGCGCTGGCTCGGCGAGCGGACGGTCACTGCGCTCGAGCGCTTGATGGGGCTCGTGCTCGTGGCCATTTCGATCGAAATGATCCTGGCCGGCATCCGCGTGTTCGCGAAGCAGCTCTGAGACAAGAGCGGGCGCGCGCCCGGCCGCGTCCCGCGCCCAGCTATTTCACGCGCCGTCAGTCAGCGCGCGGATCGTCGGCAGGTTGCGCCAGTAGCCCTTGGCATCCATGCCGCAGCCGAATACGTACCGGTCGGGCACCTTGAAACCGCAGAAGTCGGGATAGAGCGGCTTCGTCTTCGCGAGAGTCTTTTCGCACAGTACGGCGCTCATGAAGCGTTTGGCACCCATCGCCAGGATTCGATTGCGGATCGCGGCCATCGTCTCCCCTTCATCGAGGATGTCGTCGAGCACGAGCACGATGCGGTCCTTTACCGATTCGGCCGGCGCGACGCGCCACTGCATTTCGGCGCTGCCCTTGGTCGTATTGCGGTAGCGCGTGAGATGGATGTAGTCGAATTCGAGCGGGAAATCGAGGCGCGGCAGCAGCAGTCCCGTAAACACGGCCGCGCCGCCCATCACCGAGAGGATGAGCGGAAAGGCGTCGCTGATGTCGGCGCGGATTTCCTGCGCCATGCGCGTGATGGAAGCATCGACCTCGCTGGCTGAGACGATTTCTTCCGAGTGTTGAAAGATGTGGAGGGCTTCTTCGCGGTTCATGGCGTCGGTCCGGCGATAACTGTATACATAGTGTGGAGGAGTGCGGCGGCTCATGCCGCACGCGTCGTGCCGCCCCCGTGCATCAGCGCAAACCCGGCATCATCCCCTTCATGCCGCGCATGAGCTTTTGCATATTGCCGCCCTTGAGCTTTTTCATCATCGTGCGCATCTGTTCGTACTGATTGAGCATGCGGTTGACCTCCTGCACTTGCACGCCGGCGCCGGCTGCGATCCGGCGCTTGCGGGTGGCCTTGATGAGCTCCGGTTTCGCGCGCTCGAGCGGCGTCATCGAATTGATGATGCCCTCCATGCGGCGCATCTGCTTTTCTGCCTGGCTCATGTCCGCGCCTTGCGCTGCCTGCTGAAACTGCGCCGGCAGCTTGTCCATCAGCGTCGAGAGCCCGCCCATCTTCTTCATCTGCGAAAGCTGCGCGCGGAAATCGTTGAGGTCGAAATCGCCGCCCTTCTTGACCTTGTCGGCGAGCTTTTGGGCGGCCTTGACGTCGACGTTGCGCTGCGCCTCCTCGACGAGCGCCACGATGTCGCCCATGCCGAGAATCCGGTTCGCCATGCGATCCGGATAGAAAATTTCGAGCCCGTCGAGCTTCTCGGCCACCCCCACGAATTTGATCGGCTTGCCCGTGACGTGACGCACCGAAAGCGCCGCGCCCCCACGCGAATCGCCGTCGAGCTTCGTGAGGACGACGCCCGTGAGTGGCAGGGCGTCATTGAACGCCTTCGCCGTGTTGACGGCGTCCTGACCCAGCATGGCGTCCACGACGAAGAGCGTTTCGGCCGGCTTGAGCGTGGCATGCAGTGCCGAGATTTCCTGCATCATTGCTTCATCGATGCCGAGCCGACCCGCGGTGTCGACGATGAGCACATCGTGGAAATGGCGCTTGGCCCAGTCGAGCGCGGCGAGCGCGATATCGACGGGCTTCTGGTCGGGCTCCGACGGAAAGAAATCGGCGCCGACCTGCTCCGTCACAGTCTTCAACTGAGCGATGGCCGCCGGCCGGTAGACGTCGCAGGAGACGGTCAGCACCTTCTTCTTGTACTTCTCGCGCAGCAGCTTGGCGAGCTTGCCGACCGTCGTCGTTTTGCCGGCGCCTTGCAGGCCGGCCATCAGAATGATGGCGGGCGGCGTGACGGCGAGATCGAGCTCGGCGGCTCGCCCTTCGTAGTCGCCGCCGATCACGGCGGTCAGCTCGCGCTGCACGACCCCGACGAGCGCCTGGCCCGGCGAGAGGCTGCCGACGACTTCCTCGCCCAGCGCCTTTTCCTTGACCTTTGCGACGAAATCGCGCACGACGGGCAAAGCGACGTCGGCTTCGAGCAGGGCGAGGCGCACTTCCCGCAGCATCTCCTGCGTGTTCGCCTCGGTCAGGCGGGCTTCGCCGCGCAGCGTCTTGACGACGCGCGCCATCCGTTGAGTGAGAGTGTCGAGCATGGGAAAGGTAGGCAGTGGCGAAGCGCGCGCGGACGAGCCCGTGCGCACGCAGTCGCCTAGTGTAAACTTGTGAACATGGACATTGTACTGTATGCCCTCACCGCACTCCTGTACGGCGGCCTTGCCGTGGCGGGCTGGCGCGCCTATCGCGTCGGGGCGGTGGGAGCGCCCGCGCTGCTTTCGAGCGTGCCGCCCCTCGGCGGCGAGCCACCGCCTGGCGTCGCCTCGGGCATGGGCACCCCGGGCCGCGTACTGCTCTTCGCCGCGCTCGTCGCTCATGGCGTGCTGCTGCATACCACGATCTTTCCGAGCGACTCGATGGTCTTCGGCTTCGCGTTCGCGCTCTCGGCGATGTTCTGGCTCGGCGCTGGCATCTACTGGATCGAGAGCCTTTTCTTTCCGCTGGACGGCCTGCGGCTGCTCGTGCTGCCGCTCGCCTGCCTGGCCTCGCTGATGCCGCTCGTTTTCGGCGGCGTGCGCGTGCTGCCCTATGCGGCGGCGCCGCTCTTCAAGCTGCATTTCGTCATCGCGAACATCGCCTATGGCCTCTTTGCGATCGCCGCGCTGCATGCGGTGATGATGCTCTTCGCCGAGCGGCGCCTGCACGCGCTGCGCGGTTCGCTCGCGCGGCCGGCGGCGAGTGGTTGGCTCGTGAGCTGGCTCGATACGCTGCCGCCGCTGCTGACGCTCGAGACGCTGCTCTTCCGCCTGATCGGCGCGGGCTTCGTATTGCTGACGCTCACGCTCTTGTCCGGCATTCTTTTCAGCGAGCAATTGGTCGACCGCGCGCTCACGCTCGATCACAAGACGGTCTTCGCGCTGCTCTCGTGGCTGATGTTCGGTGCGCTGCTCACTGCGCGCCGCGTGTCGGGCTGGCGTGGGCGTGCGGCGCTGCGCTGGGTGCTGGTGTCGTTCGCCGCCTTGCTGCTCGCCTATGTCGGCAGCCGATTCGTCTTCGAGGTGCTGCTGCACCGCCCCGTGGTCTGACCGATGCGACAACTTTTCCTGCTGGTCCTTCTCTTCTTTGCCGGCCGCTGGCTCGTCAAGGCCGTCCGCGCGTCCGAAGCGCAGGGCGCGCGGCGCACCGCGCGTTCGTCCTCCGCCGGGAGCCGCGCGAAGCCGGGCTCCTTGGCCGAGCCGGTGGTACGCTGCGCCGCGTGCGGGGTACACGCGCCGAAGAGCGAGTCGGTCTTTGCCGGCGGGCAGTATTTCTGCTGCGCGGAACACGCTTCGCGCCATGCGGCGCGCGCGGCCGGTTCGCGGTGAGGGGCGATGGACGCTGCTGAGCCTTTCGTCGTCGGCACCGACGGCTGGGTCGCCGGCGCGCGCGCGATCGCATCGCCGAATTTCGAGGCGCGTCCCGAGGGCACCGTGCCGACGCTCGTCGTCATCCACAACATCAGCCTGCCGCCCGGCGAGTTCGGCAGCGAGGCCATCGCCGCGCTTTTTCAGAATCGTCTCGACTGTTCCGCCCACCCGTACTTCGACGCGCACCTGCGCGGCCTGCGCGTGTCGTCGCATTTCCTCGTCCGGCGCGATGGCGCGCTCGAGCAGTTCGTGTCGTGCGACGCGCGTGCGTGGCACGCCGGCGCATCGAACTTCTTCGGGCGGGAGCGCTGCAACGACTTCTCGATCGGCATCGAACTGGAAGGGACCGACGATCTTCCTTTCGAAGCAGCGCAGTATGCGACCCTTGCCGCGCTCGTCACCGCGCTCGTCGCCCGCTATCCGATCGATGCGCTCGCGGGGCACGCCGATATCGCCCCGGGCCGCAAGACCGATCCGGGCCCCGCTTTCGACTGGTCCCGTCTTGCGCGCGACACCGCGCTCGCTCATCGGTATTTCCCCTACAGGCGCCCGTAAGCGAGCAAGGATGCGCTCGCGCCGCGGCCCGCGAGCCCGTGCGCTGTTTGCGTTTGCGCTAACTCCTTGTCTCGTCTCGATTAAGTAAAAGTCAAGCGCCTGGTGCCAAATAAACCTGTTTGAGATGACGTTTTCGTCTACTATACTTGGTGTTGTCGGTGTGAGATCGCACTAGATCTTGTGTCGAGGCGCTAGGTTGTGCTTTGTGTCGGGACAAAGCGTCGCAACCGCAAAGGCGTCGCAAAAAATAGCGGGCGAAGGCGCCGGACGAACGATCCGGCGCCTTCGTTCTTGGGGGGGAGGGGACGCCGAGGCCGGCCATCGTCATGAAGATCACAAAACATGATCCGATGCCGTGCGACCTGGCAGCCAATTTGCGTCTCTTTCTTCTTCCCGCACCTCATCGCTCGCGCTAGGGGTGGCGCGGCGGTTGTTCCAATCCGCGGTATGTCCGCACATCGAAGATCAGGAGCTTTGCACATGCAAACGACCGACAACATGACGAGCCAGCAGGAGGGGGCACAGGGCGCTCGCGCCGTGGCCCACGAGGCAGCCTATGCGCAGGCGCTCGCGCCGCAGGCCACATTCGCCGACTACAAGGTGATCCGCCGCAATGGCAGTGTCGTGTCGTTCGAGCCGTCCAAAATCGCAATCGCCATGACGAAGGCGTTCCTCGCCGTGAACGGCGGCCAGGGCGCCGCGTCGGCGCGCGTGCGCGAGCTCGTCGAGCAGCTCACGCAAAGCGTCGTGCGCGCATTGCTGCGCAGCCGCCCGAACGGCGGCACGTTCCATATCGAGGACATCCAGGATCAAGTCGAACTTGCGCTGATGCGCGGCGGCGAGCACAACGTCGCCCGCGCCTACGTGCTTTATCGCGAGAAGCGCACGCAGGAACGCGCGCATGCCCCGGAGCAGGCCGCCGGCACCTCGGGCCTGAACGTCGTCGATAACGGCATCGCCCGCCCGCTCGACATGAGCGCCCTCACGGGCGTGATCGAGTCGGCCTGCGAGCATCTGGGCGATGCAGTCAGCGCGCAGCCGATCGTCGCCGAGACGGTCAAGAATCTGTATGACGGCGTGCCGATGAGCCAGGTCTACGACTCGGCGATTCTCGCGGCGCGCACCATGATCGAAAAGGACCCGGCATACAGCCAGGTCACCGCGCGCATTCTGCTGCATACGATTCGTCGCGAGATCCTCGGCGAGGAGGTGACCCAGCGCGAGATGAGCGAACGCTATGCCGAGTACTTTCCCCAATTCGTGAAGCGCGGCGTGGAAGCCGAGCTGCTCGACGAGAAGCTGCTGCAGTTCGACCTGAAGCGCCTGGGCGCCGCGCTCGACGCGAACCGCGACCTGCAATTCGGGTACCTGGGCCTGCAAACGCTCTATGACCGCTACTTCCTGCACGTCGAGGGCAATCGCATCGAAATGCCTCAGGCATTCTTCATGCGTGTGGCGATGGGGCTGTCGCTCAACGAGATCGATCGGGAAGCGCGGGCGATCGAGTTCTACAACGTGCTTTCGACGTTCGACTTCATGAGCTCGACGCCGACGCTCTTCAACTCGGGCACGCGCCGCTCGCAGCTTTCGTCGTGCTACCTGACGACGGTGGCGGACGATCTGGACGGCATCTACGAGGCGCTCAAGGATAACGCGCTGCTTTCGAAGTTCGCCGGCGGCCTCGGCAACGACTGGACCCGGGTGCGCGCGCTGGGCTCGCATATCAAGGGCACCAACGGCAAGTCGCAGGGCGTCGTGCCGTTCCTGAAAGTGGTCAACGATACGGCCGTCGCGGTGAATCAGGGCGGCAAGCGCAAGGGCGCCGTCTGCGCTTATCTGGAAAGCTGGCACCTCGATATCGAGGAATTCCTCGAGCTGCGCAAGAACACCGGTGACGACCGCCGCCGCACGCACGACATGAATACGGCGAACTGGATTCCCGATCTCTTCATGAAGCGCGTGATGGAGGGGAGCGACTGGACGCTCTTCTCGCCGTCCACCTGCCCGGACCTGCACGACAAGTTCGGCGGCGAGTTCGAGGCCGCCTACACGGCTTACGAGGACAAGGCCGCCCGCGGCGAGATCAAGCTCTTCAAGAAGATTCCGGCGCAGCAGCTCTGGCGCAAGATGCTGGGCATGCTGTTCGAGACGGGTCACCCCTGGATCACGTTCAAGGACCCCTGCAACATCCGCTCGCCGCAGCAGCACGTGGGCGTGGTCCATTCGTCGAACCTGTGCACCGAAATCACGCTGAACACGAGCGACACCGAAATCGCCGTGTGCAACCTCGGCTCGGTGAACCTCGTCGCGCACATGGTCCAGCAGGCCGACGGCAGCTACGCGCTCGACCACGACAAGCTCAAGCGCACGATCAGCGTGGCGATGCGCATGCTCGACAACGTCATCGACATCAACTACTACGCGGTGTCGAAGGCTCGTAACTCGAACCTGAAGCACCGCCCGGTGGGCATGGGCATCATGGGCTTCCAGGACTGCCTGCACCTGCTTCGCACGCCGTACGCGTCCGAGTCGGCCGTCGAGTTCGCCGACCGGTCGATGGAAGCGGTTTGCTACTACGCCTATTACGCATCGACCGAGCTGGCCGAGGAGCGGGGCCGTTACTCGACCTACCGTGGCTCGCTCTGGGACCGCGGCATCCTCCCGCAAGACACGCTGAAGCTGCTGGCCGAGGCGCGCGGCGGGTACGTCGAGGTCGACTCGAGCGAGTCGATGGACTGGGCGACGCTGCGTGCGCGCATCGCCACCCACGGGATGCGCAACTCGAACTGCATCGCCATCGCGCCGACTGCGACGATTTCGAACATCATCGGCGTGTCGGCCTGTATCGAGCCGACCTATCAGAACCTGTATGTGAAGTCGAACCTGTCGGGCGAGTTCACGGTCGTCAACGACTACCTCGTGCGCGACCTGAAGGCGCGTGGGCTCTGGGACGAGGTTATGGTTGCGGACCTGAAGTACTTCGACGGCTCGCTTTCGCGCATCGATCGGGTGCCGGCCGACCTCCGCGCGATCTATGCGACCGCTTTCGAAGTGGATCCCAAGTGGCTCGTCGAGGCCGCCTCGCGCCGCCAGAAGTGGATCGACCAGGCGCAGTCGCTCAATATCTATATGGCGGGTGCGTCGGGCAAGAAGCTCGACGAGGTGTACAAGCTGGCGTGGCTGCGTGGCTTGAAGACGACCTACTACCTGCGCACGATGGCCGCCACGCACGTCGAGAAATCGACCGTTGCGCACGGCGCGCTCAATGCGGTGCCGTCGAACGAGGGTGGCGCTGGCGGCGCGGCCGGCGGGTTCGGTGCGTCGGGCGGCGCGCTCGGTGCCGGCGGCGGTGCGGCGAGCGGCGGCGGCTTCAACGCTGCGGCAGCCGAGGTGGAGCCGGACGGTCCCGCGTGCATGCTGCGCCCCGGCGATCCGGGCTTCGAGGAATGCGAGGCCTGTCAGTAAGGCGGGTCGTCGAGGCAGGAAGCGCTGCGCGCACCGCGCAGCGCAGTCCGGTGAAAGCAGCGCAGTCCGATGAAGGCAGCGCAGTCCGGTGAAAGCAGCGCAGCCCGATGAAGGCAGCGCAGTCCGACGAAGGCACCGCGACGAGCGCGAGCGCAAGAAAGACAAGAGCGAAGCGCGAACATGCTCGGTCGAATCGACGATGCCTCGATCGAGTATGCGGACGATGCTGTGGCAACGCGCCGCGAGTGCTCGAAGGGGCGCTGAGCCACACTCGTCGACGATGCGAACCAAGGATGTCGACTCGCGCGAGCGTCATCGATCGAACGATGCAGCGATCAAAGTGTTGTATGCAGGTCGCAGCGTGAATCGAAAAGAGGAATTTTCATGAGCGAACCCTTTTATCGCTCGTGAAAAGATGGTACAAACCGAACTAAATTGATGGTGAGAATTTATGCTCAACTGGGACGACGAGACGACTGCCGTAACGCCCTCGAGCGGTTCGCAATCGAATGTGTTGCGTAACCCCGCTGGCTCGGCTGTCGGAACGAAGACTGCGGCGCCTGGCGCGACGCAAGCTCCGTTGGTGCAAGACATCTTCGCGGGCGACTTCGCGGTCGCCCCCTATGCGACGGAGCCCGCCGCAACGGCCGCTCAGTCGGACGCGCGAGTGAACGTCGCCGACAAGCGCATCATCAACGGCAAGACCGACGTCAACCAGCTCGTGCCGTTCAAGTACAAGTGGGCCTGGGAGAAGTACCTGGCCGGCTGTGCGAATCACTGGATGCCGCAGGAAATCAACATGTCCCGCGACATCGCGCTGTGGAAGGACCCGAACGGGCTGACCGAAGACGAGCGACGCATCGTCAAGCGTAACCTTGGCTTCTTCGTGACCGCCGACTCGCTGGCCGCGAACAATATCGTGCTCGGCACCTACCGGCACATCACCGCCCCCGAATGCCGCCAGTTCCTGCTGCGCCAGGCGTTCGAGGAAGCGATCCACACGCACGCTTACCAGTACATCGTCGAGTCGCTCGGGCTCGACGAGGGCGAGATCTTCAACGCCTACCACGAGGTCCAGTCGATCCGCGACAAGGACGAGTTCCTGCTTCCGTTCATTCACACGCTGACCGACCCCGCGTTCACGACGGGCACGCTCGATGCTGACCAGAAGTTGCTGAAGTCGCTGATCGTGTTCGCCTGCATCATGGAAGGGCTGTTCTTCTATGTGGGGTTCACGCAGATCCTGGCGCTCGGCCGGCAGAACAAGATGACGGGTGCCGCGGAACAGTATCAGTACATCCTGCGCGACGAGTCGATGCACTGTAACTTCGGCATCGATCTGATCAACCAGATCAAGCTCGAGAACCCGCATCTGTGGACCCCGGCATTCCGCGACGAGATCCGCGAACTCTTCCGTCATGCCGTCGATCTGGAGTATCGCTACGCCGAAGACACGATGCCGCGGGGGGTGCTGGGGTTGAACGCATCGATGTTCAAGAGCTACCTGCGCTTCATCTGCAACCGGCGTTGTCAGCAGATCGGTCTTGATCCGCTGTTTCCGAACGAGGAGAACCCGTTCCCGTGGATGAGCGAGATGATCGACCTGAAGAAGGAACGTAACTTCTTCGAGACGCGGGTCATTGAATATCAGACGGGCGGAGCGTTGTCGTGGGAGTAACCGCGGCGCTCGCCGAGCGAGATGGATTGTTGGGGTAGCCGCGGGCGAACCGCGGCGGATATGGTTAGGAGCAAGAACGCCTGATGCAAGTCGTGCCCGGCGGCAAGTCCGCCCATAAACATGACAGGCACTTTGCGAACCCTTCAGTGGGATGGGCGAACTACCCCCCGAAAAAGCCGGAGGCGTGTGCGCCACCGGCTCGACTCAAGCGATTGGCGGCCGGCGCGGGCCCGATGTGCCCGCGCGCCGACTCGATTTGGCGTGCTGTGCCGCGTGGCACCGCACGCCTTGCCGTATTCATTAGCGTAAGCGCGTCGTACTCGCGTACGCCGATGAATAGCCCGCTTCGCAGCGCGCGCCCTGACCGGCGCGCAGCGGGAAGCGGGTTTTGAAGAAGGGTGTAGTTCAAACTGACTTTCAAAACCTGAAGGAGAAAACAATGGCAATCGCCAAGAAGAAACCTGCTGCAAAGAAAGCTGCTGCTCCCGCCAAGAAGGCCGCCGCGAAGAAAGTCGCCGTGAAGAAGGTTGCAGCGAAGAAGGCAGCTCCGGCGAAGAAGGCCGCACCGGCCAAGAAGGTCGCGGCGAAGAAAGTTGTAGCCAAGAAGGTTGCAGCGAAGAAGACCGTCGCGAAGAAGGCCGCACCGGCCAAGAAGGTCGCTGCGAAGAAGACCGTCGCCAAGAAGGCTGCACCGGCCAAGAAGGCTGTCGCGAAGAAGGCCGTAGCGAAGAAGGCTGTCGCCAAGAAGGCTGCGCCGGCGAAGAAGGCTGCAGCGAAGAAGCCCGCCGCGAAGAAGGCCGCGCCTGCGAAGAAGGCTGCCCCTGCGAAGAAGGCTGCTGCCAAGAAGACGGCTGCAAAGAAGGCTGCCCCTGCGAAGAAGGCTGCGCCTGCCAAGAAGGCTTCGGCGAAGAAGGCCGCTGCCAAGAAGGCGGCTCCTGCCGCGCCTGCTGCCCCTGCAGCTCCCGCGGCGGCGCCCGCGGCGCCGGCAGTGAAGACGGCACTCAACCCGGCTGCCGCCTGGCCGTTCCCGACCGGCCCGCGTCCGTAATCGAGGCCGCTTGCGAGGGGCGGCGTTCGTGCCGCTCCCTGCAATTAAAAACCCGTCACCAAGTCACCGGTGGCGGGTTTTTTCGTTTGGTGCGCTCAACTGCCTGCCTGCCGTGACGGCAACGGCACGCTGTCGCTCGCTCGGCGGCCTGCGTCGCCGGCCGACGGCAGCGCTCGAGCGCTCGAGCACTCAGTGCGTGACGCGTGTTACGCCACCGCTCGACAGAAGCCGCACGCGCTCGCCGGCGCGGAACACTTCGCCGGTGGCCGATTGCGTGATCGCGCGCAGATCGCCGTTGTCGAGCCGCACCGTGATTTCCACGCCCGAGCGCTTCGCCACCCCGTTTTCGACGGCATTGCCGGCCACGGCGCCGGCGATGCCGCCCGCGATAGCCGTCAGAATCGAGCCTTTGCCACCGCCGATCGCGCTGCCGGCCACGGCGCCGAGCGCACCGCCGCCGACCGCGCCGAGCCCGCTCGGCTGCCCGTCGTTTGAGCTGATCGTCACCGCGCGCACGCTTTCGACCGTGCCCATGCGAACCGTCTGCTCGCGTTGAGCCTGGTTCGCCGTATAGACGTCGGCGGAACTGCTGTTATACGCGCACCCCGTCATCGCCAGTGCACCGACGACCATGGTGGCCATTGCCACACGAGCCGATATTTTCATTGTCTTGCTCCAATAGGAATTACCGCAGGCGATAACCGAACACCTGCTCGAACCGCTCTTCGATTCTATCGTGCGACGGTGCATAGGTTTGCGGGCCCGCCTGCTCGATCTTGAGGGCGCCCATGAGACTGGCCAGCCGGCCCGATGTGGCCCAATCCATGCCGTTCTCTATGCCGTAGAGCAGGCCACCGCGGAAGGCATCGCCGCAGCCGGTCGGGTCCACGATGCGCTCGGGGGTGACTGCCGGGATGGCCTCGCACGTACCCGAATGGTGGATTTGCGCGCCGTTCTCGCCGTAGGTGACGATGAGCGCCTTGACACGGCTCGCGATGTCTTCGAGCGACCAGCCGGTCTTGTTGCTCACGAGCTTCGCCTCGTAGTCATTGACTGTCACGTACGTGGCGAGTTCAATCGCGCGGCGCAGCGCTTCGCCGCTGAAAAGCGGCAGCCCCTGGCCTGGGTCGAAAATGAACGGCACGCCGCGGGCGGCCAGTTTTTCCGTATGCTGCACCATGCCTTCGTAGCCATCGGGTGCGACGATCGCGAGCGCAATTCCAGGCGCCTCGTCGGCCCGGTTCAAGTGCGATTGCATCATTGCGCCAGGGTGAAATGCGGCGATCTGGTTGTTGTCGAGATCGGTTGTGATCATCGCCTGTGCCGTGTATGAATCCTGCACGACGAGTACATGGTCCTTGCTGAGGCCCAGGCTGTCGAAGCGCTCGAGATACGGCTGCGCGTCGATTGCGCCGAGCGTTGCCATGATGCGCGCGTCGCCGCCCAACAGGTTCAGCGAGTAGGCGATGTTTCCGGCGCAACCGCCGAACTCGCGGCGCATCGTCGGCACGAGGAAGCTCACGTTCAGAATGTGAACCTGCTCGGGCAGGATGTGGTCGCGAAATCGCCCTTGGAAGGTCATGATGTTGTCGTAGGCGAGCGAGCCGCAAATCAACGTAGCCAAGGCGGATGTTCCTCGTGGTCGAATCAATCGGGTATGGTCGCACCATGCGAAAGCGCCGCGCGAGAGGCGCGGCGCTTGGGGCAATGTGCGAGCTGTTTACTTCAAAGCGTTGAGCGCCGCGTCGTAGTTCGGCTCGTTCTTGATTTCGCTCACGCGCTCCGCGTGCAGCACCTTGTCGTTTTCATCAAGCACGACGACAGCACGCGCGGTGAGGCCCGTGAGCGGCCCGCTCGTGATATCGACGCCGTAAGCCTTGGCGAAATCGCGGCCGCGGAATGTCGACGCCGTCACCACGTTTTCGATGCCTTCCGTCGTGCAAAAGCGCGAGGCGGCGAAGGGCAGATCACCCGAGATCACGATCACAGCAGTGTTCGCCAGCTTGGCTGCCGCTTCGTTGAATTTGCGCGTCGACGTGGCGCAAGTCGGCGTGTCGAGGCTCGGCACGATGTTCAGTACCTTGCGCTTGCCGGCGAAATCGGCGAGCGTTACCGGCTTCAGATCCTTGCCGACGAGCGAGAACTCAGGTGCCTTCTCTCCTGCGGACACGAACGTGCCGCCGACGTCGATCGGGTTGCCACCCAGCGTTACTTGACTCATGTTGTGCTCCGGAAATTCGTCTCGGGGTTGTCGCGGGATGCGAAGAGCGCGAGCGGGTGCGCCGTCGCGGCGTCCGCCCGCATATTACTAGCCAGACCGGCTAAGGGTAAAAAATCTGCACGCGAAAATTGGTTGCCACCGCATTGCCGCTATCGAGGTGCACGATCATCGTCTGCGTCGTGCGCGGCGGCAGGCCGGCGGCGATCGGCGTACCCGGCGATACGTAGTCCTGCGGCCAGAGCACCCGCCTGATCGCCACTTCGTTGCGCGCGTCGAAGAGCGTGAGCTCGATGGCCGGGTAGGCGAGCGCAACGTTGTAGCGGTTGCGTAACGGCACGCGCAATTCGAGCCGGTGCGGCCCGTCGATCTGGCGCAGATCCGATGCCTCGACCTGAAGCCCCTCGATGTCGCGCGGGACGGATAGCCGGCATCCGAGCTGGGAGCAGGCCTTCGCAAAAATCGGCTGCGAGTCGGGCCAGTAGACCATCACGGCTTCGCGCTGCCACCAGGCAAGCTGAGCGGCGAGCAGTATCAGGAGAACGAGGGTCGCGAGTACACCGAGGAAACGCCAGATAGCGTGACGCGGCGTGCGCGCGCGCCGCTCGCGCGTGACGGCGAAGTGCACGCGGTCGTCGGCAGGCGCCGTGGCCGAGGCGTCGAACGTCGCTGGCTGCGCGCTGAAGGGGGCAGGTTCCTCCGGCCGTTCGCGAAACCTCGGCTCGGGGTCCGGGCGAGATACGGAAGCCGGCGCGAGTTCCGGTGCGAGCGTCGGTTCTTCGTGAAGCGGCGTGGCGGCGGGTTCGCCGCCGCCTGCATGGGTGCCGGGTGCAATGTGGGGAGCGGGCGCATTTCGCTCGACGTCGACGGAGCCAGGGTGCTCGGCCGCCCGCGTGGGCGCCGGCCCGGCTTCGGGGGCGATCGGCGCTGACAGCGTGGGCTCGCGAAGATCGTCGACGGGTGGCCTTGCGAACGCCGGCATCTCGCGCTCGCGCGCGGCCGCAGGCTGCTCGTCCGGGGTGGGCGAACCGAACGCTTGGGCGGCAGCCGGCGGCGCCTCGAACGCAGGGGGCGCTGGCGGCTCGGCGCCGACCGGCTCCGGCGCATGCCAGGCCGGCTGCTTGTGCGGCTGCTCTTCGTCAACCGGGTGGGCCGCGCCTGGATCGAGCAGATTCTGCGACGCGTCGAACACCTCGTGGCAGTTGCCGCAGCGCACGCGTGAGCGCGAGCGCGCAAGCTGTGCGTCCTGTAGGCGGAAGACCGTTTCGCAATGGGGACAGCGGGTGGCAAGAACCATGGGATCGGGGCCGGCCGGCAGGGCCGATGCGTGGATCGATACGCTATTCTAAAGACTTTCCTTACGCGCTCCCCGGCACGCCCGGTTTGGTCCCTGTCGTCTCTTTTGTCTCTTTGGTGCCTTTGGTGCCGGCGAGGCAAACCCAGCCGTCGAGTTCGCGCCATACGCCGAGCTCGATCCATGGCGCATAGGCCGCGGCGACTTCGTCCGCCTGCCTCGCGAGTACACCCGAGAGCGCGAGGCGCCCGCCGGCCTTCACTTTCGACGAGAGCATCGACGCCATCAGCTTCAGCGGGTTCGACAGTATGTTCGCGACGACGATATCGAATTCGTCGCTCGGGCAGGCATCGGGCAAGCCGTAGGTCACATCGACGCGATTGCGCGCGCTGTTCTCTCGCGCGGATTCGACGGCCTGCGGATCGATATCGATCCCGAAAACCGGCTGGGCACCGCATTTGCGGGCCAATATCGCGAGGATGCCCGAGCCGCAGCCGTAGTCGAGTACCGACTGCCCCGCCTGCACCGATTGCTCGAGCCATTCCATGCAAAGACGCGTGGTGGGATGGCTGCCGGTGCCGAACGCGAGGCCCGGATCGAGTTCCAGCACGAGCGCGCCCGGGTCGGGGGCATCGTGCCACGACGGCACGACCCAGATGCGCTCGCCGATCGCGATCGGCTCGAACTGCGATTGCGTGAGCCTCACCCAGTCCTGCTCCTCGACCTCCCGCAGCGAGAAAGCGGGTACGACGGGCAAGCCGAGCGTATTGGCCGCGGCGGCTGCCAGTACGGCCGGATCGTGTTCGGGCGCGATCAGCGCGATCACGCGTGAACGTTGCCACGCCGTGCGTTCCGGCGTGAGGCCCGGCTCGCCGAACAGGGGCTGCTCGTCGGGGGTGTCGGCATCGGCGTCTTCGACCGAAACCGAAAGCGCGCCCAATTCGATGAGCGCATCCGAAAGCGCTTCGGCGTGCCCGCGGTCGAGTTCGACGATCAGTTCCCTGTAGCTCATTGCGTTACGCTTCTTCCGGCGCCGCTTGCTGCTTTTCGGCAAGTCGGTGCTCGAGGTAATGAATACTCGTGCCGCCTTCGACAAAGTTGCGATCGAGCATGAGCTCGCGGTGCAGCGGCACGTTCGTCTGGATTCCTTCCACTACCATTTCCGAGAGCGCGATGCGCATGCGGCGGATTGCCTGCTCGCGCGTCGCACCGTAGGCGATCAGCTTGCCGATCATCGAATCGTAGTTCGGCGGAACGAAATAGCCATTGTACGCGTGCGAATCGACGCGGATGCCGGGGCCGCCCGGCATGTGCCAGGAGGTGATGCGCCCCGGCGACGGCGTGAACTTGAATGGGTCCTCGGCGTTGATCCGGCACTCGATTGCATGCCCGCGAAAAACGACGTCACGCTGACGTACGCTGAGCTTTTCGCCGGCGGCGATGCGGATCTGCTCCTGGACGATGTCGACGCCCGTGATGAGTTCTGTCACCGGGTGCTCCACCTGCACGCGCGTGTTCATCTCGATGAAGTAGAACTCGCCGTTCTCGAACAGGAACTCGAAAGTGCCCGCGCCGAGGTAACCCATTTTCTTGCAGGCGTCGGCGCATCGGTCGCCGATGCGATCGATGAGGCGGCGTGGGATGTTCGGCGCCGGCGCCTCTTCGATCACCTTCTGATGGCGACGCTGCATCGAGCAGTCGCGCTCGCCGAGCCACACGGCGTTCTTGAACGAATCTGCTAGCACCTGGATTTCGATGTGGCGCGGATTCTCCAGGAACTTTTCCATGTACACCTGCGGGTTGCCGAATGCGCGGCCCGCTTCTTCACGCGTCATGTTGACGGCGTTCACGAGTGCCGCCTCGGTGTGGACCACCCGCATGCCGCGTCCGCCGCCGCCGCCGGCCGCCTTGATGATGACGGGGTAGCCGATCGACCGCGCGATCTTGATGACTTCCTTCGGGTCTTCCGGCAAGGCCCCCTCGGAGCCGGGTACGCAGGGTACGCCGGTTTTGATCATGGTTTGCTTCGCCGTGACCTTGTCGCCCATCAGGCGAATCGTCTCGGGGCGCGGGCCGATGAACGTAAAGCCCGACTGTTCGACGCGTTCGGCGAAATCGGCGTTCTCCGAGAGAAAGCCGTAGCCGGGGTGGATTGCTTCGGCATCGGTCACCTCGGCCGCGCTGATGAGCGCAACCATGTTGAGGTAGCTTTGCGGCGAGGGGGCGGCGCCAATGCAGACGGCTTCGTCGGCAAGTTTGACGTACTTCGCTTCCTTGTCCGCTTCGGAATAAACGACGACGGTCTTGATGCCCAACTCGCGGCACGCGCGCTGAATGCGCAGGGCGATTTCGCCGCGGTTGGCAATGAGGATCTTTTCAAACATGGCGATGATTCGACTCTTCAGTGGGTTGCCGTGCGCAACCCACGCGAGAAAGGGGCCGGGGGCGGTCGAGGCGCACGGGGAGGCAGCCCGGACGTTGCGCGCAGTCGCGCTGCGCGCCGGCGCGTCAGCCGATGACGAAAAGCGGCTGACCGTACTCGACGGCCTGACCGTTCTCGACGAGGATTTCCTTGATGACGCCGGCCTTGTCGCTTTCGATTTCGTTGAGCAGCTTCATTGCTTCGATGATGCAAAGCGTCTGGCCTTCCTTGACGGCGTCGCCGACCTGCGCGAACGGCTCGGCGCCCGGCGACGGTGCGCGATAGAACGTGCCGACCATCGGCGAGGTGACGACATGGCCCTGCGGAGCGGCGGCAGCGGCCGGTGCGGCGGCGGTCGCGACGTCAGCGGGCGCGGCGGCAACGGGGGGCGCGGCGCTCAGCTGCGGTGCATACGAGGTGGAGGGCTGGACGTAAACCGGCGGCGCATTCTTGACGATGCGGACTTTGCCTTCGCCTTCGGTGACTTCCAGCTCGGAGATGCCCGATTCGGAGACGAGGTCGATCAAAGTTTTCAGCTTACGTAGATCCATAGGGAATCCCCTTCTTGTTGCGTGAGGCACCGGTTTCGCATGCCACCGGCGCCGAATTGGTTTTCTTGAATCAGCCGCGCGGCTCGGAAGCGAGCCTTTCGAGTGCGAAGTCGAGCGCGTAGAGATAGCCTTTCCAACCGAAGCCGCAGATGACGCCTTCGGCTACATCGGAAAAGTAGGAGTGGTGCCGGAACGGCTCCCGGCGATGCACGTTCGACAGATGAATTTCGACGAACGGCAGGTCGACCCCCTTCAGTGCATCGCGGATCGCAACGCTCGTATGGGTGTAGGCCGCCGGGTTGATGATCACGAATTCGACGTTCTCGGCCCGCGCCGCATGAATGCGGTCGACGAGCGCGCCTTCGTGGTTGCTCTGGAACGTGGCGAGTTCGACGCCGGCCTGCTGCGCGCGCTCGACGAGTGCCTTGTCGATCTGCTCGAGCGTGACGCTGCCGTACACCCCCGGCTCGCGCGTGCCGAGCAGATTCAGGTTGGGGCCGTGCAGTACCAGCAGTCGTGTCATGGTCGCTTGTCTTTCCGCAGAATTGCGCGCACTTTAGCGCCGATTAAAGAAAGTTGTCCAGCAGTGCGTGAAAAACTGCCGCGCCGGCGCGGCCGTGCGTACCGGGTTTGGAGGAGGATTTTTCCTAACTTCCTCTAACTTGCTCCCTAATGACTCGTAACGGCCGGTAAGGTATCCGCAATTCGTCTGCTTACACTAAATTGCATCAAGGGTGCGCTCAAGCTCCTTCGGCACCACTTCCCCTAGTTTTGTCGACCGTACGGCGCCGTTCGCGTCAATTACGACCGTAAACGGTAACGCGCCGACGGTGTTGCCGAAACTTCGGGCGAGATCCGCCCCGCCGAATCCGCTGACGAAAATCGGATAGTCCACGGGCGTTTTTTGCAGGAAGGCCTGCACGTTTTTCTCCGAATCGACACCGATGCCGATGAACCGCACGCCCTTGCCCGCATATCGGTGCGCGAGGCCCGCGAGAGTCGGCATCTCGCGCACGCAGGGTGCGCACCAGGACGCCCAGAAGTTGACCACGAGCACCTGGCCGCGATAAGTGGCGAGCTGATACGGCTTGCCGTCGGTGCCGGTGAGCGGTGTATTCATCAACTGGCCGACTGCACCGGGCTGGGCCGCGCCAAGTTCAGGCGCGCCCGCGCGCGACGGGGCTCCCGCCGGCGCTTCGCCGCGGTTCGCCTGCCAGTGCGTAAGCCCGATGCCGGCCACGGCGAGAACGGCAACGGTGAGTCCGGCGGCAAGAAGTCTCGTTCTGCTCATGGGCATCGGTCAGTCGTTGGGGGTGGGCGGCGCATCGCAGCCTTCGCAGCCTTCGGCGAGCAGCGCTTCGACCGCCTCCGTGCCAGCCCGCTGAGTGCGGCCCCGGGCGTCGGCCCGTACGGCGCCACGCAGGTCGTCGGCGTCGTAAAGGGCGATGTGCATGCCGATCGGCGCGTCGTCCCGGCTCTCACGGGCGAGGAAGCTCAGCGTCTCGACCGTGCCGCGCCCCGCGAAGTGCCGCGTCTCGGACACTTCATATTGCACGTTCGCGTTCAACAGATGGATCGCGACTTCTTTCGGGTTGTCGCAAAATACCTGCAGGTAAATGTCGGAATGCTCGCCCGCCGTGCCGTTGAGTACCGCACCCGTCAAGTAAGGATTGAAGGCCGCGAGCCGCTTCATCCAGTCGAGCGCGATTTCGCGCAGGCGGCGCAGCACGACCGGCTGGCTCTCTGCCTGGAAAAGCGATTGGTATTCGCGGATCTCCTCCTCGATTTCGTCGTTGTCGGGCAGCCATTCGCCTGCCACGCGTGCCTGCCCGACGACCTGGCGCGCCGCCTTGCGCTTCGCGCTCGAGTAGTCGAGCCCTTCCTCCGCGATCAGCCGCGCCGCGGCCATCGCGATTTCCTCCCGCACCCGCTGCGGGTCGACATGAGATCTGCGAGTCATGCGGCAATCATACTCGATCGTCGCGCGGGCCCCCGCGAGCGGCCGTGCGGCTAAATGCGTCGGGTACGTCGGGTACAATAACCGCCTTTTAGAGATGGCGCCCCCGGGCGTGGACGGGCCGGCGGTTTCGCCCGTACCCACCGCGCGCGCCGCGGCCGCACGGCACGGTATTCATATGCACATCCATATCCTCGGCATCTGCGGCACGTTCATGGGCGGTCTTGCGGTGCTCGCGCGCGCGGCGGGGCACACGGTAACGGGCTGCGACGCGGGCGTCTATCCGCCGATGAGCACCCAGCTTCAGGCGCAGGGCATTTCGCTCGTGGAAGGGTACGGCGCCGAACAGCTCGAACTGAAACCCGACCTTTTCGTCGTCGGCAATGTGGTGACGCGCGGCAATCCGCTCATGGAGGCCATCCTCGATAGCGGGCTGCCCTATGTCTCGGGGCCGCAGTGGCTCGGCGAGCACGTACTGGCCGGGAAATGGGTGCTTGCCGTGGCCGGCACTCACGGCAAGACGACGACGAGTTCGATGCTGGCCTGGCTGCTCGAAGACGCGGGCCTGAACCCGGGCTTCCTGATCGGCGGCGTGCCGCTCAATTTCGGCGTGTCGGCGAGGCTCACCGATTCGAGCTTTTTCGTGATCGAGGCCGACGAGTACGACACGGCGTTTTTCGACAAGCGTTCGAAGTTCGTGCACTACCGTCCGCGCACGGCGATTCTGAACAACCTCGAGTACGACCACGCCGATATCTTTGCCGATCTCGCCGCTATCGAGACGCAGTTCCATCATCTCGTGCGCACAGTGCCGCGCGTGGGCCGGCTCGTGGTGAACGGGCGGGAGCCGGCGCTCGAGCGCGTCCTCGCGCGCGGTGTCTGGAGCGAGGTCGAGCGGTTCGGCGTCGAGGGCGGGTGGCGCGCGTTGCCCGCTTCCGACGGCGAAACCGCGGACGAGCGCTTTGCCGTCTACTGGCAGGGCGAGCGCGCGGGCGTGGTCGACTGGCAGGTGCAGGGCGAGCACAACCGCCTGAATGCGCTGGCCGCCATCGCGGCGGCGCGCCACGTCGGCGTGCCGCCCGCACAGGGGGCACGCTCGCTCGCCGCGTTTCGCAATGTGAAGCGACGCATGGAGGTGCGCGGCAGCGTGGATGGCGTCACGGTGTATGACGACTTCGCGCATCATCCCACCGCGATCGAGACGACGATCGCAGGTTTGCGCACGCGCATCGGAGGGCAGGCGCGCATTCTTGCGGTGCTCGAGCCGCGTTCGAACACGATGAAGCTCGGCGTCATGAAGGCGCAACTGCCGGGCAGCCTCGCCGATGCGGACCTCGTATTCGGCTATGGCGCGCCGAGCGGGCGCGATGCGCTTGGCTGGGATCTCGGTGAAGCGCTGGCGCCGCTCGGTTCGAAGGCGCGCGCATTCGACGATCTCGGCGCGCTCGTCGCGGCCGTCGCGGCCGCTGCGCGTCCCGGCGACCACGTGCTCGTCATGAGCAACGGCGGGTTCGGCGGTGTACACCAGAAGCTGCTCGATGCGCTCGGGGTGCGCCCGGCCGCGCACGAGCGGGGCGCCGCGTGATTCTTTATCTGCACGGTTTCCGATCGTCGCCGAATTCGTTCAAGGCGCGCGTGCTGGCCGCCCGGCTCGCCGAACTCGGCTGCGCAGATCTGTGGCGCTGCCCGGCGCTGCCGGTGTCGCCGCTCGAGGCGATTGCGCTCGCGGAGCAGGCGGTGCAAGGCGCCGCCGACGTCACGGTGATCGGCAGCTCGCTCGGCGGCTACTACGCGACCTGCCTGGCCGAGCGGCACGGCTGGCGCGCCGTGCTGCTCAATCCGGCCGTTCTGCCGCAGCGCGATCTCTCGGCTTATCTGGGCGAGCAACCGCTCTGGCACGGCGGGGGCAGCATCGTCGTCACGCCCCGGCATCTCGAAGAGCTGAGAATGCTCGGCGTGGAGTCGGTCACGCGGCCGCAACGCTATTATCTGATCGCCGCGACGGGCGATGAAGTGCTGGACTACCGTGAAATGCTCGAGCACTACCCGGGCGCGGCAACGACGTTGATCGAAGGCGGTGACCATGCGATCAGCGATTTCGCCGAACACGTCGACGAAGTACTGGCCTTTTGCGGCGTTGATGCAGTCAAGCCGCGCGGGCGCGCGTAAAGCGCGAATTCCGGATACGAATGAACACCGGCAGCAGGCGCGCCGATTGCGCGAGATACCGGCATGCTGCCGCAACAGGTTGAGCGAGAACAGCGAGTGAACGTTTTTTTTGAGGAATCGGGCGGCCTGAAGGTGGGCAGCGTGCTGTCGCGCCAGGGCGAGGCGCTGCAAGTGGAACTGCCGGGCGGCCGGCGCGCGAAGGTGCGGGCGAAGGATGTGCTGATCGAGTTCGCTGCGCCGTCGGCGGCCGAGTTGCTCGAGCAAGCCGATCAGGCAGCGGAGCAGATCGATCTCGATTTTCTGTGGGAATGCGCGCCGGCGGACGAATTTCCGTTCGCCGCGCTCGCCGGCGAATACTTCGGCGCATCGGCGGGGCCGGTCGAGCGGGCCGCGCTGATCCTGCGCATGCAAGGCGCGCCCGTCTACTTCAGGCGCAAGGGGCGCGGCATGTATCAGCGCGCGCCCGAAGAGCAACTGAAAATGGCGCTCGCCGCGCTCGAACGCAAGCGCCAGCAGGCGCTCGTGCAGGCGGGATACGAAGAGGAGCTCAAGGCGGGGCGCCTGCCCGACGCGTTCAAGGGCAAAGCGATCGCGCTGCTGACGAAGCCCGACAAGAACGCTATCGAATACAAGGCGCTCGAAGCCGCCGCCGCGGCGCGCGGTATCTCCGCCGCCCGCCTCATGCTCGAATGCGGAGGAATTGCCTCGGCGCGCGCGCTGCACGAGGCCCGCTTCCTGTCGGAGTATTTCCCGCACGGTACGGGCTTTCCGAGCGTGACGCCGCACCCGGTGCCCGACGATCTGCCGACCGCTCACGCCGAGGCTTTCTCGATCGACGACATCACGACGACCGAAATCGACGACGCGTTTTCGGTCGAACTGCTGGCTGACTCGCGTGTTCGCATCGGTGTGCACATCGCGGCGCCGGCGCTCGGCATCGAGCGCGGCGACGCGATCGATGCGATCGCGCGCGGGCGGCTGTCGACCGTGTACATGCCGGGCGACAAGATCACGATGCTGCCCGACGAGGTCGTCGATGCCTTCACGCTGAAGGAGGGCGGCCTGCGTCCGGCGCTTTCGCTCTACGTCATCGTCAATCGCGACACGCAGGAAATCGTCGCGACCGAAACGCGCGCCGAACTCGTCTTCGTCAAGAGCAACCTGCGGCACAACACGCTCGACGAGTGGGTGACGGAGGAGGCGCTCGCGCAAGGCAGCGGCGAATATCCGCACAAGGACGAGATTGCCGTGCTGTGGCCGTTCGCGCAGGCGCTGTTCGAAAAACGCCAGACGGCGCGCGCGGGCTACGGGCTGCGGCGCGAGGTGCCGGGCAACACCGACTACAACTTCTACGTGGACGGCGAGCACGTCACGATCACGCCGCGCCGGCGAGGCTCGCCGCTCGATCTGATCGTCGCCGAGCTCGCGATTCTTGCCAACTCCACCTGGGGAGCGCTGCTGCACGACCATGGCGTGCCGGGCATCTACCGGACGCAGCGCACCTTCGCGGCCGCGGGCCCGAAGCGCACGCGGATGCAGACGACGGCCGCACCGCACGAAGGGCTCGGTGTGGCCCAATACGCGTGGAGCACCTCGCCGCTGCGGCGCTACGTCGACCTCGTGAACCAGTGGCAATTGCTCGCATGCGTGCAGCACGGCGTGGCGGCGAAGCTCGTCGCGCCGTTCAAGCCGAAGGATGCGGATCTCTACGCCGTCGTTCAGGGCTTCGACGATACCTACGCGGCTTACGCCGATCACCAGCGGCGCATGGAGTATTTCTGGTGCCTGCGCTGGATCACGCAGGAAAACCGCAAAGAGGTGGTCGCCGCCGTCATCAAGGGCGATCTCGTCCGCCTCGAGGACGTGCCGCTGCTGCTGCACGTGCTCGGGCTGGGCGTTCACGCCCGCGGCACGCGGGTGCTGCTCGAAGTGCTCGCGATCGACGAATTGACGATCGAGGCGTCGGTGCGCCCGGTGCGCGTGTTCGATGCCCCGGGGCTCGCGGGCGCGCTTGCGGGCGAGGGCGGCGAGGAGGACGAGGACGACGCGCTCGTCGACGCCGGCGATGCCTCGGCCGAAAGCGAAGAGGAGGCGCGGGCCGAGGCGGGCTCGGAAGGGGGCGAAGGGGACGAAGGGGGCGAAGGGGGCGAAGGGGGCGAAGGGGACGGCGGCTCCGACGCGCAAGAGGCCGCGGACGCCGACGGCGCGGCGCCACAAGACGGTTCGTCCGAGGCTTCCCGGGCGTCCGACGCGGCGAGCCGCGCCGCCCATTCGCATCAATGACGGGCGGCGCCATGGATCAGCTCGGTACCATCGTGCCGCCGGCTCCGGGGCGCGAGCTTTATGCCGTCATCGGCAACCCCGTCGCGCACAGCAAGTCGCCGTTCATCCACGCGAGGTTCGCCGAGCAGACCGGCGAGCCGGTCGAATATCGGCACCTGCTCGGGCCGCTCGGACGTTTCGAGGAGACGGTGCGCGCGTTCATCGCCGCCGGCGGGCGCGGACTCAACGTCACGGTGCCGTTCAAACTCGAGGCGCATGCGTTGGCCGACAAGCATTCGGCGCGAGCGGCCGCCGCGGGCGCCGTCAATACGCTGCGTTTCGACGGCGATTCGATCTACGGCGAGAACACCGATGGTGTGGGGCTCGTGCGCGACATCGAATCGAACCTCGGTGTGCCGCTCGCCGGGGCGCGCATTCTCGTGCTCGGCGCGGGCGGCGCGGCGCGCGGCGTCGTCTTGCCGATGCTCGAGCGCAGCCCGGCAGCGCTCGCCATCGTCAACCGCACGGCATCGAAGGCGGACGAACTCGTCGCGCAGTTCGCCGGCGCCGCGCAGCGGGCCGGCTGTGCGCTGACGGGGGGCGGGCCGAACGTCGTCGAGCCGCGCGCGTACGACATCGTCGTCAATGCCACCGCGGGCAGCCTCGATGCGGCACTGCCGGAATGCGATTCGCGCGCGTTCGGCGCACACACCCTGGCCTATGACATGATGTACGGGGCGGAGCCGACCGTGTTCATGCGGCATGCCGAATCGCTCGGCGCGCGCGCGGCCGACGGGCTTGGCATGCTGGTCGAACAGGCGGCCGAATCGTTCTTCGTCTGGCGTGCGGTACGTCCGGCCAGCGCGCCGGTGCTGGCCGAGTTGCGCCGTATCCTGACCCGATCATGACGAAAAGGGGCGGGCGCGGTGGGCACGGCGCGGCCCGCTGGTTCCTCTATGCAGTCTCGGTCGGCGTGGTCGCATGGATCGCCACGCAGGCGTATTACCTCGCGCAGATTGCGGTTTGGACCGTGGTCGATCCGGGCTCGACCGCATTCATGCGCTCCGATGCCTGGCGGCTCGCGCAGGATCGGCCCGATCTCTCGATCCAGCACGAATGGGTGCCGTACGACCGGATCTCGCGCAACCTGAAGCGCGCGATCATCGCGTCCGAAGATGCCAACTTCGTCAACAACAACGGCTACGAAACCGACGCCATCCTCCAGGCCTGGGAGCGCAACAAGGCACGTGGCAAGATCGTCGCCGGCGGCTCGACGATCACGCAGCAACTCGCGCGCAATCTCTTCCTGTCGCGCCAGAAAAGTTACCTGCGCAAGGGGCAGGAACTCATCATCACGTGGATGATCGAGATGGCGATGGACAAGCAGCGCATTTTCGAGATCTATCTGAACTCGGTCGAATGGGGCAACGGCGTGTATGGCGCGCAGGCCGCTGCCCGCTATTACTACCGCACATCGGCCAGTCAGCTTTCGGCCTGGCAGGCGGCGCGGCTCGCCGTCATGCTGCCGCGGCCCAAGTATTTCGACGAGCATCGCTCGTCCGGCTACCTCGCGCAACGCGCCAGCGTCATCGCGCGTCGCATGGGCGCGGCGGAAGTGCCGCGCTGAGACCTCGCATGAGGGGTCACACGAGGCGTCACATACAGCATCACATAAGGCGCCACATAAAGCAGCGCGAGCGTGTGCCGCCCACAGCCCCGCTTGCCGCTTGTTTCGACTGCCCCGCGGCTCAGTTGTCTTCCCAGTAGCCGAGCCCGGCATCCGCGCGCGACACGAAGCGGAAGAACGTCGGCGGCGCGCCCCCTTCCCCCGCGAACTCGGCCAGCACTCCGAACTTGCCCGAATCGGGATACTCGGCGATTTCGGGCGTCACCATCGTGCTGACCGCCAGATACTTCAGCTCCGATTCGCCCGTATTGACGATCTGATGTGCGGTTTCGGGCCCGCCCGGCGGGCACGCGACGATATCGCCCGCGCGGATCGGGTGGGTCTCGCTGCCGATGCGCACCTCGCCGGTGCCCTCCAGCACGAAGAACATTTCTTCGTTCACACGGTGATTGTGGAATGGGAACGCGCGGCGGCCAGGGGGCACGGCCGTGACGTTGCAGCCGAGCTTTCGGGCGCCGATGGCGCGGCCGATCATGCCCATGCGCACGCCGCCATAGCGCTCGTTCATCGACTCGGGGGGCGCGTAGGCCGCGGGGCGGGGCGAAAGCTCGATATCGGCGATGTTTACGACAGGTTTCATCATTGGCTCCGGCAACACCTCGAACGGGGAATTCGGGAAAGTGGAGGACATGCGCTCGGGCGGACGCCCGCCGCGCCGCCGACCGGGCAGGACGACGATCCATCCTTGCAGGCGGAAACGCGCCATCCCGATTTTTTCTGATGCGAGGCTCGAATGGTCGAGCCCCCGGGCAAGATACACGACCGCTTCTCGCCATGCGCCGAGGTGCCCCCGCTGCCGGCACCGCCGCCCGCTCTGGGCATATTTTGTCTCAATATATGGACATGCCACTCATATGTTGAACGCTTCAAAATCAGCGCCTACAATCCGAGCGAAACGATAGACGGCGTTGCAGTAGCCGCCACCATCTGTGCGAAGCCAACGAGCCTCGCATACAAAGGAGACGCTCATGGCTGCCCCCGATCCAGCTTCCGACAGTACTCAGTCACCCGACGCGGCGCTCGATGCGACGCTCGCCGCCGCGTTGTCGAACGCCGCAAGCGCCGACGACATCAACGTCTCGGGCACGCCGCTCGACCTTGCCTCGCAGGTGGCCGGCACCCAGACGCTGCTGCGCGGATTGGCGATTCTCGAGGCGGCCGCATCCGGCGCCCACGACATGCGGGCATTCGCCGCCGTGCTCGGCACGCCGCGCAGCACGACGCACCGGCTCGTGAGCAGTCTCGTCCAGGCGCGCTACCTGCGGCAGACGTCGGCGGGCTATCTGCTCGGCCCGAAGCTGATCGAACTCGGCACCATCGCGCTCGAACAGATGCCGCTCACGGCCGTGGCGCGCGCGCACCTGGAGCGCCTTGCCGAAGCCACGCACGATACCGTTCACCTTGGTGTGCGCGATGGCGACGATGTTCTTTATATCGACAAGATCTCGAGCCAGCGCGGCCTCGAAATGCGCTCGCGTGTCGGCCACCGGATGGCCATGGTGCGCACCGGCATCGGCAAGGCATTGATGCTCGACATGAAGCCTGAAGAGTGGGAAGCGTTCTTCGACGCGTCGTGGCGCGCCGCCGAGGGTACGGCAGCGTTCGAAAAGCGGCCGGACAAGGCAGTCTTTCTCCATCGCATGGTGCGCTATGCCGCTGGCGGATTCTCGTTCGACCTCGAAGAGAACGAACTGACGATTCGCTGCGTGGCCGCACCGGTGCGCGACGCGTCCGGCGCGATCGTCGCGGCGATCTCGGTCGCGAGCACGATTCCCTACATGCCGCTCGAGCGCATGGACGAACTCGTTCCGCTCGTGCAGCGCGAGGCGCGCGGTATTTCCGAGGAACTCGGCTGGCGTGGATCCCAGAGCGCACGGCGGATCAAACGATGAGCGAAGCACTGCAGTTTGCCGAGCCCGTGCTGATCGGGCTCGACTGGGGCACGACGTCGTTGCGCGCTTATCTCTTCGATGCCACCGGCAAGGTGATCGCCACGCGGGCGTCGGCGGCCGGCATCATGAATCTGCCTCGGCCCGGCGGATTCGATGCCGCGTTCGAGGCGGCTTGCGGAGAGTGGCTCGACCGCACTCCGGAGTTGCCCGCGATCGCCGCGGGCATGGTCGGCAGCGCGCAAGGCTGGTGCGAGGCGCCGTACGTGGATACGCCCGCCACGGCCGACGAGCTCGTTGCCGGCATCGTCCGGGTGAAGACGGCGCGCGGCGTCGAGCTGAACATCGTGCCCGGCGTGATCGAACGCGGCGATCTGCCCAACGTGATGCGCGGCGAGGAAACGCAGATCGTCGGCGCGCTGGCCGGTGACGGCGCGCTCGGCGGGGCCGCGGTGCTCGTCGGACTGCCCGGCACGCACGCCAAATGGGCCGTGGTGCGGGGCGAGCGCATCGAGGCGTTCCATACGTTCATGACGGGCGAGCTCTTTGCGGCGCTGCGCGATCACACGATTCTCGGGCGCACCATGACTCAGCCCGCCGCGCCCGACAAGGCGGCGTTTCTGCGTGGGGTGACCGTCGCTCAGAACGCCGACCACGCGGGGCTGCTCGCAACGATTTTCAGCACGCGCACGCTCGGACTCACGGCGCAGTTGCAGGCGGACGAGCAGCCGGACTATTTGTCCGGCCTGCTCATCGGCCACGAGTTGTGCGGATTGAAGGCCGTGCTGGCGGCCCGTGGCGCATCGCTCGAGCACGAGACGCTCAAGCTGATCGGCGAGCCGTCGCTTTGCGAGCGGTATCGGCTCGCGTTGACGGAGTTCGGCTGTGCGGGCGCGAGCATCGTGGAGGCGGCTGCCGAGCGCGGCTTATGGCGCATCGCCAATGCGGCCGGGCTCGTTGCCGCGCCCGCGGCGATGCGCGATGCCGGGCCGGGCGCCTGATCGCGGCACCGACGCAAACGACACATCAATGGATTTCGCTGCCATGGCTACGAACGATTTGTTGACCGATCTCGATCTCCCCGCGCCGTACCGGCCGCATGCGCGCTTCGCCGCCGCTTTCTCGGCTTGCCCGCTGATCGCGATCCTGCGTGGCATCACGCCGCCCGAAGCCGCCGAGCATGGCCGGGCACTCTACGAGGCGGGCTTCCGCCTGCTCGAAGTACCGCTCAACTCGCCGCAGCCGTTCGAGAGCATCGCCGCGCTGCGCGCCGCGCTGCCCGCCGATGCCGTCGTCGGCGCCGGCACCGTCCTGCGCGCGGATCTCGTCGAAGCCGTGGCGGCCGCGGGTGGCGAACTGATCGTCATGCCGCACGCCGATGGTGCCGTCATTCGTGCCGCCAAGGCGAAAGGGCTCGCTTGCACACCTGGCGTCGCGACGCCGACCGAGGCGTTCGCCGCGCTTGCCGACGGTGCCGATGCGCTCAAGATGTTCCCGGCCGAGCAACTGGGCGCGCACGTGGTGAAGGCCTGGCGCGCCGTGGTCGCCAAGCGGATACCGATCGTGCCCGTGGGCGGCGTCGCACCCGACAACATGGGCCCGTTTCTCGCGGCCGGCGCGGACGGCTTCGGCCTTGGCTCGGCCCTTTACCGCCCAGGCCAGAGCGCCGCGGCGACGGCAAGCGCCGCGCGTGCCTTCGTCGACGGCCTGCGCGCGGCGCGCGAGGAAGCGCGGTAATGAGCCGGCTCGCGGGCAAGGTGACGCTCGTGACGGGCGCGGGCCGGGGGATCGGTGCCGCGATCGCGCAGGCCTTCGCGCGCGAGGGGGCTGCCGTGGCGCTGGCGGAGCTCGATGTCGAGACGGCGCAGGCCACCTGCCGTGCGATCGAGGCGGCCACGCCCGGTGCTCGTGTGGCCGCGGTGCGCACCGATGTGACCGATGCGGCCTCGGTGCGCGAGGCGGTTGCGAGCACCGAGCGCAGCTTTGGCCCGCTCGACGTGCTCGTGAACAACGCTGGCATCAACGTGTTTTGCGATCCGTTGACGATGACCGACGCCGATTGGCGGCGCTGCTTCGCGGTCGATCTCGACGGCGTATGGAATGGCTGCCGCGCCGTTTTGCCGGGCATGGTCGAGCGCGGCCGCGGCAGCATCGTCAACATCGCGTCGACGCACGCGTTCAAGATCATTCCGGGCTGTTTTCCCTACCCGGTGGCCAAGCATGGCGTGCTCGGCCTCACGCGTGCGCTCGGCATCGAATACGCGGGCAAGCAGATCCGCGTCAACGCGATCGCGCCCGGCTACATCGAGACGCAGCTCACACGGGACTGGTGGGGCGCGCAGCCCGACGCCGAAGCGGCGCGGCGCGCGACGCTGGAGCTGCAGCCGATGAAGCGCATCGGGCAGCCGGACGAGGTGGCGATGACGGCGGTGTTCCTCGCATCGGACGAGGCACCGTTCATCAACGCGAGCTGTATCACGATAGACGGAGGCCGCTCGGCGCTTTATCACGATTGATGCCGCGGAGAACGCAGCCGTGATGGCATGACGCAGCGGCAGGAAGACTACGCAGCAGCACAGAAGAACGAAGAAGCCGGCTCGGCAGGCGCGCCGGCTTCCAGGCCTAAAAAGGCCGTCACTCGGATGACGCACCGGCCGCGTGAGCCATCCGATGCCAACAATGCGGCCCACACCTTCATTAGACAGGAGACAAGCAAATGAAGCGCAGACTGTTCCTCACGCTGGCAGCCGTCGCCACAGGCTCGATGCTCGCCGGTGCACCGATGGCTCAAGCGGCCGACCCGGTGAAGATCGGCTTTCTCGTCAAGCAGCCCGAGGAACCGTGGTTCCAGGACGAATGGAAATTTGCGGAGATGGCTGCGAAGGCCAAGGGTTTCACGCTCGTGAAGATCGGCGCGCCGTCCGGGGAGAAGGTCATGAGCGCGATCGACAACCTCGCCGCGCAAAAGGCGCAGGGTTTCATCATCTGCACGCCTGACGTCAAGCTCGGGCCCGGCATCGTCGCGAAGGCAAAGGCGCACAACCTGAAGATGATGACGGTGGACGACCGTCTCGTCGACGGCTCGGGCAAGCCCATCGACTCCGTGCCGCACATGGGTATTTCGGCTTACAACATCGGCCAGCAAGTCGGCAAGGGCATTACCGACGAGATCAAGAAGCGCGGCTGGGACATGAAGGAAGTGGGTGCGATCGCGATCACGTACGAGCAACTGCCCACCGCGCACGATCGCGTGCAAGGCGCGACCGACGTGCTTCTGAAGGCGGGCTTCCCGAAGGCGAACATCATTTCGGCGCCGCAGGCGAAGACCGACACGGAAAACGCGTTCAACGCGGCCAACATCGCGCTCACGAAGAACCCGCAGTTCAAGCACTGGGTGGCGTACGGCCTGAACGACGAGGCCGTGCTCGGCGCCGTGCGCGCAGCCGAAGGTCGCGGCTTCAAGGCCGACAACATGATCGGCATCGGCATCGGCGGTTCGGACTCGGCGCTGAGCGAGTTCAAGAAGCCGAACCCGACGGGTTTCTACGGCACGGTCATCATCAGCCCGAAGCGTCATGGCGAGGAAACGTCGGAGCTGATGTACACGTGGATCACCACCGGCAAGGAGCCGCCCAAGCTCACGCTGACGCAGGGCATGCTTGCCACGCGTGAGAACGTCGGCCAGGTCCGCGAGCAGATGGGCCTCGCCGCCAAGTAAGCATGGCGGTGCTCGCCGGCCAAGGGCGGGGTGCGGTCGCGCGTGCGGTCGCTCCGGCTCCGACCTCGGCCGGCGAGACGATTCATTCAGTGCAAGGTGAAGCGATATGTCAGCAACGCTGCGTTTTGACAACATCGGCAAGGTCTTTCCGGGCGTGCGTGCGCTCGACGGCGTCTCCTTCGAGGTGAACGCGGGCGAGGTGCACGGCCTCATGGGCGAGAACGGCGCCGGCAAGTCGACGCTTTTGAAAGTGCTCGGCGGCGAGTATCAACCCGATTCCGGGCGCCTCATGATCGACGGCAACGAGGTACGTTTTTCGAGCGCCGCGGCGTCGATTGCGGCCGGCGTCGCCGTGATCCATCAGGAACTGCAATACGTGCCCGACCTCACGGTCACGGAAAACCTGCTGCTCGGCCGCCTGCCGAACGCGCTCGGTTTCGTCGACAAGCGCGGCGCCCAGCGCTTCGTGCGCGAGCGGCTCGCCGCGATGGGCGTCGATCTGGACCCGAACGCACGGCTGGGCCGGCTCTCGATCGCGCAGCGTCAGATGGTCGAGATCTGCAAGGCGCTTTTGCGCAATGCGCGCGTCATCGCGCTCGACGAGCCGACGAGCTCGCTCTCGCACCGCGAGACCGAGGTGCTTTTCAAGCTCGTGCGCGACCTGAAGGCCGAAGGCCGGGCGCTCATCTATATTTCGCACCGCATGGACGAGATCTATGCGCTTTGCGATTCGTGCACGATTTTCCGGGACGGCCGCAAGGTCGCGTCGCACAGCGCGATGAGCGAGGTCAAGCGCGAGACGCTCGTCGCCGAGATGGTGGGCCGCGAGATCACGGACATCTACGACTATCGGCCGCGCGCGCTCGGCGACGTTCGGCTCACCGTGACCGACGTCGAGGGCCATGGACTCTCGGCACCCGCGAGCTTCAACGTGCGGGCCGGTGAAATCGTCGGCTTTTTCGGTCTCGTCGGCGCGGGCCGAAGCGAGCTGATGCGGCTCGTCTACGGTGCCGAAAAGCGGCGCGGCGGGCGCATCGAACTCGACGGCCGGCCGGTCGACGTCAAAAGCCCTCAGCATGCGATTCGCAACGGCATCGTGCTGTGCCCTGAAGACCGCAAGGAAGAAGGCATCGTCGCGATGGCCTCGGTGGCCGAAAACATCAATATCAGCTGCCGCCGCCACGATCTGCGCGCCGGGCTTTTTCTCGACCGCGCGAAAGAAGCGGAGACGGCGGAGCGCTTCATCAAGCTCCTCAAGATCAAGACGCCCAACCGGCGTCAGAAGATCCGGCTGCTCTCGGGCGGCAATCAGCAAAAGGCGATTCTTTCGCGCTGGCTCGCGGAACCCGATCTGAAGGTCGTGATCCTCGACGAGCCGACGCGCGGCATCGACGTCGGCGCCAAGCACGAGATCTACAACGTGATCTACGAGCTGGCGGAACGCGGCTGCGCGGTGGTCATGGTGTCTTCCGAATTGCCGGAAGTACTGGGCGTGTCCGATCGCATCGTCGCGATGCGCGAAGGCCGCGTCTCGGGCGAACTGCTCCGCGCGGAAGCGACCGAGGCCGCGCTCTTGAACCTCGCGCTGCCGCAGGGCGCGGGAGCGCCGTCGGAGGACGCCGCGCAAGCGGCATGAACAGGGGAAGCGCCCGCGTGCGGGCGAGCCGGCCGGCACCACGCCGCTTCCGGCACGGCAGAACGTGAAACCCGTTGCGAACGGGCGAAGGAGTGACGAAATGCAAGCAAGAGAAAACCTCGCGAGCTCGGCAGCCAAGCATGCGGCCGAAGCTCTGATTCCGCAGCCGAACGATCGGCAGAAGTGGTGGCAGCAGATCACCGAGTACAGCCTCATTCTCATCTTCGCCGTGATGTTCATCACGACGTCGCTGACGGTCGATCACTTCTTCTCGATCGACAACATGCTGGGCCTCGCACTGTCGATCTCGCAGATCGGCATGGTCGCGTGCACGATGATGTTCTGTCTGGCCTCGCGCGACTTCGATCTCTCGATCGGCTCGACCGTCGCGTTTGCCGGTGTGCTTTGCGCGATGGTGCTCAATGCCACCGACAACACGTTCCTCGCGATTCTTGCCGCGGTGGCGGCCGGTGCCGTGATCGGCTTCGTCAATGGTGCCGTCATCGCCTATCTGCGCATCAACGCACTGATCACGACGCTTGCCACGATGGAGATCGTGCGCGGCCTCGGCTTCATCGTCTCGCATGGTCAGGCGGTGGGCGTGTCGTCGGATACGTTCATTGCCCTCGGCGGCTTCACGCTCGCGGGCGTGTCGCTGCCCATCTGGGTCACGCTCGTTTGTTTCATCGTCTTCGGCGTGTTGCTCAATCAGACGGTGTATGGCCGCAACACGCTCGCGATCGGCGGCAACCCCGAAGCCTCGCGTCTCGCCGGCATCAACGTCGAACGTACGCGCGTCATCATCTTCCTCGTGCAAGGCGCCGTGACGGCGCTCGCCGGTGTGATTCTCGCGTCGCGCATCACGTCGGGCCAGCCGAATGCCGCGCAGGGCTTCGAGCTCAACGTGATCTCGGCGTGCGTGCTCGGCGGCGTCTCGCTGCTGGGCGGCCGGGCGACGATTTCCGGCGTCGTGATCGGCGTGCTCATCATGGGTACGGTCGAGAACGTCATGAACCTGCTCAATATCGATGCGTTCTATCAATATCTCGTGCGCGGTGCCATTCTGCTCGCAGCCGTGCTGCTCGACCAGTTGAAGAACCGCGGCTCGCGCGACTGACGCGGCCTTCGATACCGACGGAGATCAATCAAGATGGCGCTTCCCGATCACCCGGAAGAGGGACCCTTCGCGCGCTACCCGAGCCTTGTCGACCGCACGGTCTTCATTACCGGGGGCGCGACGGGCATAGGCGCCGCGTTCGTCGCCCACTTCGCCGCGCAAGGCGCGCGCGTGGCGTTTTGCGACATCGACGCGAGCGCGGGAGAATCTCTGGCCGATGCGCTCGGCGACGCGCGCGCCAAGCCGCTTTTTCTTGCCTGCGACATCACCGACGTCGATGCGTTGCGAAGCGCGATCGCCGATGCGCGAAGCGCCTTCGGCCCGATCGCCGTGCTCGTCAACAACGCGGCGAACGACAAGCGTCACGCGATTGCCGAGGTCACGCCCGAATCGTTCGATGCGGGCATCGCCGTCAATCTTCGCCACCAGTTTTTCGCGGCGCAGGCTGTCGTCGATGACATGAAACTCGCTGGCGGCGGTTCGATCATCAATCTGGGTTCGATCAGTTGGATGCTCAAAAACGGCGGCTACCCCGTGTACGTGACGGCCAAGGCGGCGATTGCCGGCTTGACGCGCGGGCTCGCGCGCGATTTGGGCCCGTTCGGCATTCGCGTGAACACGCTCGTGCCGGGCTGGGTGATGACCGAGAAGCAGCGGCAGCTGTGGCTCGACGAAGCGGGCCTGCGCGCACTGAAGGCCGGCCAGTGTCTCGACGGCGAACTGTTGCCCGAAGACCTTGCCCGCATGGCGCTTTTTCTCGCGGCCGATGACAGCCGCATGATCACGGCGCAGGACTTCATCGTCGACGGAGGCTGGGCATGACGGATGACGCGCATCGGCCTGCGGCTCGCGCCGCTCTTGCCATCGACACGAAATGCGCGCTCGGAGAGGGCGTGCTCTGGTGCGCGCGCTCGAGCCGGCTTTACTGGACCGACATCGAGGGCGCCCGACTCTGGCGTCATGATCCGGCCACGGGCGAGCGCCAGTCATGGCGCATGCCCGAGCGGCTTGCCACGTTCGCGTTGACCGCGGATCCGCACGTGCTGCTCATCGGCCTCGCAAGCCGGCTCGCGTTCTTCGATCTGGTCACGCGCGATGTGTCGACGATCGCCGCGATCGAGCCCGGGCTCGACACGCGCCTGAACGATGGGCGCTGCGATCGCGAGGGACGCTTTGTGTTCGGCACGAAGGACGAGGCTGCCAGCCCGCAGCCGATCGGCGGGTTCTACCGGCTCAACCACGATTTGTCTGTGGAAAGGCTGCCCTTGCCGGCGCCCGCGATTTCGAACAGCGTGGCGTTCAGCCCCGACGGGCGGACGATGTATTTCTGCGATTCGCCCACGCGCGAGATTCACGCCTGCGAGTATGGCGCCGATGGGCGCACGGGCGAGCAACGGCTTTTCGCGCGGCTCGACGGCGCGCTCGGGGAGCCCGATGGCTCGGCCGTCGACGCGCAGGGCGGGCTCTGGAACGCGCACTGGGGCGCCGGCTGCGTCGTGCGCTATGACGCCGGCGGTCGCGAGACGGAGCGCATCGCGGTACCGGCGCGGCAACCGAGCTGTGTCGCATTCGGCGGGCCGCGCCTTGGCACCGTGTTCGTGACGACGGCGCGTGTTGGCCTCGATGCGGCCACGCTCGCCGCCGAGCGCGGCACGGGCGGCGTGTTCGCGGCCACGAGCGCGCGCCGCGGCTTGCCCGAGCCGGTGTTTCTGGGCGTAAGCGCCTGATACGTAAAAGCGGAGGGGCGGTACTCGGCTGAGGAACCGACTCCCCGCATCGACAGACAAAGGCGGCAAGCGTGATCGATCGTCTTTAGCCGTCCGACCGGTAGCCTCTCGAGGAGCAGACCATGACCGCAGCGAACTCCGACGCCCCTGCCGCACGGGCCACCACGCCCTCGGCGGCGCGCCGCGCCAAGCTGGCCGCACTGACTCAACCGGTGCGCCCCGGCCCGAGCACCGCCGTGCTGGCGCGTGGCCTCGGCGGCGCACCGCAAAGCGCGACGCTGTCGTTGTCGAACTCGAAGCTGAGGCTCGACATCGCTCCCTCGCTCGGCGGCGCCGTCACCCGCTTCGACTGGCGCGGCAACGGCGATGTCACCACGCCGATTTTCCGGCGAGCCGTGTCGATCGAGGGCGATACCGATCCGAACGCACTCGCCTGCTATCCGCTCGTGCCGTACTCCAACCGGATCGGCGGCGCGTCGTTCAGGTTCGGCGGGCGACACGTCTCGGTGCCGCGCAATCGCGATGCCGAGCCGCTGCCCATCCACGGCGACGGCTGGCTGCAGCCATGGGAACTCGTCGAAAGCGGGCCGGCGAACGCGACCCTCGCGCTCGATCGCAGTCGCGGCAAGCCGTACGCTTATCGTGCGACGCTCGCTTATGAGCTCGACGGCGCGACGCTCGTCGTCACGCTGTCCGCCGAAAACGCCGGCCGGGAGGCGCTGCCGTTCGGCCTCGGCCTGCATCCATTCCTGCCGCGCCATGGCGAGACACATCTGTCGGCGGCGGCGGGTGGACTCTGGCTGTCGGGAGACGACTGGCTGCCGGTGAGACACGTGCCCGTGCCGCCGGCCTGGCAGTTCGGCGTGGCCTACCCGCTGCCGGGTGCGCTCGTGAATCATGCGTTCACGGGCTGGAGCGGCCATGCGGCCGTCGTTTGGCCGGAGAAGCGGCTCTCGCTCACGATCGCGGCGAATGCCGACTACTACGTGCTCTACACGCCACCGGGCGAGGACTTCTTCTGCTTCGAGCCTGTCGATCATCCGATCAACGCCGTGAATCTGCCGGGCGGCGCCGACGCGCACGGCATGACGGTGCTGGCGCCGGGGGAGGGGCTCACACGCGAATTTCGCTTCACGGTTTCGCGCGTCGGCGTGTGAGTGTCCGGGCGCCGTAGTTTTTTCGGCAACGCGTCCGCGCGGGGCCGCGAGCGGACGGCGCGGCCGGGCGGCCGGGTAGAATAGGCGCCTCTTTCGATTACCGGCTTGCTCGAGCGTCAGTCATGTCTTCCACTTCCTCTTTCGTCCGCACACTCAACGAAGCCTGGCGGCGCACCGATTCTCTGCTGTGCGTGGGGCTCGATCCCGAGCCGTCGCGCTTTCCGGCCGCGTTCGAGGGCCGCAGCGATGCGATCTTCGCTTTTTGCAGCGCGATCGTCGATGCGACGGCGCCTTTCGCGAGCGCGTTCAAGCCGCAGATCGCCTATTTCGCCGCGCACCGCGCGGAAGATCAGCTCGAGGCGCTGATTGCGCACATCCACGAGAAACACCCGGGGCTGCCCGTGATTCTCGACGCGAAGCGGGGCGATATCGGCAGTACGGCCGAGCAGTATGCGCGCGAAGCGTTCGAGCGCTATCGCGCCGACGCGGTAACCGTCAATCCGTACATGGGTTTCGATTCGATCGAGCCGTATCTCGCGCACGAGGGCAAGGGCGTGATCGTGCTGTGCCGCACGTCGAACGCGGGCGGCTCGGACCTGCAGTTCCTCGATACGGGCGGCCGGCCGCTCTATCAGGTCGTCGCGGAGCTGGCCGCACGGAAGTGGAACGCGAGCGGTGAACTCGCGCTCGTCGTCGGCGCGACGTTTCCGAAGGAAATCGAGGTGGTGCGCGGCATCGTCGGCGACATGCCGCTCCTGATACCGGGCATCGGCGCGCAGGGCGGGGATGTCGAGGCGACGGTGAAAGCCGGCCGCACGGCAAACGGCACGGGCATGATGATCAACTCGTCGCGCGCAATCCTCTACGCCGGCCTCGGCGAAGATTTCGCCGAGGCCGCCGCCCTTGCCGCCCGGCAAACGCGCGACAAGATCAATCTTTATCGCTGAATTGGCCGCTGAGCCGAGGATCGCGGCGGGCCGGACGGCGCCGCGATTCGAGCGCCCCAAGGGGGCTCAGCGCTCGTTTTCCTCGAGCAATGCAAGCAGGCCGCGCAGCGCATGCGCGGCCGCCTGCACGCGGATCTGCTCGCGGTCGCCCTTGAAGACGAGCGTTTCCACCGACGTATGGAGCCGGTTGCTCCAGGCGAACGACACCATCCCCACCGGCTTCGTTTCGGTTCCTCCGCCGGGTCCGGCCACGCCTGTGATCGCGAGCGAGACTTGCGCGCGGCTGTTGCGCAGCGCGCCTTCGGCCATTGCGCGCGCAACGGGCTCGCTCACGGCACCGTGCTTGTCGATGAGTTCGGCGGGAACGCCGATCATCTCGGTCTTGGCCTGATTCGAATAGGTGACGAAGCCGCGCTCGAACCAGCCGCTGCTGCCGGAGATGTCGGTGATCGCGGTGGCGACCATGCCGCCTGTGCACGACTCCGCGGTGGTGAGCATCAGACGGGTTTCGCGCAGCTTATTGCCTGCGCGCACGGCCAGTTGGTGAACGACTGAATCGGTGGGCATATGCGGTCATCCGGCAGGCGTGAGTGGGTCAGATCGTCATGCGCCAGAGCGCGATGACGAGCAGCGTCAGAAACGCCGCGACGATATCGTCGATCATGATGCCGAAACCGCCCGAAAACCGCCGATCGAAATATCGGATTGGTGGCGGTTTGACCATGTCGAAGAAGCGGAATACCACGAAAGCCCAAAGCTGCCCGACGAATGTCACGGGCGTCACGAAGAGCAGCACGAGCCAGAACGCGACGATCTCGTCCCAGACGATCGGAGACGGATCGTCGATGCCGAGCTTCCTCGCGGTGAAATCGGTGATCGGGATGCCCGCCACGAAGCCGGCAACGATGAGGGTGCCCCATTCGGCTACGGTCAGGTGGCCGGCCAGCGCGGCGAACGATACCCAGGCAAAGAGCGTGCCGATGGTACCGGGCACGATCGGGGAGAGTCCGCTGCCGAAGCCGAGCGAAATCCAGTGCAGTGGATGCGAGAGCATGAAGCGCGCATTCGCGCGCCGCGGTTTGGCGGCCGACGGGCGGTCAGCCGCGCCATCGCCAAGCGGCGGCTCGGGGAGGTCAGTTTGCATCGAAGTGATCGAAACCGTGCAGCTTCAGCGAGAGCGGCGCTTGCGAGGCGTCGTGCCATGCAATAGCGGGCTCGTCCGAAACGTTGCCTAAAGCGACTATTGTACCGATGCGGGTGACCGCGATGCCGGAGGCCGCTCCGGCTGCCGCCACCGCGGCGCGCGCCGAGGCCGGCGCCGTGAAGCACAACTCGTAGTCGTCTCCGCCCGCCAGCGCGCAGTGCAACTGGGTTTCGGGAGCGAACTTCGCCAATGCGCGCGAGCGTGGCACGGCGTCGACGTCGACGCGGGCCGCCACGCCCGAGCGCTCGAGAATGTGAGCCAGGTCGCCTGCCAGACCGTCGGAGATGTCGAGCGCCGCATGCGCGACCCCGCGCAGCGCAAGACCCAGGGCGACGCGAGGCTCGGGGCGCTCGAGCGCGTCGAGCAACTGCCGCGCATCGGCTTCGTCGAGCGCACCGGAAGACCATTCGCCGCGCGCGAGCGCGAGCCCGGCGCGGGCGTCGCCGAGCGTGCCGGATACCCAGATGTCGTCGCCGGGGCGCGCCGCGTCGCGGCGCAGGGCGTCGGCTGCCGGCACGTCGCCGAACACCGTGAGGCAGAGGTTCAGCGGCCCGCGCGTCGTATCGCCGCCGACGAGTTCGCAGCCGAAGCGCTCGGCGAGGGCGAAAAGCCCGTCGGCGAAGGCCGCGAGCCATGTTTCGTCGGGTGTTTCGAGCGCCATGGCGAGTGTGAACGCGCGCGGGGCGGCACCCATCGCAGCCAGATCGGACAGGTTGACGGCAAGCGCCTTGTGGCCGAGCGCGCATGGGTCGACGTCGGGCAGGAAATGGCGGCCCGCCACGAGCATATCGGTCGAAATCGCCAGCAACTGGCCGCTCGTGGGTGCGATCAGCGCGCAATCGTCGCCGATGCCGAGCACCGAGGACGAGAGCGCGCGGCGGGCGCGGCTTCCGAAGAAGCGTTCGATGAGGGAAAACTCTGAAATCGGCATCGATCAAGCGGCAAAAGGGCGCGAAAAGACGCCGGGGCGGTGGCTTCTCGGGCAGTTTTCGGGACGACGGGCGCCGGGGTCGGCCCCGGTGCGCTCAAGGTCGCCCTGGGGTTTGGCGCTACAATGCGTTCGAATTCCTATTCTAATCTGCACCGAAGCCCGGACTTTTCCCTCATGTCTACCAATCCCGCCAAGACGAAACTACGCGAAGCCGCGCTCGACTATCACGAGTTCCCCACCCCCGGGAAGATCGCGGTCGCTCCTACGAAGCAAATGATCAACCAGCGCGACCTCGCGCTGGCGTATTCGCCGGGCGTGGCGTTCGCCTGTGAGGAGATCGTCGAAAATCCGCTCAACGCGGCCCGCTTCACCGCGCGCAGCAATCTCGTCGGCGTCGTGACGAACGGCACGGCCGTGCTCGGCCTCGGCAACATCGGCCCGCTGGCCTCCAAGCCGGTCATGGAAGGCAAGGCCGTGCTCTTCAAGAAGTTCGCCGGTATCGACGTTTTCGACATCGAGCTCAACGAGAACGACCCGCACAAACTCGTGGACGTGATCGCAGCGCTCGAGCCGACCTTCGGCGGGATCAACCTGGAAGACATCAAGGCACCCGACTGCTTCATCGTGGAGCGCGAGTGCCGCAAGCGCATGAAGATTCCGGTGTTCCACGACGACCAGCACGGTACCGCCATCGTCGTGGCGGCCGCGGTCACCAACGGTTTGAAGGTCGTCGGCAAGGACATCTCGAAGGTGAAGCTCGTCGCATCGGGTGCCGGCGCCGCAGCGCTTGCCTGCCTCGATTTGCTCGTCGATCTCGGCCTGCAACTCGAAAACATCTTCGTGACCGATCTGGCTGGCGTCGTGTATCAGGGACGCACCGAGCTGATGGATCCGGACAAGGAGCGCTTCGCACGCGAGACGAACGCGCGCACGCTGGCCGAGGTGATCGAGGGCGCCGACATCTTCCTCGGGCTGTCGGCCGGGGGCGTGCTCAAGCCCGAGATGGTGAAGACGATGGGAACACGGCCGCTGATTCTCGCGCTGGCGAATCCGACGCCCGAAATACTGCCGGAAGTCGCACTCGAAGTGCGCCCCGACGCGGTGCTGGCCACGGGCCGCACCGACTATCCGAATCAGGTCAACAACGTCCTCTGCTTTCCGTTCATCTTCCGGGGCGCGCTCGATGCGGGTGCGACGACCGTCACGCGCGAGATGGAAATCGCGGCGGTCAACGCGATTGCCGGGCTGGCCCGCCAGGAGCAAAGCGATGTCGTGGCAACGGCTTACGGCATTCAGGATCTTTCGTTCGGCCCCGAGTACCTGATTCCGAAGCCGTTCGATCCACGCCTCATCGTCAAGATCGCGCCGGCCGTTGCCCAGGCCGCGATGGACAGCGGTGTCGCCACGCGCCCCATCGAGGATATGGAGGCGTACAAGCAGCATCTGCAGCAATTCGTCTATCACAGCGGCACGACGATGAAACCGATCTTTCAGCAGGCGCGTTCGCTGCCGGCCGAGAGAAAGCGCGTGGTGTTCGCGGAGGGCGAGGAGGAGCGCGTGCTGCGCGCCGTGCAGATCGTCGTCGACGAGAAAATTGCCACTCCCGTGCTGATCGGGCGCCCGTCGGTGATCGAAAGCCGGATCGAGCGCTACGGCCTGCGGCTCACGCCCGGGGTGGACTTTACCGTCGTCAATACCGAGCACGACGAGCGTTACCGCGACTTCTGGCAGACCTACGCGCACATGATGGCGCGCAAGGGCATCAGCCATCAGATGGCAAAGCTCGAGATGCGCCGGCGCACGACGCTCATCGGCTCGATGCTGCTCGCGAAGGGAGAGGCGGACGGCATGATCTGCGGCACGATCAGCACGACGCATCGCCACCTGCACTTCATCGACCAGGTGATCGGCAAGCGGCAAGGGTGCAGCGTTTATGCGGCGATGAATGCGCTCGTTCTGCCGGGCCGGCAGATCTTTCTCGTCGACACGCACGTGAACGTCGATCCGACCCCGGAGCAACTGGCCGAGATCGCGATCATGGCGGCCGAAGAGGTGCGCCGCTTCGGCATCGAGCCGAAGGTCGCACTCGTCTCCCATTCGAACTTCGGCACGAGCAACGCGCCGTCGGCGCAGAAGATGCGCGACACGCTCGCGATTCTGCAGGTACGGGCGCCCGATCTGCAGGTGGATGGCGAGATGCACGGCGACGTGGCGCTCGACGCGAACCTGCGCCGCGAGGTACTGCCCGAGTCCACGCTCGAGGGCGATGCCAACCTGCTCGTGTTGCCCAATATCGACGCGGCCAACATCGCCTACAACCTGCTCAAGACAGCGGCCGGCAACAACGTGGCGATCGGGCCGATCCTGCTCGGCGCCGCCAAGCCCGTTCACGTGCTGACGGCTTCGGCAACGGTGCGCCGGATCGTCAACATGACGGCATTGCTCGTGGCGGACGTCAGCGCCGCGCGTTGATCTGACGCTGCAAAAAAAAACGGCGTGCCCGCAATGGGCACGCCGAGGGCGAAAAAACAGAGAGAAATACCGCCCAAAAGCGTGAAACAACGTCCCCGGTACAGCCCATACGGCGAGGAGGCAAAACTCGCCGCCACCGGGTTACGTCATTTGCGATCTTATCCTGATCAGGCTAAATTTGTCTTATCTCTTTAATGGGGCGAACGTAAAAAGTGGCCGACGGACGGACCGGGAGTGATATGGCCCTTTTACGCAAACCTTTCATTTTCCAGACAAAGATTGCTTCTGCGCCTCGTTAGAGATAACCTTTCACCTTTCGTGGCTGTCACACGTCAAGAATCGAAACGAAGGGAAAACGGGTCAGACGATGAGCGCGCAACAGGGCGCGACCAGGGGCACGGCGCAGGCGCGGGCTCGCTGGTGGAAGGCCGGCGCGCTCGCGTTCACGGTCTTTTTCGGCAACGTCGGGCCTCTTGCGCTGCCGTTCGCGGCGCAGCAGGCGGGCGTTGCATCGGCGCGCGAGCCGGGCGCCCCGGTCTTCGGGGCGCAGGCTCCGGGCACGGTCGCACGTTCCCGGTTGCCTCGCGAAGCGCGGGACACATTGAACTTGATCGCGTCCGGCGGGCCTTATCCGTATGCGAAAGACGGCACGGTGTTCGGCAACTTCGAGAAGCGGTTGCCGCCCCGCGAACGAGGCTATTACCACGAGTACACGGTCCCCACGCAGCGTGCGAGAAACCGCGGCGCCCGGCGCATCGTCTGCGGCGGTCCGCCGCAGCGCGCCGACAACTGCTATTACACGGGTGACCACTACAACAGTTTTAAACGTATTGTTGAATGACATCGGGATGAGCGGCATGAGCGACAACATCTACGCGCACGACGCTTCGGTCGCACCGGATCTGTTCGCGGCCGGCGACGGCAATCTTTTTCAGCGCGTCATGCAGATGCGGGCGGCCGAGAACGGTCAGAGCCTGCGGTGCGAAGGGCAGCCCGGGCATTCATCGAACGAGGAGCCTATGAGCCTATTCGCGACGGTGCGGCCGAATATCGTGCAGTCGATCCGGGCGTTCCGCGTGCAGGATCTCGCCGACGAGGCAAGCCGGCTTGGCCAGCATTTTCTCTATGCGTACTGCGCATGCGCGGCTTCGAAGCAAGAAGTTCTCGAAACCATCGCCACTTCATTTCTGTTCCCGAAGCACTTCGGCAAGAACTATGACGCGCTTTACGATTGCCTGACCGATCTCGTGCACAAGGCGGGTGCTCAGCCCGGCTTTGTCATCGTGCTCGAGGGCCTGCCGATCGCTCAGAAGTTCGACAAGGAAGGGCGCGAGACGCTGCTCGACGTGTTCCGCGAAGCCGCCGAATTCTGGGCCGAGCGCAAGGTCGCGTTCCGCGTGTTTTACTCGTTTGCCTGAGGGTTCTCAGGCGCGCACGGCACCGTGGGTGCTGTTGCATTGGTTCCGTCAGAGCCCGCCGGTGAGCGGGCTTTGTCTTTGTTGCTTTCCCCATGACGTCGGCGGCGGGCGCGCCGGCTCCCTCCGCCGTGGGTTGCCGCGGCGTCTACCAGCCCCCCCAGCGCGCGGCCAGCGCCGCGAGCACGGCCATGCCAGCCGTTTCCGTGCGCAGCACGCGTGGTCCGAGCGCTAGCGCGACGAATCCGCGTTGGCCCGCCGCCGCTTCCTCTTCCGGTGCGAGTCCGCCCTCGGGCCCCACGAGCAGGGTCACGCGGCCGGTGGGCGGCGATTCGGGCAGGCTGTGCAGCGAACGTGCCCCGCGCGGTGAGAGCATGAGCCGGAGTTCGCCTTCGGACGCTTCGGCGGACAACGTGTCGAGCCAGCGGCCGAACTCCTGCGGCGCCTCCACTTCGGGAATGCGATTACGCCCGCATTGCTCGCAGGCGGCGCGCACGAGCGCCTGCCAGTGACTTTGCCGGCGCTGCGCGCGCTCGGCCGCGAGCCGCACGACGCTGCGGGCAGCCGAAAGTGGGACGACGCGCGCGGCGCCGAGCTCGACGGACTTTTCGATCAGCCAGTCCATTTTGTCGCCGCCGGCAATGCCCTGGGCGAGCGCAATCTCGTACGGCGGCTCGGCATCGATCGGCGAGAATTCGCCGACCTCCGCGAGCGCGTGGCGTCGGCCGATCTCGACGAGGCGCGCCGCGTGCTGACCACCGCGGCCGTTGAAGAGCACGAGCGAATCGCCTGGAGCCAGGCGCAGCACCTGGACGTGGCGCGCGACTTCATCAGGCAGTGTGAGGACGTCGCCCACGAGCAAGGGCATGTCGACAAAAAAGCGGGGCATGGGACGACTTCGTTCAAAGTATGGAGTGGCGAACGGCGCGTACCGCTGCGTCAAGCCGTGCGGCGGCCGGCGAGCGCATCGCCGAGGGCTTGCGGCAGTGCGAACAGTGCGGGGTGCAGCCCCGCGCCATAGTACTGCAGCTCGGCGATACGGCGCGCCGCGAGACGGCCTTCGATGTCGTTCTTGAAGAGCGCCGCGGCGTCGAGTGTGTCGCTCGCAATTGCCATCAGCCACAACGAGCCGTAAAGCGGCACGCAGGCCGACATGGCGTGAACGATCGCGAAGTTGGCCCGCAGCCCGTGCAGCAACGCTACGGCCCGTTGCAGATGGAACTGGGCCGAGCCCAGATGCATCGAGAGCGCCGCGCGTGGCGTCATGACCGCCTTGAGCCGGGCGTAGAAGTGCTCCGTGTAGAGCTCGGCGGCCGGCGAATCGGGCGGGGTGAGATCGAACACGACGAGGTCGAACTGCTCGCGTGTCGCCTCGACGAAGCGCGCCGCGTTCCCGATGACGAGTTCGACGCGTCGATCGTCGAGCGCGCCGCGATGCACCGCGTTCAAGTGGCGGCGGGCCATCTGCACCACCGCCTCGTCGAGTTCGGCGACGACGATGCGCTCGATACTGGGATGCTTCAGCAGTTGCCGCGCCGCGCCGCCGTCTCCGCCGCCGAGTACGAGCGCTTTTTTCGGCTCGGGATGTACGAGTGCCGCCGGATGGACCATACATTCGTGATAGATGAACTCGTCGCCGGTGGAAGTCATCGGGCGGCCGTCGAGCGTAAACAGCGTGCCGAGCCGACCTGTTTCCCACACGTCGATACGCTGATGCGGCGAAACGACGCTGGCAATGCGACGGGCATGGGGAAAACCGTAGACGGCATCCGCGGTCGGACGGAAGAGAAGCGGAGCGTGGGCGCGGGCGTTCACTGGACGGTCAGGAGCGATCGGGGAGATTGAGGACGATTGAGGACGATTGCGGACATGAGGGCGGTCGCGGGCAGCAAAGGAGCGGCAACGGGCAACGGGCAGCGAACGGCGAGCTGCGGTACCGCGGCGGCAAGTCGCGGTCGCGGGAAAAACGTTGGCGCGCCGGGCAGTGGGCCGGGGCGGCACACGATCCGATTATAGGTGCCGGAGCCCCGTCGCGGCGCGCCTCGCGAGCGAGCGGCACGGCTGGCAAGGGGGTGGCATCTGTTAGAATGACGAGCTTTGCAGCCTCGTCCGTTCGCTCTATTTTGCTGCCTTGCCGCGGCGCCGCGAAGCGCGGCGGCACCGGCAGCCGCGACGGTCCACCGCGCGGCGGCCCCGCTTTCTCGACTCGTTCTCCGGACACGACATGACGACCTCGTCTTCCGCTCCCACCGCCCTGATGGCGAACGCGATCCGCGCGCTCGCGATGGACGCCGTGCAACAAGCGAATTCCGGCCATCCCGGCATGCCGATGGGCATGGCCGAGATCGCCGTCGCCCTTTGGTCGCGCCATCTGAAGCACAACCCGGCCAACCCGCACTGGGCCGACCGCGACCGCTTCGTGCTCTCGAACGGCCACGGCTCGATGCTGCTTTACGCGCTGCTGCACCTGACGGGCTACGACCTGCCGATGGCCGAGCTCAAGAACTTCCGTCAGCTGCACTCGAAAACGCCGGGGCATCCGGAATACGGCATCACGCCCGGTGTCGAGACGACGACGGGCCCGCTCGGCCAAGGGCTTGCCAATGCCGTCGGCATGGCGCTGGCCGAGGCGCTGCTCGCGGCGGAATTCAACAAGGCCGATGCGGCGATCGTCGATCATTACACCTACGTTTTCCTCGGCGACGGCTGCCTGATGGAAGGCATCTCGCACGAGGTCTGCTCGCTCGCGGGCACGCTCAAGCTCGGCAAGCTGATTGCGCTTTACGACGACAACGGCATTTCCATCGACGGGCACGTCGAGCACTGGTTCCACGATGACACGCCGAAGCGTTTCGAAGCATACGGCTGGAACGTGATTCGCGACGTGGCGGGGCACGACGTCGATGCCGTGGACGCCGCGATTGCCGCGGCCAAGCGTGCGGGCAAGCCGACGCTGATCTGCTGCAAGACGGTGATCGGCAAGGGGGCGCCGACGAAGGCGGGCACGCACGACGTGCACGGCGCGGCGCTGGGCGCCCAGGAAATCGCCGCGACGCGCGAAGCGCTCGGCTGGAAGTGGGAGCCGTTCGTCATTCCGCAGGAAGTCTACGCGGCGTGGGACGCAAAGGAACTCGGTGCACGCAGCGAAGCGCTGTGGAGCGACGCATTTGCGCAGTATCGCGCGAAGTACCCGGCCGAGGCCGCCGAGTTCGAGCGCCGCATGGCAGGCAAACTGCCGGCCGACTGGGCGGCGAAGGCGCAGGCGATCGTCGCCGGCGCGAACGAGCGCGCCGAGACGATTGCCACGCGCAAGGCCTCGCAACAGGCCATCGAAGGGCTCGCGGCCGTGCTGCCCGAACTGCTTGGCGGCTCGGCTGACCTGACCGGATCCAACCTGACGAACTGGAAGGCGAGCAAGCCCGTGCGCGCCGGCGAAAACGGCATCGACTGGGGCAACCACATCAATTACGGTGTGCGCGAATTCGGCATGAGCGCCATCATCAACGGCATCGCGCTGCATGGCGGCCACAAGGCGTTCGGCGGCACGTTCCTGACGTTCTCCGACTACAGCCGCAACGCGTTGCGCGTGGCCGCGCTGATGAAGGCGCCGTCGATCTTCGTGTTCACGCACGACTCGATCGGTCTTGGCGAAGACGGCCCGACGCACCAGTCGGTGGAGCACCTGGCGAGCCTGCGGCTGATTCCGAATCTGCAGGTGTGGCGCCCGGCCGACACGGTGGAAACGGCTGTTGCCTGGACCCAGGCCGTCGAGCATCGTGGCCCGTCGTGCCTCGTGTTCAGCCGGCAGAACCTGCCGTTCTCGGAGCGTACCGACATGCAGATCCAGGACGTGGCCAAGGGCGGCTACGTGCTGCGTGACTGGAACGACGAAATCGTTGCGCGCAAGATCATCCTTATCGCGACCGGCTCCGAAGTGGAACTGGCGCTCAAGGCAGTGGAGCCGCTCGCGCGCGAGGGCATCGGGGCGCGTGTCGTGTCCATGCCCGCGACTACCGTGTTCGACCGCCAGGACGCGCAGTATCGCGAGCGCGTGCTTCCGCACGGCGTGCGCCGCGTGGCGATCGAGGCAGGCGTGACCGATTACTGGCGCAAGTACGTGGGGCTCGAGGGCGGCGTGGTCGGTATCGACACGTATGGCGAATCGGCCCCGGCTGGCGTGCTGTTCAAGCACTTCGGCTTCACTGTCGAGCATGTCGTCGCGGCGGCGAAGGCGGCGCTCGACGCGTAACAGACCCAGGGCCACGCGCTTCGTGCGCGAGGCCCGACGGCCCCCCGGCGGCGTGGTCTCGCCCAGCTGCGTCGGCGGGCTTTTGGAATCGCAGGACTTTTTTCAGAGGATCAGGAGAAACAGCATGACGATTCGCGTTGCAATCAACGGCTATGGCCGTATCGGCCGCAACACGCTGCGGGCGTTCTACGAGAGTGGGAAGAAGCACGACCTCGAAATCGTCGCGATCAACGATCTCGGCGATGCGAAGACGAACGCGCACCTGACGCAGTACGACACGGCGCACGGGCGGTTCAATGCCGAAGTCGCAGTGGACGGCGACTACCTCGTCGTGAACGGCGACAAGATCCGCGTGCTGGCCAACCGCAACCCGGCCGAGCTGCCGTGGGGCGACCTGGGCGTGGACGTGGTCATGGAGTGCACGGGCTTTTTCACGTCGAAGGCCAAGGCGAGCGCGCACCTTCAGGGCGGTGCCCGGAAGGTCCTGATCTCGGCGCCCGGCGGCAAGGACGTCGACGCGACGGTCGTCTACGGCGTGAACCACCAGGCCCTGAAGGCGGAGCACACGGTCGTCTCGAACGCCTCGTGCACGACGAACTGCCTAGCTCCGCTCGTCAAGCCGCTCAACGACAAGATCGGCCTCGAGACGGGGCTCATGACGACGGTGCACGCCTACACGAACGACCAGGTCCTGACCGACGTTTATCACGAAGACCTGCGCCGCGCGCGTTCGGCGACGCACAGCCAGATCCCGACGAAGACGGGTGCGGCCGCCGCGATCGGCCTCGTGCTGCCCGAGCTGGCCGGCAAGCTCGACGGGTACGCCATTCGCGTCCCGACGATCAACGTCTCGATCGTCGACCTGTCGTTCATCGCCAAGCGCGACACCACGGTCGAAGAGATCAACGCGATCATGAAGGCTGCGTCGGAAGGTGAACTGAAGGGCATCCTCGGCTACAACGAGGCACCGCTCGTGTCGGTCGACTTCAACCACAACCCCGCATCGTCGACGTTCGACGCAACGCTGACGAAAGTGGCGGGCCGCCTCGTGAAGGTCTCGAGCTGGTACGACAACGAGTGGGGCTTCTCGAACCGCATGCTCGATACGGCGGTTGCACTCGCCACGGCAAAGTAAGAAAGTGCTCCGGGCGCCCGCAACGGGTGCCCGGACTCCGCGCGACCACCCGCGCGCGGCGCTTGCGTGCCGGTCAGCGGCGCAGCCCGACTCGCGACTTCGGTAACTTCGGTTTTTCGCCGCCGCGATTGGGCTCCGGCAGGAAAATCGCTTCGATCGTCGCCTATCCTCCACGCCCCCCGGGGTGCCGAGGAACGCGGCAGACTCCTCAAGCTCCATGCGGACGTCGGGAAACGGCGCTCGGACGGTCGAAAGACCTGCCGCTGCGTCCATACGCCGTCCGGCATCCCGACGTGCCGGTGGCGAAGATGCACGAACCCATCTTGTCGATCTCATGGTGCCGGGCGCGCCAATGGGGCGCGTGGCGTAAAGCGATCGAGACGCTAAGGGAAAGACGCGGAAAGGACTTTTTAGTCTGCCGGATCGAGGCCGGTCTCAATGCTTGCGGTGGGGGCAGTTTTCCTTCGTGCATGCACCGTAGAGCGCGAGCGCATGCTCTTGCAGCTTGAAGCCGCGCTCCTGCGCGATCGTCTGTTGCCGCTTTTCGATCTCGGGATCGAAGAACTCCTCGACGCGGCCGCAGTCGATACACACGAGGTGGTCGTGGTGCGTGCCTTCGTTGAGCTCGAAGACAGCTTTGCCCGATTCGAAGTTGCTGCGCGACAGCAGGCCGGCTTGCTCGAATTGCGTCAGCACGCGGTAAACCGTGGCCAGGCCGATGTCGAGCTGATCGGTCAGCAGATTGCGATAAACGTCTTCGGCGGTCAGATGGCGTACCGGGCTGCGTTGGAAGATTTCGAGAATCTTGAGGCGCGGTAGGGTCGCCTTGAGCCCGATATTTTTGAGATCTGTCGGATTGGTCATGGCCGGGCATCCCTAGAGTACAATGCAGGGCTCCAATAGTAATGGGTTTTTGCGGTTCCGGTCATCTTCGGTGAAACTCGCGCGGTCTCGTCGCATGCAAAAAGGGGCCCGCACGGTGGGTGAAATGAGTCCAAATTTTCTTTTGAAGTGTCGGGGGAGCGGTGCGCAGTGCGTCGCGATCGCCACCATGGCGGTCACGCTCCTCGGCGGATGTTCGACTTACGACAGCGTCACGCAGCGTATCGCGCGGAGCATCACGCCGTATCGGATCACCGTCGTGCAAGGCAATTTCGTCTCCAAGGAGGCTGCCGCGAAAATGCAGGTGGGCATGACCCGCGCCGATGTGAAGAGCGCGTTGGGCACGCCGCTGCTGGCGGACATGTTCCATGCCGATCGTTGGGACTATCTGTTCTATTTCAAGCGCGGCTTCACGGACGTCGTGCAACAGCGTGACTTCATCGTCCACTTCGAAGGCGATCGCGTAGCGAGCTGGGAGGGCGGGGACGACCTGCCGTCGGAGCTCGAGCTGCTCGCCGATATCGATGGCGACAAGCGCGGCAAGAAAGCGAAGGTCAAGCAAAGCGTCGCCGCGGCGAGCGCACCGGCCGCCGCGTCCGCGCCTGCGCCCGAGCCTGCCGAGCAGGGTGCCGATGCGAACGCACAAGCCGCGCAGGCCGCGAACCGGGCCGTGAACCAGACGCCCGCGACGGCGCCATCGACCTCCTCGGCGCGCTCGGGCGCTCCGTCGGCCACGGGCACGCCGGCCGGAGCCGTGCCGCAGTTGCAGTGGCGCCGTCAGCCGCAGCCCGCGCAGCAGGATCAAAGCCAGCCCGTGGGGCCGACTTCGCCGCAAAGCAGCGATGGTTCGATGCAGCGCAACCAGCCCTTGACGTCAGTGCCGGCGAAAGAGGCGAGCAGGGGCTGAAAAGCGCCGGCGTCCTTCGCACGAGCGGGCCGAGCGTAGCGCGAAAGCCCGCTTTTCTTTTATGCGTTGCTGTTTTGTTTTCCCGGGCGTAGTTCGCTGCGCGAACCTATCGTCATGAAATAAGGACATTGTTCCGATGAAAATCGCCGTTGCAGGCGCATCGGGCCGCATGGGCCGGATGCTGATCGAAGCGGTCCTGAACGACCCCGACGCCACACTCGCAGGTGCGCTCGATCGCGCGGGCAGCCCGGCGCTTGGCGACGACGCGGGCGCGTTTCTCGGCAAGGCCACGGGCGTCGCGCTCAGCGACGACATCGACGCCGTGCTCGCCGCATCCGACTGCCTGATCGATTTCACGCGCCCCGAGGGCACGATCGCTCACATCGAGGCCGCGCTGCGTCACGACGTGAAGCTCGTGATCGGCACGACCGGCTTCGAAGAGGCGCAAAAGCAGGTGCTCGTAAAGGCGAGCGAGACGCTCGGCATCGTGTTCGCGGCGAATATGAGCGTGGGCGTGAACGTGACGCTCAAGCTGCTCGAGTTTGCGGCAAGCCATTTTGCACAAGGCTACGATATCGAGATCATCGAAGCTCATCACCGCCATAAGGTCGATGCGCCGTCGGGCACGGCGCTGATGATGGGCGAGGCCGTGGCGGGCGCGCTCGGCCGCAAGCTCGAGGATTGCGCGGTGTATGGGCGCCACGGCGTGACCGGCGAGCGCGATCCGTCGACGATCGGGTTCTCCGCCATCCGCGGCGGCGACATCGTCGGCGATCACACGGTGCTCTTCGCGGGTACCGGCGAGCGCATCGAGATCACGCACAAGTCGGCGAGCCGCGTTTCGTATGCGCAAGGGGCGCTGCGTGCGGCACGCTTTCTGGCCGGCCGCGGCGCGGGTCTTTTCGACATGCGCGACGTGCTGGGGCTGAAGTAGCCGGCGCCATGCGCTGAACCGGCGCCCAAGCGTCGGACGTTTGAGGAGTGCGAATCGATGGCCAACACGGGCATGCTCCATTACCTGCAAACGGGGGACGCCGTCACGCACGGAGTCGCATACATTCTCCTGGCGATGTCGGTGGCCAGTTGGTGCTTTCTGCTCGCCAAGGCCTGGATGCTCGTGCGGGCCAAGCGCCAGGGGCCGCGCGCAATGTCGGCGTTCTGGCAGGCCACGACGCTCTCCGATGGCGTGATGGCGATGCGCCGTATCGACCGCGAGCACGTATTCGCGCCGCTTGCCGAAGCCGCGCTCGCCGCGGGCGAGGCGCATCCGCAGGCGCCCAATGCGCTGCTCGCGCGCGTGGAGCGCAGCGAGCGCGTCGTGCGTGCGTTGCGTCAAGCGCTCATCGCCTCGCAGCGCCGGCTCGAGTTCGGTCACGTGCTGCTTGCGTCCATCGGCAGCACGTCGCCGTTCATCGGCCTGCTCGGCACCGTGTGGGGCATCTATCACGCTCTGGGCAGCATTGCCGCGAGCGGTCAGGCGATGATCGAAAACGTGGCCGGACCCGTGGGCGAGGCGCTGATCATGACGGCCTTCGGCCTCGTCGTCGCTATCCCCGCCGTGCTGGCCTACAACATCCTTGGGCGTTTGCAGCGGCAGATCTCGGAAGAACTCGACGGCTTCGCACGCGATTTGCACGCCTGCGTCTGCCCGCCCGGAAAGGACGAGCGGCGCACGCGCGACGAGCGGCTCGAGGCTTGAGGCGGACGGTCCGACGGGAGGCGCGACATGGCATTTGGCGGATTCGACGGCAAGGACAAGGGCGCACCGATGGCGGACATCAACATGACGCCGCTCATCGATGTCATGCTGGTACTGCTCGTCATCTTCATCATTACGGCGCCGCTCTTCACGCACGCGATCCGGCTCGACTTGCCGAAGGTATCGTCCGCGCCCGCGCGCCAGACCCCGCAGACGATCACGCTCTCGATCGACGATGCCGGCCGGGTGTACTGGAACGGCCAGCCGTCGACGCTCGAGGCCGTGCGCGCGGCGCTCGCCGCGGCCGGCAAATCGCCCGAGCCGCCCGAGATCCATCTGCGCGCGTCGCGCGCGACGCGCTACGACATCATTGCGCAGGTGATGGGCGCGGCCCAGCAGGCGGGGCTCGAGCGCATCGGCTTCGTCACGGACCTGCCGGGCAGCGGCGCCGCGCCGTCATCGGCGGCAGCCGCAAAGCCGTAAAGGCGGCGCGCGCGACGGTATAATCGATCTTTTCCCCGCCCGCGAGGGAGAGCCGCTCGTCACGGGCGACGAGCCGGTTTCGCCGGCGCCGCCCGGGCCGAATACAGCAAGCCCCAACCACGCCATGCAAGAAAAATACTTACCCGCCGACATCGAAGCCACTGCCCAGGCAGATTGGCGCGCGTCCAATGCTTACCGGAGCGTCGAAGATCCGGCCAAGCCGAAGTTCTATTGCGTTTCGATGCTGCCGTATCCGTCGGGCAAGCTGCACATGGGCCACGTGCGCAACTACACGATCAACGACGTGATGTACCGCTACTTGCGGATGAACGGCTACAACGTGCTGATGCCGATGGGCTGGGACGCCTTCGGCATGCCCGCCGAGAACGCGGCGATGGCCAACGGCGTGCCGCCGGCCAAGTGGACGTACGACAACATCGCGTACATGAAGGGGCAAATGCAGTCGATGGGGCTCGCGATCGACTGGTCGCGCGAGGTCGCCACGTGCAGCCCCGAGTACTACAAGTGGAACCAGTGGCTCTTCCTCAAGATGCTCGAGAAGGGCATCGTCTACAAGAAGACCGGCACGGTGAACTGGGATCCGATCGATCAGACCGTGCTCGCCAACGAGCAAGTGATCGACGGCCGTGGCTGGCGGTCGGGCGCGCCCGTCGAAAAGCGCGAGATCCCGATGTACTACATGCGCATCACGCAGTATGCCGACGAACTGCTCACCGATCTCGACGGCCTCGGCTGGCCCGAGCGCGTCAAGGTCATGCAGCAGAACTGGATCGGCAAGAGCTTCGGCGTGAACTTCGGGTTCCCCTACATGCTCGATGGCGAGCAGAAGCTGCTGCGCGTTTTCACGACGCGCGTGGATACCGTCATGGGCGTGACGTTCGTCGCGATCGCGGCCGAGCATCCGCTCGCCGCGCGTCTCGCCGAGGGCAATGCGCCGCTGCAGGCGTTCATCGACGAGTGCCGGCACGGCGGCGTGGCCGAGGCCGACATCGCAACGATGGAAAAGAAGGGCATGCCCACGGGATTTTTCGTCACGCACCCACTCACGCAGGAGCGCGTGGAGGTGTGGGTCGGCAACTACGTGCTGATGAGCTACGGCGAAGGCGCGGTGATGGGCGTGCCGGCGCACGACGAGCGCGATTTCGCTTTCGCGAAGAAGTACGGCTTGCCGATCAAGCAGGTCATTGCAAAGGCCGGCTGCGATTTCTCGACCGATGCGTGGCAGCCCTGGTATGGCGAAAAGGAGGGCAGCGGCTGCATCGCGAGCGGCAAGTACGACGGGCTGTCGCACGAAGCCGCCGTCGATGCCATCGCGGCCGATCTGAAGGCGCTCGGCCTCGGCGACAAGCAGGTCACGTGGCGCCTGCGCGACTGGGGTATTTCGCGCCAGCGCTACTGGGGCACTCCGATTCCGATCATCCACTGCGCGGCTTGCGGCGACGTGCCCGTGCCCGAGCAGGATCTGCCGGTCGTGCTGCCCGAGGATCTCGTGCCGGACGGTACGGGCAATCCGCTCGCCAAATCGGCGGCCTTCGTCGATTGCACGTGCCCGAAGTGCGGTGCGGCGGCTCGGCGCGAGACCGATACGATGGACACGTTCGTCGATTCGTCGTGGTATTTCTCGCGCTACACGTGCCCTGACGCATCGACGATGGTCGATGAACGCACCGACTACTGGATGCCGATGGACCAGTACATCGGCGGCATCGAGCACGCGATCCTGCACCTGCTCTACTCGCGCTTCTGGACGAAGGTGATGCGCGACATGGGCCTCGTGAAGTTCGGCGAGCCGGCCAAGAATCTGCTCACGCAAGGCATGGTGCTCAACGAGACGTTCTATCGCGAGGATGCAAGCGGCAAGAAGACCTGGTACAACCCCGCCGACGTGACCGTCGCGCACGACGACAAGGGCCGCCCCGTGGGCGCCACGCTCAATGCCGATGGGCAGCCGGTCGTGCTCGGCGGCGTCGAGAAAATGTCGAAGTCGAAGAACAACGGCGTCGACCCGCAGCTGCTCATCGATCAATACGGCGCGGACACGGCACGCCTTTTCACGATGTTTGCCGCGCCGCCGGAGCAGCAGCTCGAATGGTCGGGCTCGGGCGTGGAAGGCGCGAGCCGCTTCCTGCGCCGCCTGTGGGCGTTCGGGCATGCGCATCGTGCCACGCTCGCGCAGCGCGGCACATTCGACGCCGCAGCGCTCGCCGAAGCGGACAAGAGCCTGCGCCGCGAGATCCACGGCGTGCTCAAGCAGGCGGATTTCGACTATCAGCGGCTGCAGTACAACACGGTCGTCTCCGCCGCGATGAAGATGCTCAATGCGCTCGAGAGTGCCAAGGGCGCGCAGGCGCCGGTGGCGCGCGAATGCTACGGTATCCTGCTGCGTGTGCTGTATCCGGTCGTGCCCCACGCAACGCATGCGCTATGGCAGGTGCTCGGCTATGTGGACGAGTTCGGTACGCTGCTCGACGCGCCATGGCCGAAGGTCGACGAACGCGCGCTCGAGCAGGCCGAGATCGAACTCGTGCTGCAGGTCAACGGCAAGGTTCGTGGGGCGCTGACGATCGCGAAGGATGCGCCGCGCGAAGCCATCGAAAGCGCGGCGCTCGCGCATGAGATGTTCGCGCGATTCAGCGAGGGCAAGCCGGCGAAGAAGGTTATCGTCGTGCCTGGCCGCCTCGTCAATGTCGTCGTCTGACGGCAGCCCATGCTGCCCGCAGCAGGTCAATCAGGAGCCAATGTGATTCGCCGATCGTTTCTTGCGCTCGTCGCCGGGACCATGATGCTCGCCGCGTGCGGCTTTCAGCTGCGCGGGCAGCAGGACTACGTCTTCAAGCGCCTCGCGATCGCCGGCGCGACGGCGCCCGTCGCGGCGCGTCTCACGAGGATGGTGCAAGGCGGCAGCGACACCGTGGTCGTCACCACGCAGCCGAACGCCGATGCCATTCTCACGCTGCGCGAATCGCGCGGGCAGTCCACGCTCACGTTGAATTCGCTCGGCGTGGCCGAGGAGTATCAGCTCAACTACGCGCTCACCTATTCGCTCGTCGGCGCAGACGGCGCCGTGCTGATTCCGCCGAGCGTCATCGCGTTGAACCGCGCGATGACGTACAGCAGCAAGTACACGCTCGCGAAACAGCAGGAAGCCGATCTGCTTTATGCCGATATGCAGAACGACGCCGTCGATCAGCTCGTGCGCCGGCTCGGCGCCGTGCGCTCGCTGCACCCGGCACCGGGCGAGCAAGCCCCGGCCGTCGCACCGCGCGCGCCGCTGCCGCCGCCGCCGCTTTGATCGGCCCGCTTTCGCTTACCGACCGATCCGCATGCAACTGCGACTCGACGCACTCGAACCGCATCTGGCGAAAGGGCTAGCCGCCCTTTACGTCGTCTTCGGAGACGAGCATCTGCTCGTACAGGAGGCCTGCGACCGCATTCGCGTGGCGGCGCGCGGGGCCGGATTCACCGAGCGCTCGGTCTTCACGGTCGAGCGCAGCTTCGACTGGAGCGCGCTCGTCGGCGCGAGCCAGTCGATGTCGCTGTTCGGCGATCGGCAACTGATCGAGCTGCGCATTCCGTCGGGCAAACCCGGCAAGGAAGGTGCCGAGGCCTTGAAGATGCTCGCGTCGGCCGGCAATCCCGATGTCCTGCTGCTCGTCACGCTGCCGCGCCTCGATGCGGCTATGCAAAAGGCTGCATGGTTCGCGGCGCTGGCCGAGGCCGGCGCTGCGCTGCGTATCGACGCCGTGGAGCGTGCGCAATTGGCGAACTGGGTGGCGCAACGCCTCGCTCAGCAGGGCCAGCGCGTCACTGCCGGCGAAGAGGGCCGGCGCTCGCTGCAGTTCATCGTCGAGCGTGTCGAGGGCAATCTGCTTGCGGCGCATCAGGAAATCCAGAAGCTCGGGCTGCTTTATCCGCAAGGTGCCCTCACGTTCGAGCAGGTGCACGACGCCGTTTTGAACGTGGCCCGCTATGACGTCTTCAAGCTCAACGAGGCGATGCTCGCAGGCGACGTCGGGCGGCTCGCGCGCATGCTCGAAGGTTTGAAGGGCGAAGGCGAGGCGGCCGTGCTCGTGCTATGGGCGCTGACCGAAGAACTGCGCACGCTGTTGCGAATCAAGCGGGGCACCGCGGCCGGCAAGCCGCTCGCCATGCTGTTGCGCGAAAACCGCGTCTGGGGGCCGCGCGAGCGGCTCGTCGGGCCGGCTCTTGCACGGCTTACCGAGCCGGTGCTCGAAGAGGGGCTCGCGCTCGCGGCCGGGCTCGATCGACAGGTGAAAGGCTTGACGGCCGGCGTGCCCCCAGGAAAGCGGCGCGGCGCGCTGCCGCCCGACCCGTGGGCCGGCCTTTTCGAGCTTGCGGCGCTCGTGGCCGAGCCCGGCAAGCGTGCGGGGGCCAGGCGACCTGTCCCGGCTTAGGCGAGCTCGAGTACGCTCGCCTGCCCGGGCGCGCGTGCGCCGGGTCGGGGCCGTTGCCTTTACAATCGGCACAACGCTTTCTTTATTCGTATCCCCTCGGATCTTCCGCATCCGATTTGAAGCCCCGCAAGCCTGGCGCGTGGGGCCGACGAGAGTCACCATGAACATCGACGAGTACATGATCGGTATCGGCCGCCGCGCGCGGCAGGCCTCGCGCGCCATGGCGCGCGCGTCCAGCGCGGCGAAGAATGACGCGCTTCATGCGATTGCCCGGGCGATCGAGCGGGACGCCGCGTCGCTCAAGGAAGCCAATGCCGGCGACGTCGCACGCGCCCGTGAAAAAGGGCTCGACGCCGCCTTCGTCGATCGGTTGACGTTATCCGACAAGGCCATTGCGACGATGATCGAAGGGTTGCGGCAGGTTGCGGCGCTGCCCGATCCGATCGGGGAAATCGATGGTCTCAAGTACCGTCCGAGCGGAATCCAGGTCGGGCGTATGCGAGTGCCGTTGGGCGTGATCGGCATCATCTACGAGTCCCGCCCCAACGTGACGATCGACGCGGCGGCGCTCTGCCTGAAGTCCGGCAACGCGACCATCCTGCGCGGCGGCTCCGAGGCGCTCGCATCGAACACCGCGCTGGCTGCGCTGATCGCCGAGGGGCTCGCCGCAGCAGGGCTGCCGCGTGAGGCCGTGCAGGTGGTCGAGACGGCCGATCGCGCGGCCGTCGGCAAACTGATCACGATGACCGAGTTCGTGGACGTGATCGTGCCGCGCGGCGGCAAGAGCCTCATCGCCCGTCTCATCGAAGAAGCGCGCGTGCCGATGATCAAGCATCTCGACGGCATCTGCCACGTCTATGTGGACGATCGCGCGGACGTCGCCCGGGCGCTTGCGGTGTGCGACAACGCGAAGACGCATCGTTACGGCACATGCAACACGATGGAGACGCTGCTCGTCGCGCGCGGTATCGCCCGCGCGGTGTTGCCGCCGCTCGCCAAGCTCTATCGCGAGAAGGGGGTCGAGCTGCGCGTCGACGCCGCCGCTCGTGCCGTGCTCGAGGGTGCCTGCGGCGCCGATGCGGCCGCGCTCGCGCTCGTCGATGCGACGGAGGAGGACTGGCGCACGGAGTATCTGGCCCCGGTGCTGGCCATCAAGACTGTCGACGGTATCGATGCCGCCATCGATCACATCAACACCTACGGGTCGGCACACACGGACGCAATTCTCACCGAGGACCACGACCGCGCGATGCGCTTTTTGCGCGAGGTCGATTCGGCGAGCGTCATGGTCAACGCGTCGACGCGCTTCGCCGACGGCTTCGAATATGGGCTCGGCGCGGAAATCGGTATTTCCAACGACAAGTTGCATGCACGCGGGCCCGTCGGCCTCGAGGGGCTGACGTCGCTCAAGTACGTCGTGCTCGGGCACGGCGAAGTGCGGCAGTAACGCAAGCGGAGTGCCGGCTGGACGTGCTGGCCGCACGTCTCGGCGCCGCCATCATCCATCGCTTGCGCCGGCGCAGGACCGCCTTGCAGGCATGAACCGAACGAACAAGAACCGATGCTCTGGATCAAGACCTTTCATATCGTCCTCATCGCCTCGTGGTTCGCGGGCCTGTTCTATCTGCCGCGCATCTTCGTGAACCTCGCCATGGAGACGGAGCCGGCCGCGCAGCGGCGGCTGCTCGTCATGGCTCGCAAGCTCTTTCGCTTCATGACTTTCATCGCCGTGCCGGCGCTTGTCTGCGGCCTGTGGCTGTGGCTCGTCGTCGGCATCGGCCACGGGCAAGGGTGGATGCATGCGAAGCTCGGCGTGGTCGTGTTGCTCGTTGCTTACCACGTCTACTGCGGGCGGTTGCTCGCCACGTTCGAGCGCGGGCAGAATCGCCGCTCGCATCGTTGGTATCGCTTCTTCAACGAACTGCCGGTTCTCGGCATGCTGGCGGCTGTCGCCCTCGTCGTCATCAAGCCGTTTTGAGGCTCTTTCAGGCTTCGAGGGCCCGCCCCTGCGGCTGGCCCGAATCAAGCGGCTCGCGCGCTTCGATCGCCATGACCGCGGCTCCCGCGGCTCCCGCGGTTTAACCGGGCGTCAATCTTCCGACTCGATGCGCCGGCGCGCAAGCGCGGCTTTCGCGCGCCCGAGCTGCTCCACGCGCGCGTGATCGCGCGTGAGCGCCACGCCCACCGCCAGGATGTCTCCGATCGCCAGATGCGACATGCGCGAGGTCATCGGCGAAAAAATATCGGTCTCCTCGGCGACGTTCGCCGACAGGCTCACCGACGCGATCCGCGCGAGCGGCGAGTGGCTGTGCGTGATCGCGATCACTTTTGCGCCGCAGCCGAGGGCCGATTTCGCCGCCTCGACGATGTCCCGCGTGCGGCCCGTATTCGAAATCGCCACCACGATGTCACCGGCGCCCAGCAGCGCCGCGGACATCGTGTACGTGTGGGGATCGGCGTACGCGACGCTCGGAATGCCGAGCCGAAAGAACTTGTGTTGGATGTCGGCCGCAGCAATGCCGGAGCCGCCGGCACCGTAGAACTCGATGCGCGAGGCTTTCGCGAGCAACTCGACCGCTTTGGCGACGCTTGCCGCCGACAGGCTGTTGCGCACCTCGATCAGCGCGCCGATCGTGCGGTCGAACACCTTCGATACGATACCCGGGGCCGGCTCATCGGGGCGCACGTCGCGGTAAACGGCGGGCACGCTTTGCGCGATACTTTGCGCAAGGCGTATCTTGAACTCGCGAAAGCCGCCGCAGCCGAGGGCATGGCAAAAGCGCGCGATCGTCGGTTGACTTACGCCCACGCGCTCGGCCAACTCGGTCATCGCGAGGTCCAGAACCTCTCGCGGCGTGTCGAGCACGTAGTCGGCGAGTTTGCGTTCGGAGGGGCGCAAATGCATGCGCATGGCTTCGATTCGGGCAAGCATGGCGAAAAGCCGCGTCGGCGCGGCGGTTGTCGGCGTCGGGACCTAGTATCGCGCTTTGTGTGTAGAAAATCTACATGGCGGTGCCTGCGCAGGACGATTGCGCCCCTAAAGCATAATGGCTTTGCGGCGGGATCTTTGCCGCACTGCACATTGTGGGCTTGTAGTATTTCTACTAAAATTCCCGCGACCGCCGCTTTCATGTCGGCAACGTCTTTGCGATTCGCCGGATTACCCCACATGCATGGCGCCGCGATGCGCCATCTTCCGCTAAGGAGCATTTCCCCATGGTGTCGCCGCATTCCACGCTGATCGAAGTGACGAAGCGCATCGTCGAGCGCAGCGGGCCGACGCGCGCGGCCTACCTCGCGCGCATCGATGCTGCGCAAGGACGGTTCCCGGCCCGGGGCGCGCTTTCGTGCGCGAACCTTGCCCATGGCTTCGCCGGTCTCGAGGGCAATGACAAACTTGCCATCAAGGCCCAGCGCGTGCCGAATATCGGGATCGTCTCGTCATACAACGAGATGCTTTCGGCACATGCGCCCTACAAGGATTTCCCCGACATCATCAAGCGCGCCGCGCGCGAGAACGGGGGCGTCGCGCAGTTCGCGGGTGGCGTGCCTGCGATGTGCGATGGCATCACGCAGGGCAATCCGGGCATGGAGCTGTCGCTCTTTTCGCGCGAGGTGATCGCGATGGCCACGGCCGTGGCGCTCACGCACAACATGTTCGACGCGGCGCTTTGCCTTGGCATCTGCGACAAGATCGTGCCGGGCCTCTTGATCGGCGCACTGCAGTTCGGTCATCTGCCGACGATCTTCGTGCCGGCGGGGCCGATGACGAGCGGCCTTTCGAACGATGACAAAGCCAAGATTCGCCAGCAGTTCGCCACTGGCCAGGTCGGGCGCGAGGCGCTGCTCGAAGCCGAATCGGCCGCGTATCACGGGCACGGCACCTGCACGTTTTACGGCACGGCGAACAGCAACCAACTGCTGATGGAAGTGATGGGGCTGCATCTGCCCGGGTCGGCGTTCGTGCACCCCCATACGCCGCTGCGCGACGCGCTGACGGCCGCCGCGGCGCGCCGGGTGCTCGATTTGACGGTCGAGCGCGGGAACTACACGCCAATCGGCCATGTGATCGACGAAAAGGCGATCGTCAACGGAATCGTCGCGCTGCTGGCGACGGGCGGCTCCACCAACCACACGCTGCACCTCGTCGCGATCGCTCGCGCGGCCGGTATTCTTATCGACTGGAATGACTTCGACGCGCTTTCGGCCGTCGTACCGCTGCTTGCCAAGATCTACCCGAACGGCAAGGCGGACGTGAACCATTACCATGCGGCCGGTGGCATGGCATTCCTGGTGCGCAACCTGCTCGAGGGCGGCTTGCTGCACGAGGACGTCACGACCGTTGCCGGCAAGGGGCTTGCCCATTACACGCAGGAGCCGCGGCTCATCGATGGCGCACTCGCCTGGGTCGACGGCCCGGTAGCGAGCGCGGACACGAAAGTGCTGCGGCCGATCGGCGAGCCGTTCCAGCCCGATGGCGGCCTGCGGCTGATGCAAGGCAAGCTTGGCCGCGGCGTCATCAAGATTTCGGCGGTGGCACCCGAGCATCGTGCGGTGCGGGCGGGTGCGATCGTATTCGATTCGCAGGAAGCCGTGCAGGAAGCATTCGACAACGGCGAACTCAAGCGCGATTTCGTCGCCGTCGTGCGCTTTCAGGGGGCGCGCGCCAACGGCATGCCGGAACTGCACCGGCTGACGCCGCTTTTGGGGGTGCTGCAGGACCAGGGGTTCCATGTGGCGCTCGTTACCGATGGGCGCATGTCGGGCGCATCGGGCAAAGTCCCCGCCGTCATTCATGTGTCGCCTGAAGCGTTGCTTGCCGGCCCGCTCGGGAAGGTTCGCACGGGCGACATGATCGTCATCGACGCCGAGCGCGGCCTGCTCGACGTTGAAGTCGACGAGGCTCAATGGGCGGCTCGCCCCGTCGAAGCGCCGAAGCACCAAGCGCAAAACGAAGTCGGCTTCGGCCGCGAATTGTTCGGCGTGTTCCGGGCGGCCGCACTGCCCGCCGAACTGGGTGCCTCGGTGTTCGGCCCACTCGTCGGCGAGCCGTCCGAACAGCCCGTTCACGCGAATCAGCAATAAGGAGTGTGAAGATGAAGAAGATCGAAGACATCGTCCGCCTCGGCCCGGTCATCCCGGTACTGGCATTCGAGACAGCCGAGCAGGGCGAGCAGGTATCGCGTGCGTTGCTGGCAGGCGGCGTGAAGGTCCTCGAAATCACGCTGCGCACGCCCGCGGGGCTGCAGGCCATCGAACGCGCCAGCCAGCTCTCGCCCGACATCGTCGTGGGCGTGGGTACGATCACGAAGCCCGAGCACTGTGCGCTCGCGAAGAAGGCCGGCGCGCAATTCGGCGTCTCCCCCGGCCTCACGAAGGATATGCATCAGGCTGCGCAGGATGCGGGTTTGCCGTTGTTGCCCGGCGTCATGACGCCCACCGATATTCTCGTCGCGTTGGAGCTTGGCTACGAGATCGTCAAGTTCTTCCCCGCGCAGCAGGCGGGCGGGGTGGGGATGCTGCAGGCTTTCCACGGCCCATTCCCGACGCTCAAGTTTTGCCCGACCGGCGGAATCACCCCCGAATCCGCGCCTACGTTCCTCGCGCTGCCCAACGTCGTGTGCGTGGGCGGCTCCTGGCTTACGCCGAAGGCGGCGCTCGCCGCCGGCAACTGGGACGAAGTCACGCGGCTCGCCCGAGCCGCCTCGGAACTCGCGGCACACCAGCACTGAGACGCTCGCGAAACGCTGCCGGGCCGCCAGTTGTTCGCGGCTTCGGCGCGCCGCGGCTTTTCTCCGCCCAACCCTCATCGGCAGCGACTCGTTGCCGATGAGGGTTTTTCCTTTGGAACCGGTTCTATCGCCGCTCCCAGTCACCGCCTACAATGCAGCGACGGCCGGGCGCCGCACCGCCCGCCGCATCTTCGCCTTCGTTGCACGACAAAAGACAAGGAGGGTTTCAATGGGATCGGTCCACGGCAGCCTCTTGCTGGTCTATGCGGTGATCGCAATCGCAGTTCTCATCCTTCTGATCACGCGCTATAAGATGTATCCGTTTCTGGTGCTGATCATCGTCTCGCTGGCACTGGGTATCGCGGCCGGCATGCCGATGGACAAGATCGTGAAATCGTTCGAGACCGGCAACGGCAATACGCTCGGCCACATCGCCGTGGTGGTGGGCCTCGGCACGATGCTCGGCAAGATGATGGCGGAGTCTGGCGGCGCGGAGCGCATCGCCACGACGTTGATCCGATGGTTCGGCGAGAAGAATATTCACTGGGCGATGATGTTCGTCGCCGTCATCGTGGGTTTGCCGGTGTTCTTCGAAGTGGGCTTCGTGCTGTTGATCCCGATCGCCTTCAACGTGGCGCGGCGCACGGGCAAGTCGCTATTGCTGATCGGCTTGCCGATGGTGGCGGGCCTGTCGGTCGTGCATGGCCTCATTCCGCCGCACCCCGCCGCGCTGCTCGCCGTGCAGGCCTACGGTGCCGACATCGGCAAGACAGTGGCGTACGGGCTCATCGTCGGTGTGCCCACGGCGATGGTGGCCGGCCCGCTCTTTGCGCTGCTCGTGCATCGCCATATCAGGCTGCCGGAGGTGAACCCGCTTGCCGCTCAGTTCGTCGAAACCGACCGGACGGAGGGTGCGCAAGGCAGCCAAGCGGCTGGGCGGCGCGAATTGCCGAGCTTCGGCATTACGCTGTTCACGATCTTGTTGCCCGTGCTGCTGATGCTCGTCGGCAGTTGGGCGGATCTCTTTTTCGCTCCGAAGACGGTACCGAACGACCTGCTGCGTTTCGTCGGCAATGCCGATGTGGCGCTGCTCATAGCGTTACTGGTGAGTTTTTGGACGTTCGGCGCGAAGCGCGGCTTCACGCGCGAGCAGATTCAGAAATTCTGCGGCGACTGTCTCGCTCCGATCGCGGGCATTACGCTGATAGTCGGCGCGGGCGGAGGCTTCGGCGGTGTACTGCGCGACAGCGGCATCTCGCAGCAGATCGTCGCGGTGGCCTCGCAGGCGCAGCTCTCGCCGCTGCTTTTCGGGTGGTTCGTCGCCGCACTGATTCGCCTGGCAACGGGCTCGGCCACGGTTGCCATGACGACCGCATGCGGTATCGTCGCGCCGGTCGCCGCCGCGGGCGGCGTCCATGCGCAGCCGGAGCTGCTCGTGCTCGCCACGGGCTCCGGTTCGCTGATCTTCTCGCACGTGAACGATGGTGGCTTCTGGCTGATCAAAGAGTATTTCGGGATGACGGTCGGGCAGACGTTCAAGACCTGGTCGCTCTGCGAAACGATCATCTCGCTGCTGGGCCTGGCGCTGACCTTCGCACTCGGTGCGATCGTTTGACGGGCCACATGCATGGGGCCGGAGGAAACATGATTTTGATCGTGATGGGTGTGTCGGGAGCCGGAAAGACGCGGATCGGCGAGTTGCTCGCGGAGCGTCTCGGCTGCGGTTTTCTCGATGGCGACCAGTTTCACAGCGCCGCCAACAAGGAGAAGATGGCGCATGGCATCGCGCTGACCGACGACGATCGCTGGCCGTGGCTCGCGGCCATCCGCGAAGCGATTGAGGAAAAGGAGCACACGGGCGAGACGGCCGTATTTGGCTGCTCGTCGCTCAAGCGCGTATATCGGGATGTGCTGCGAGGGGGGGGCACGCCCGACGGCAACGTGCGGTTCGTTTATCTGAAAGGAACGTACGAGCGTCTGCAAGAGCGGCTGGGGCACCGCACGGGCCACTTTTTCGACCCGTCGCTGCTGCGCAGTCAGCTCGACACGCTCGAAGAACCCGGAGACGACGAGGCCGTCACCGTCAGCATCGACATGACCCCCCAGGCGATCGTCGACGAAGTCATCGCCCGGGCCGTCGCGCATTGAACAACGGGTGTTGAGGCGACAGGCGCTGTCGCCGCGCCCCTGGTGCCGGGCGGGCTCGCGCCGGATATCGGCCGGCCCGGCCCCGGTTCGCGTCAATGGGGGCAACGGGCTGACGACGTCAAAAGTCGTCGTCGGATTCGAAGGCGAGGGTATGCGCCGGCGGCAATTGCTTGCCGCCCGCCCGGGCGATCGCTGCCGCTTCCCTGTTTGCCCTTTGCATGACGTCGTGCTGCTTGAAGTAATCGAGCGTGCTGTCCAACGCGCGTTCGAGCACCGCATCGATCGCTTTTTGGCTTGCCTCCGACGACGGCAGCGCGCTTAACTGCTTGTAGTGGAACGAATAGTTGCCCGCTACTGCACGCCAGGCCGACCACGTGGATTCGTCGTGCTTAAGGGGTCCTTTGGGCAGGCGGGTCGAGGCGTGATAGACCGGCATCGCTTCGTTGAAAGCGTGTCCGCCATCGAAACTCAGAAACGCGAGTACGGCGAGCATGCCGGCGCCCCCGTTGAAATCGGGCTCCTGGTGGCGCAGATAATGCATGAGGAACGTCAAGATGTATGTACTGCCCGACAAGCCGCAGACAACGGGGTAGCCGGCGGCGAGGGCTCGTTTGGCGAACGGACGCAGTTGCGAGAGGAACGGCTTCACGATCGTCCAGTTCACCGGGGCCTCGGCGAGCGGCCCCGCGCTCTCGTATCGCGGGTGCGGGGGCAAGCCGATTCCGTACGAACTCGTTGGCCTTTTCATGGCGTCCCGCTCGCCCAGGGTCGATCGCAGACCAAGGATGTTCCGGGCGTAAGTGAGGGTCGACATTTCGAGGTACTCCGGCGCGAGATCGATCGTCTGCAGCGAATTGCCGGCTTTGACGATGAGGTAGGGAACGCCGATCATGTCGAAGCCGTTGTTGACGTCCATGAGCGCCTTCTTCAACAAATCGATCGACGGCGCCTTCATGAGCGCCGTGATGTATTGAGTCCGGCCGAACCAAGGGCGTCGGTCCTCGCTCAGCCGGTACTGCAAGATGGCCAGAAAGAGGTTTCTTTTTTTCAGGAAGGGGTCGGCATACAGCTTGGCATCGAGTTCTCTGACGAACGCCTGACCCATCATCCTGGCGGCAATGAGCATGTCGGGCAGCGGCCTTTGAACGAGCTGCCTTGCGACATCGGATTCGAATTTCCGTCCATAAATGTTGTCGTTGAGCTTCAACCAGTGCGGCGCGCTCGATCGGCCCGCGGTCGGGTACGAACTCTTGAACCTGACGTAGTCATGGATGAACTGCCTGGCGAGCGATTGGTCGCGGGGATCATTCTCGTATTCGTCGGGGTCGCTGTCTTTCCCGGCCAATCCGTATTCGGCACTCCACAGTTTCTTGTAGTAATCGACGAGAGCGGATCTGTCTGCCAAGTCGCGCCGCAGCCACAATTGCTTGCCTTCCTGGAGCAGCGCGTGCGCTTCAGGGGCGTGGGCACCTATGTCCCTCATCAGCGACAGCGCCTGCGTCATCGCATCTCGCGGCGGTTGAAACGACAGACCAGTCGCGGTTCGATAGTCGTATGACGGCTGTTCGCGGTTTGCCGGCGGCCAAATGTAGGGCGAATAGGTCAGGTCGATCATTCGCGATGCCGAGGGCGGCGGCGCATCGGCGGAGCGCGCCCGCTCGGCCACTCTCGGCCGATCGGGCAACTGCAGCCGATCGAGCGAGCGGGCGCGTCTGAGGCGTTCCCCGTACGCGGAGCGTGGCGGATCCAACATGTGGTGCTCCAGGAAGCGGTGCAGGCACTACACCGCAAAACCTAGCAGCAGGGGGGCTTCGATACAAGTCGAAGCGAGCGTACCGCCGGCGGGAATAACGGGATTGCCACCGTAGTTTTTATTATTTGAGAATCGGCGGCATAGATCGGCGGCAGGCCGTGCGCGGCACCGCGCGGCCGCGCTCGGGTGCCGCCCGCGTTCCGCTTCAGGCGATCCGCTTGGCGAGTTCGATGGCTTTGCCCGTATAGGAGGCGGGGGTCATCGCGAGCAGGCGTGCCTTGGCATCTTCGGGAATGGCCAACTGCGAAATGAACTGCTGGATCGCTTCACGCGTGATGCCCTTGCCGCGCGTGAGCTCCTTCAACTGCTCGTACGGGTTCTCGATGCCGTAGCGGCGCATGACCGTCTGCACGGGCTCGGCCAGCACTTCCCAGCATGCGTCGAGGTCTTCGGCGAGACGCTGCGGATTCACCTCGAGTTTGTCGATGCCACGAATCAGGGCATCGTAGGCGAGCAGCGAATAGCCGAGTGCCACACCCATGTTGCGCAGTACCGTCGAATCGGTGAGGTCGCGCTGCCAGCGCGAGACGGGCAGTTTGTCGGCAAGGTGGCGCAGCGTGGCGTTTGCGAGGCCGAGGTTGCCTTCCGAATTTTCGAAGTCGATCGGGTTGACCTTGTGCGGCATCGTCGACGAACCGATCTCGCCGGCTCTCGTCTTCTGCTTGAAGTAGCCGAGCGAGATGTAGCCCCAGACGTCGCGGTCGAGATCGAGCAGGATCGTGTTGGCGCGGGACACGGCATCGAAGAGCTCGGCCATGTAGTCGTGCGGCTCGATCTGGATCGTGTACGGGTTGAACGTGAGCTTCAGACGCTTTTCGACGACGTCGCGCGAGAACGCCTCCCAATCGAACTCGGGGTAAGCCGACAGGTGCGCGTTGTAGTTGCCGACCGCCCCGTTCATCTTCGCCAGGATCGGCACCGCTTCGATACGCTCGATGGCGCGCGCGAGGCGTGCGGCGACGTTGGCGATCTCCTTGCCGAGCGTCGTCGGGCTTGCCGGCTGGCCATGCGTGCGCGAGAGCATCGGTTGCTCGGCTTGCGCCCGCGCGAGCGCAACGAGGCGGCTATGCACCGAGCGCAGCGCTGGCACGATCACGTGTTCGCGCGCGCCGGCCAGCATGAGGCCGTGCGATGTGTTGTTGATGTCTTCCGAGGTGCAGGCGAAGTGGATGAACTCGCTTGCGCGCTCGAGCTCGGGCTGCCCCTTGACCGATTCCTTGAGCCAATATTCGACGGCTTTCACGTCGTGATTGGTGACGCGCTCGATTTCCTTGATGCGGGCCGCGTCGTGCGTCGAAAAACGCTCGACGAGTTGAAGCAGGAAGCGTTCGGATTCTCCCGAAAAGCGCGGAATTTCCGTGAAGCCGGCGTGTGACAGCGCAATGAGCCAATGCACTTCCACGGTCACGCGATGGCGCATGAACGCGGCTTCGGAAAGCCAGTCGCGCAGGGCTTCAGTCTTGGCGGCGTAGCGGCCGTCGAGGGGGGAAAGGGCGGTGAGAGCGAAAAGCGTGTCGGCGCGGGTATCGGACATGATGGGACGTTCGGGCGAGGGATGGCCCGGTAGTAAGCGGCAAGGGAATCGCGAATTTTACCACCGGTGCGCGGGGCGGCCGCGCGGCGCGAAAAGCATGCCGTGAACCGCCGCGCGCCGAACAAAAAAAAGCATGCGCCGCAGCGCATGCCTTTCATTCGCTCGAGCGCGCCCCCGCCGAGCGGGGGACGGCGGGCGTTCAGTCGCCGGCGGGTGCCGTGCGGCCGATGGCCGAGGCGTTGGGGGCCGATGTCGGCGCGAGCGCGCCGGGCGCGGCCCAGACGAGCCACTGCGAGCGCAGCGCGAAGAGCGCGGCGCAGGCGCACGCGGCAAGCGCGCCGAACGTGGCGAAACCCATCTGATAGCTGCCCGTGCTTTCCTTCGCGATGCCCATCACGACCGGCAGGTAGAACCCGCCGATGCCGCCGGCGGCGCCCACGACGCCGGAGAGCAGGCCCGTCTTGCCTTTCCAGCGATGCGGCACGAGCTGGAAGGTCGAGCCGTTGCCGAGGCCGAAGGCGAGGTAGAGGAACACGAGCAGAGCGATACCGCCGTTCAGAGGCGGCATCCAGGCGGCGAACGCGAAGTCGGCGACGGAGATGGCCGCGAGCAGCACGAGCAGCGCGCGCACGCCGGTGACGCGGTCGGCCAGATAGCCGCCGAGCGGGCGCACCATGGCGCCGAGGAACGCGAGCAGCGACATGAAGAGGCCCGCTTCGAGCTTCGGCATCTGGTAGAGATTCGTGAGCAGCAGCGTCACGTACGACGACATGCCGACGAACCCGCCGAACGTGATGCTGTAGATCAGCATCATGACCCAGGTATCGCGCTCCGCGAGCACCGCGCGATAGCGCGCGGGCAGCAGCGCGATCGCACCGGCGGCGCCGAGCACCGGCAAAAGCAGCAGGCCGGCTTTGCCCGAGCCGAATACGCCGGCCTTCACCGCCAGCACCAGCACGATGAGGCCCACGAGCGTGGCGATAAACGACAGCGAGGCGCGCAGCACGCTGCCGGATTTCTCGCTGCGGTCTTCCGCCCAGACGAAAAGCGCGAGGCCTGCGATCGCGAGCAGCGGCAACGCGGCGGCCGTGGCGAACTGCCAGCCGAGCACGCTCGCGACGCGCGGGAAGAGGAAGCCGTCGAGCACGGCGCCGATGTTGCCCGCGGCGGCAAGGCCGAGCACGAGGCCCTGGACCTTCGGCGGATAGCTGCTGCCGGCCATCGGCAGCGCGACGGCGAAGCTCGCGCCGCCTACGCCGAGAAACACGCCGAGTACGAGCAGCAACGTGTACGAGGGTGTCGACGGCAGCAGGGGCAGCACGATTGTCGGCAGCGCAGACAGCAGTACGCCTGCAAGCGCGACGCGGCGACCGTCGGCCGACTGGTAGAGGTTGCCGAGCGTCACGCGCAGGATGGCCGCGGCCAGCACGGGCACCGCCACGAGGAAGCCCTGCTGCGCGGCCGACATTTCGATGTCTTTGCCGATGAAGGGCGCGAGCGGGCCATAAAGAACCCAAACGGTGAAGCCGGTATCGAAATAGAGAAAACAGGCGAGGAGCGAACGCCAGTTGCCGCTCCGTAGCGCGTGTTGCAGGTTCTTCATGACATCCTCGCGTCGAGTGATTGGAGTTGAATCGCGCATTGTTATTTTGCGGTGCAGCGCGACGGTCGGCATACGCAAGGGCCGTGCCATAAGGTCGCAAGACAGGCACCAATGCTTGCGTCGCGCGGCTCCTGGGTCTATGCGCAGCGGGGCTGGAGCGCCTTCCGGCGCGCCTGAGCGGGCGAAAGGGGGCCGTCGCGGGGCAGGGCGCACCACCGCTGCGCGGCGGGCACTGCGGCCGTGCGCCACGCGCAGCGATGGTGCGTTGCGGCAACACTGCGCCGGATGCCGGCGACGGGGGCCATAGCGGGCGGCGCGCGCGCGGCCCGGCGGCAAGCCGGGCGGGGCGGGAACAGCGCGGCGCGCCCGGTACAATGCCGTTCGTCGCAGACGACGGCTCAGGGAAACACCGCATGGAACTCAAATGGCTCGAAGACTTCGTGTCGTTGGCCGAAACGCGCAGCTTCAGCCGTTCGGCGGAGTTGCGCCACGTCACGCAGCCGGCCTTTTCACGGCGCATCCAGGCGCTCGAGGCGTGGCTTGGCACCGAGCTCATCGACCGTTCGGTGTACCCGACGCGGCTCACGCAGGCGGGCGAAGTGTTCTATGAGCAGGCGCTCGCGATGCTTTCGCAAATGCACGAGGCGCGCACAGTGTTGCGCGGGCATGTCGGCGCTCCGGCCGCGACGATCGAGTTCGCGGTGCCGCACACGATCTCGCTTACCTACTATCCACGGTGGCTGCAGCGCATCGAGGCGCGCATGGGGCCCGTACATACGCGGCTGCGCGCGCTGAACGTGCACGACGCGGTGCTTTCGCTCGTGGAGGGCGGATGCGATCTCGTCATGGGCTATCACCACCCGAGCCATCCGGTGGCGCTCGACCCCGCGCGCTACGACATGCTCACGCTCGGCTTCGAGCCGATCAGCCCGTTCTCGGCGCCGGGGCGCGCCGGCAAAGCACGCTACGTGCTGCCGGGTACCGCCGAAGCGCCGGTGCCTTACCTCTCCTACACGCAGAACGCCTACCTTGGCCGGATGACGGAGGTGATCATCGGTAAAGCGCCCGAGCGCCTCTACCTCGATCGTATTTACGAGACCGATATGGCCGAGGCGCTCAAGGCGATGGCGACGGCGGGACACGGCGTCGCGTTCCTGCCGCACAGCGCGGTGGAGGACGAGGTGGCGGCTGGCGAGCTGATCCGGCTGGACCGCCCGATGCGAGGCGTGGCGGCGGACCGGTTCACGTTGACGATGGAAATCCGGCTGTACCGCGACAAGCTCGCCGCGGCGGGCGACGATCCACGGCACGCGCTCGTGCGCCGCTTGTGGGACGTCGTCGCCAACGAGCTGGCGGCAAAGGAGGCGGCGGACAAGGAAGCCTAGTCGGCACGACCAGGACATGGTTGCGACTGCGGACCTTCGTAGCTCGAACGGCGATTATGCATAAAACGCATAACGGGATGACCAATCGGCATTGGATTTCGGAAGGCCGATTTTCCACAATGGCGCCATTCCGTGACCGTTGGAGTCTTCATGTCTTCGCCATTGCCGTCAGCTGCAACCACGCAATCCATTCCGTCGTATTTGCATGCTGACGATCTCGGGCCCTGGGGCAACTACCTGCGCCAGGTCGACCGTGTCGCGCCGTACCTCGGCACGCTCTCGCGCTGGATCGAAACCCTCAAGCGCCCGAAGCGCATCATGATCGTCGACGTGCCGATCGAACTCGACAATGGCACGGTGGCGCACTTCGAAGGCTATCGCGTGCAGCACAACGTCTCGCGGGGTCCGGGCAAGGGCGGCGTGCGCTACCATCAGGACGTGACGCTGTCCGAAGTGATGGCGCTGTCCGCATGGATGTCGGTCAAGAACGCGGCGGTGAACGTGCCGTACGGCGGCGCGAAGGGCGGCATCCGCGTCGATCCGCGCAAGCTCTCGCGCGGCGAGCTCGAGCGCGTCACGCGCCGTTACACGAGCGAGATCGGCATCATCATCGGACCGAACACCGATATTCCCGCCCCTGACGTCAATACGAACGAGCAGATCATGGCGTGGATGATGGACACCTACTCGATGAACCAGGGCCAGACGGCCACGGGCGTCGTGACGGGCAAGCCGATCTCGCTCGGCGGCTCGCTGGGCCGCAAGGAAGCGACGGGCCGCGGCGTGTTCGTCGTCGGCACGGAGGCGGCGCGCCGCGTGGGCCTCGACATCGAGGGCGCGCGCGTGGCCGTGCAGGGCTTCGGCAACGTGGGCGGCATTGCGGCACGTCTGTTTCAGGAAGCGGGTGCGAAGGTCGTGGCGGTGCAGGACCACACGGGCTCGCTCTTCAACGCGAAGGGCGTCGACACCGTCGCGCTGCTTGCTCACGTGGCGCAAACGGGCGGCGTGGGCGGTTTCACGGGTGCGGATCCGGTCGCCAACGAGGAATTCTGGACGATCGAGACCGATATCCTGATCCCGGCGGCACTCGAGAACCAGATCACCGAGAAGAACGCAGGCAAGATCAAGACGAAGATTATCGTCGAGGGTGCGAACGGCCCGACGACGACGGCCGCGGACGACATCCTTCACGACAAGGGTGTGCTCGTCATTCCGGACGTGGTGGCCAACGCAGGTGGCGTGACGGTCTCGTACTTCGAATGGGTGCAGGACTTCTCGAGCTTTTTCTGGACCGAGGACGAGATCAACCAGCGCCTCGAGCGCGTGATGCGCGAGGCGTTCAATGCCGTCTGGCAAGTCGCGAGCGAAAACAGTGTTTCGATGCGCACGGCTGCGTTCATCGTTGCGTGCAAACGCATTCTGATGGCACGCGAAATGCGCGGGTTGTACCCCTGATCCGGTTACCCCGGGAGTTTTCCCCCGTAGTCCGGCACGCCGCGCACAAGGCGGCGTGCCCGGCGCCTTGGCGCGGGCGGCATCGATCGATGTCGCCCGCTTCCTTTATCGGTTGGCGTTCACCGCGTGCGACCGTTAAGCGACATTAATACGAATACCGATGCTTTCAAAAACGTAACTTGGTACACTGGCGCCGGTTTTGGCCATGGAGATCACCGCAAATGAAGATCAAGAAGACCGCGCTTTTCGTCGTTACGCTGTGCGCGCTTGCCGCCGGCAGCGCCTTTGCACAGGAATCGGGCACGCTGAAGAAGATCAAGGACACCGGCGTCATCGCGCTCGGTCACCGTGAATCTTCGATTCCGTTCTCGTACTACGACGACAAGCAGCAAGTGGTGGGCTACTCGCGCGACTTTCAGATGAAGGTCGTCGATGCGATCAAGAAGAAGCTGAATCTGCCGAACCTGCAGGTCCGCAACATTCCCGTGACGTCGCAAAACCGCATTCCGCTCGTGCAGAACGGCACGGTGGACATCGAGTGCGGTTCGACCACGAACAACCTCGAGCGCCAGCAGCAAGCGGCTTTCTCGAACACGATTTTCGTGATCGGCACGCGCCTCATGACGAAGAAGGATTCGGGCGTAAAGGATTGGGCCGATCTGAAGGGCAAGACGGTCGTGACGACGGCCGGCACGACGTCCGAGCGCCTGCTGCGCAAGATGAACCAGGACAAGAGCATGGGGATGACCATCATCAGCGCCAAGGACCATGGCGAGTCGTTCCAGACGCTCGAAACCGGCCGTGCCGTCGCGTTCATGATGGATGACGCGCTGCTCGCGGGCGAACGTGCGAAGTCGCGCACGCCGAACGAATACGTGATCGTCGGCGCGCCGCAGTCGAAGGAAGCCTACGGCTGCATGATGCGCAAGGGCGACACCGAGTTCAAGAAGGTCGTCGACGATGCAATCGCACAGGTCGAGAAGTCGGGCGAGGGCGATCAGATCTACAAGAAGTGGTTCGAATCGCCGATTCCGCCGAAGGGGCTGAATCTGAACTTCCCGGAAAGCGACGACATGAAGGCGCTGTTCAAGAACCCGAACGACAAGGCGATCGACTAAGCGTCGCTCACCGCAATCGGAAGTTGAATCGAACGGAAGAAGCGTAGGGCCTGGCTTCTTCCGTTCTTTTCGTTGGAGTCCTCATCATGTCCTATCACTGGAACTGGGGCATTCTGCTCCAGCCGGTTTCGACGGGCGAACCCACGACCTATCTCGGCTGGCTGCTGTCGGGCATGCGCGTGACGATCACCGTTTCGCTCGCGGCATGGGTCATCGCGCTCATCGTCGGCTCGCTCTTCGGCGTGCTGCGCACCGTACAGGATCGCCGGCTTGCCGCCATCGGTACCGTCTACGTGGCCGTGTTCCGCAACGTGCCGCTCATCGTGCAGTTTTTCGTCTGGTACCTGGTCGTGCCCGAGTTGCTGCCCGTGTCGATCGGCACCTGGTTCAAGCAATTGCCGCCAGGCGCGCAGTTCTTCTCGTCGTCGATCATCTGCCTCGGGCTCTTCACGGGCGCCCGCGTGTGCGAGCAGGTGCGCTCCGGCATCGAGGCGCTGCCGCGCGGGCAACGCGCCGCGGGGCTCGCGCTCGGCTTCACGCAGTGGCAGACGTATCGCTACGTGCTGCTGCCCGTTGCGTACCGGATCATCGTGCCGCCGCTCACCTCCGAATTCCTCAATATCTTCAAGAATTCGGCGGTCGCCTCGACGATCGGCCTGCTCGATCTGTCGGCTCAGGCGCGTCAGCTCGTCGACTATACGGCGCAGACTTACGAGTCGTTCATCGCGGTGACGCTCGCATACGTGCTGATCAACCTCGTTGTCATGGGCGTCATGCGCTTCATCGAGCACAAGAGCCGCCTGCCCGGCTACATTGGAGGCAAGTGATGCATCATTTCGACTGGAGCGGCATTCCAGGCGCACTGCCGACGCTATGGAGCGGCGCCATCATCACGCTGCAGATCACGGTGCTCGCAATCGTGGTCGGTATCGTCTGGGGAACCGTGCTTGCGCTGATGCGTTTGTCGGGCATCGCGCCGCTCGGCTGGTTCGCGAGGGGATACGTAACGGTATTTCGCTCGATCCCGCTCGTCATGGTCTTGCTGTGGTTCTTCCTGATCGTGCCGCAGTTCCTGCAAAGCGTGCTCGGCCTGTCCCCCGACATCGACATCCGGCTTGCCTCGGCGATGATTGCGTTCTCGCTGTTCGAGGCCGCGTATTATTCGGAGATCATCCGCGCCGGCATTCAGGCCGTCTCGCGCGGCCAGGCCAACGCGTCGTTCGCGCTCGGCATGACCTACGCTCAATCGATGCGCTACGTCATTTTGCCGCAGGCGTTTCGCGCCATGGTGCCGCTTTTGCTCACGCAGGCGATCGTTCTGTTCCAGGACACATCGCTCGTCTACGTGATCAGTCTGGCGGACTTCTTCCGCACGGCGACGAATATCGGCGATCGTGACGGTACGATGGTCGAGATGGTGCTCTTTGCCGGTGCCGTGTATTTCGTCATTTGCTCGGTCGCGTCAAGCGTTGTGAAAGGACTTCGGAAAAAGGTCGCAAGATGATTTCAATCAAGAACGTATCGAAGTGGTACGGCCACTTCCAGGTGCTCACCGACTGCACGACGGAGGTCAAAAAGGGCGAGGTCGTCGTGGTGTGCGGCCCGTCGGGCTCGGGCAAGTCGACGCTGATCAAGACGGTGAACGGCCTGGAACCGTTTCAGCAGGGCGATATCGTCGTGAACGGTCAGTCTCTGACGGACAAGAGCACGAATCTCTCGAAGCTGCGCGCGAAAGTCGGCATGGTCTTCCAGCACTTCGAGCTCTTTCCGCATCTGTCGATCACCGAGAACCTGACGCTCGCGCAGATCAAGGTGCTCGGCCGCTCGAAGGACGAAGCCATGACGAAGGGGCTCAAGCTGCTCGATCGCGTCGGGCTGAAAGCCCATGCGGACAAGTATCCGGGCCAGCTTTCGGGCGGGCAGCAGCAGCGTGTGGCGATCGCGCGCGCGCTGTCGATGGACCCGGTGGCGATGCTCTTCGACGAGCCCACCTCGGCGCTCGATCCGGAAATGATCAACGAGGTGCTCGACGTCATGGTCGAACTCGCGCGCGAAGGCATGACGATGATGTGCGTAACGCACGAAATGGGCTTTGCCAAGAAGGTCGCGCACCGTGTCATCTTCATGGACCGCGGCGTCATCGTCGAGGACGATCGCAAGGAAGACTTCTTCGCCAATCCCAAGTCGGATCGCGCGAAGGACTTCCTCGCCAAGATCCTCCACTGATGCCGGGGCGAGCCCTGTCCGGGCTTTAGGCGCTCGAGGCCCTTGCGGCCTCGCATCGAGCGGGCACCCCGGTGCCCGCTCGGCATTTCTGCCGGAACGGGCCGCGCCGGAGCGTACGCGTGGCTTTCCTACGATTCGAACGCCGCGATGTCGTCGGCTTCCGCGGCGAAGTCGCCGCCGCTCGCATGCCGCGGCGCCGAGGCGCTCGGATCGCATGCGGGGTTGCGCGCCTTTTCGAGCACCGATGCCGGCACGGGGATGTGCGTGCGTGCGGCCACATCGCCGTCCTGGAACATCAGCAGGTCGCCCGGCGCGAATGCCGTCCAGATCTCGTCGTCGGTAAGCGGCTGCGTGGCGATCACGGCCACCCGGTCTTCGGGCGTCGTGTATTGGGCGAAGTCGATCGACATGTCGGCATCGATCAGATGCGCGGTGGAAAATGGCCAGCGCCGCACGAGATAGTGCAAATGCGTGGAGCAATGCGCAAAGAGCGCTTGGCCGTTCGACATCAGGAAGTTGAACACGCCGTAATTCGTGATCTCGCGCGTGAGCGCCGAAACGGCGGCGAAGAGGTCGTGCAGGGGCGGCTGCGCGCACGGGAACGCCTCGCGCAAGCCTTGCATGAGCGCGCAAAACGCGAGCTCGCTATCGGTCGTGCCCACCGGTTGGTAGACGCCCGTCAACGTGGGCCGGTAGCCTTGCAGATCGCCGTTATGCGCGAAGATCCAGTGCCGCCCCCACAACTCGCGCATGAACGGATGGCAGTTCTCGAGCAGGATATGGCCTTGGGTTGCCTTGCGGATGTGCGCGATCGTGTTCTTCGACTTGATCGGATAGCGCTTGACCATCTCGGCGATCGGCGAGGTGGCCGACGACTGATGATCGATGAAGAGTCTGCAGGCCTTGTCCTCGAAAAACGCGATGCCCCAGCCGTCCGAGTGATGATCCGTTACGCCGCCACGCGCCGCAAAGCCGGTGAAAGAGAACGTGACGTCCGTCGGCGCGGCGCAGTTCATTCCGAGAAGTTGGCACATGATTCGTGGCGGTAACCGAACGGGCCGCTGGGCGACCCGCTACAATATATTTTTTTGAAGCATATACCGAGCAGCCGGTCGAAAAAAGCGAAATCGGCGCGAGTGCCTGTCCGGGCGTTGCGCTTTCTCCACGGCCTGTGCGGCGCCGGTATTTTTTTCGCCTCGTATCGCCGCGCCTTCGGGCCGGCTCGCTCGTACCTCCTCCTTCGTCCGATCGTCGCCATGACCGTTTCTCCTTCTTCAATAGCCGCCGCCGTGGGTGCCGGCGCTCCGTCGTCGCTCACGTTCGCCCGGCCTGACGATTGGCATCTGCATGTGCGCGACGGCGCGATGCTGGCGGCGGTACTGCCGCATACGGCGCGCCAGTTCGGCCGGGCGATCGTGATGCCGAACCTGAAGCCGCCTGTTACGACCACGGAGGCGGCGCGCGCCTATCGGGAGCGGATCCTGGCTGCCTTGCCGGCCGGGGCCGTTTTCGAGCCGCTGATGACGCTCTACCTGACCGACAACACGCCGCCCGACGAAATCCGGCGTGCGCGCGAAAGCGGATTCGTCCATGGCGTGAAACTCTACCCGGCCGGCGCAACGACGAATTCCGATGCCGGCGTGACCGATCTCGCGAAATGCGGGAAGACGCTCGAAGCCATGCAGGAGACGGGGATGCCGCTGCTCGTCCACGGCGAGGTGACGGATCCGGCAATCGATCTCTTCGATCGCGAGAAGGTCTTCATCGATCGCGTCATGATTCCGCTACGGCGCGATTTCCCGGCGCTGAGGGTGGTGTTCGAGCACATCACCACGAAGGACGCGGCCGAATACGTGCGCGATGCGGGCGCGGCGCCCGGGCTGCTCGGGGCGACCATCACCGCGCACCATCTGCTTTACAACCGCAACGCCATTTTCCAGGGCGGCATTCGCCCGCATTACTACTGCCTGCCGGTGCTCAAGCGCGAGACGCACCGTGTGGCGCTCGTTGCGGCTGCGATCTCGGGCAATCCGCGCTTTTTCCTCGGCACGGACAGCGCGCCGCATTCGAAAGGCGCGAAAGAGCACGCCTGCGGCTGCGCGGGGTGCTACACGGCGCTGCACGCGGTCGAACTTTACGCGGAGGCGTTCGAGCAGGCCGGCGCGCTCGACAAGCTCGAAGGTTTCGCGAGCTTTTTCGGCGCGGATTTCTACGGGTTGCCGCGCAGCGGGGAGACGGTCACACTCGTGCGCGAACGCTGGACCTTGCCGCCGGCCTTCGATGCCGGCGATACGACCGTCGTGCCGCTGAGGGGCGGGGAAGAGATCGGCTGGCGGCTCGTCTGACGCGCGGCCTGCCGTCATGACGCCCGTATCGTGTGCGCCGGCGGCGCCGGCCATGCCCCGTTTCGCCGGATTCGAACGCATCGACTGGTCCGCGCCGTGGCTCGCCGCATTGGCCGCGCGCGGCCGCCGCTGGCAGGCGGTCGCGCTCGCCCGGCCAGACGCGTATCTGGCGGAACTGACACGCGACGCTATCGAAAGCGGCCAGCGCACGGGCCGTGGCGCCCCGCTTCGTTTTATCGCGCAAGACGATCTTCCTCCCGGCACCGCCTACGAGGCGCACATCGCCGAGACGGGCGGCGTGCCGACGCGCGAGAACCTCCATGATTTCTTCAACGCGCTGACCTGGTTTGCCTATCCGCGCATCAAAGCGGTGCTCAATGCGCGGCAGGCGGACGCAATCGCGCGCGACGGCGTCGGCGGTACCCGCGGCGCCGAGCGTGATGCGCTGACGCTTTTCGACGAGAACGCGGTGCTTTTCGTGTCGACGGACCCGGCGCTGCGCGAAGCGCTCATCGCGTTCGACTGGGGGCGGCTTTTCGGGCAGGCGCGTGCGGCGTGGGGCACACGGTGCGCGGTGCGGCCGTTCGGGCACGCGCTGCTCGAGAAGCTGATTTCACCCTATAAGGCTTGCACCGCGCACGCGTGGCTTGTGGACGCGCCCGACGGCTTTTTCGGCTGGCCCGCCGCCGAGCAGGCCAACTGGCTCGATGCGGCGGTCAGCGAAGCGCTGCTATGCGCGCCGCTGACCAGCCGGCTTTTTGCGCCGTTGCCCGTGCTCGGTATCCCGGGATGGTGCGCGGACAACGCGAATCCCGCTTTTTATGGCGATGAACGCGTGTTCCGGCGTGGGCGGCGCGGCGGCGGCGGGGCTGGCCGGTGATAGAATCGCAGGCAGCAAAGCGGGCCAGGCAGCCGCGGCCTTTTTCGGCGAAAGCCGCGAAAGGGCGAGGAAAGTCCGGACTCCACAGGGCAGGGTGATGGCTAACGGCCATCCGTGGCGACACGCGGAACAGGGCAACAGAAAGCAAACCGCCGATGGCCCGGCGAGAGCCGGGATCAGGTAAGGGTGAAACGGTGCGGTAAGAGCGCACCGCGGCTGCGGCGACGCAGTCCGGCACGGTAACCTCCACCCGGAGCAATTCCAAATAGGCAGGCACGCATCGCTTCGGCGATGCAGGGCGGGGCCCCCGTCCGTCTGCGGGTAGGAAGCTTGAGCGCGTCAGCAATGGCGCGCCTAGAGGAATGGCTGCCACGCGCGCGGTGCCGCAAGGCCCCGCGCGCGCACAGAATCCGGCTTACCGGCTCGCTTTGCCACCCCGATGAAAAAAACCGGCGCCGCGGTTCATGAACCGGGCGCCGGTTTTGTTTTTGCTCTTTTGCTTCGCGCACCTGCGCGGAGCAGGCCTGCCGGCATGGCAGCCAGGGGCTACTGCTCGACGATCTCGAAAGAGTGGGTGAGTTCGGCCGTCTTGGCAAGCATGATCGACGCGGAGCAGTACTTGTCGTGGGAAAGATTGATCGCGCGTTCGACCGTGGCCGGGTTCAGGTTCTTGCCCGTCACCGTGAAGTGGAAGTGGATCTTCGTGAACACCTTGGGGTCCACGCTCGCCCGCTCGGCCTTCAGCGTGACCGAGCAGCCGGCGATCTCCTGCCGGCTCTTCTTCAGGATCATGACCACGTCGTATGCCGTGCAGCCGCCCGTGCCGAGCAGCACCATTTCCATCGGCCGCGGCGCGAGGTTGCGGCCGCCCCCTTCCGGAGCGCCATCCATCATGGCCAGATGGCCGCTGCCGGTTTCGGCGGCGAACGCCATGCCGTCAGGCCCCATCCAGCTCACCTTGCATTCCATATCGTGGCTCCCGTCGAGTGTGTAATCGGTGAATCAATGAGTCGGTCAATCGAAGGCGCATTGTAGCCGTGCGCCGCCCGCTCCGCCGAGCCGGCGCGGCATGCCCTTCATTTCGCATTATGAGTTCCGTTTTCGCAATGCAAATTTTCTTGCATGCTGGGCGATGCGTCTGTACAATGCAACACATTGATTGCTGACGTCCGGCAATCTCCGCATGTCTCCTCCACCCTCCTCCTTAGGTGGATTAAGCCCGAACCGAGCGTTCGGGCTTTTTTTTGACTAGGCGGTTCGAATTCCTTTATAATTCAGGGCTCTTCCGCAACCACGCCCGCGGAAGAAGAACAGGGAGAGCCTGCACCGCGCCTCGAAGCGCACCATCCAAGCAGGAACAACATCAAGGGCTGGCCTATTTTTTTGGATCGATCATGAAGACTTTTTCCGCAAAAGCCGAAGAGGTGAAGCGCGAATGGTACGTGATTGACGCGACGGATAAGGTTCTCGGCCGTGTCGCCAGCGAAGTGGCACGCCGTCTTCGCGGCAAACACAAGCCTGAGTTCACTCCGCACGTCGACACTGGCGATTTCATCGTCGTCATCAACGCCGGCAAGCTGAAGGTCACGGGCAACAAGACCACGGACAAGAAGTACTACCGTCACTCGGGCTACCCGGGCGGTATCTACGAGACGACGTTCGGCAAGATGCAAGAGCGTTTCCCGGGCCGCGCGCTCGAGAAGGCCGTCAAGGGCATGCTCCCGAAGGGCCCGCTCGGCTACGCGATGATCAAGAAGCTGAAGGTCTACGCTGAAGCCACGCATCCGCACACGGCGCAGCAGCCGAAAGTGCTCGAGATCTAAGGGGATCGTACATGATCGGTAACTGGAACTATGGTACGGGCCGCCGCAAAAGCGCCGTCGCTCGTGTCTTCATCAAGGCTGGCAAGGGCGACATCGTCGTCAACGGCAAGCCCATCGCGGATTACTTCTCGCGCGAAACATCGCTGATGATCGTTCGTCAGCCGCTCGAGCTCACGAACCACGCCGCGACGTTCGACATCAAGGTCAACGTCGCGGGCGGCGGTGAAACGGGCCAGGCAGGCGCCGTTCGCCACGGTATCACCCGTGCGCTGATGGACTACGACGCAACGCTGAAGCCGGCACTGTCGAGCGCCGGCTTCGTGACGCGTGACGCTCGTGAAGTGGAGCGCAAGAAGGTCGGCTTCCACAAGGCACGCCGCCGCAAGCAGTTCTCGAAGCGTTAATCCCGCTTTGCACGCCGCGCCGGTGTTTCCGGCGTGGCTGCACGAAAAAGCCGCCGATGCGAACCGCATGGGCGGCTTTTTTGTCGTGTGGGCGCAACTGTCGGGCGCAACGTTCGGCTACCCATGGGCAGAGGGCTCTGCCCCGATTTTGCAAGCACCCATTGATTTCGAGGGCTTCCAGCACGATCTTCGGAAGCACCCTACAATGGCGGGTAGCAGCTTTTTTGGAGAGTTCGAATGAACGCCGTGACCGAAAATCCCGTGACCGAAATGCCGGCCCCCTTCGTCTTCACGGACGCGGCGGCCGAGAAAGTGAAGCAATTGATCGACGAAGAGGGCAACCCTGAGCTCAAACTGCGCGTGTTCGTGCAGGGCGGCGGGTGCTCGGGCTTCCAGTACGGCTTCACGTTCGACGAGACGGTGAACGAAGACGACACCATCATGAACAAGGCGGGCGTGCAGTTGCTCATTGATTCGATGAGCTATCAGTACCTCGTTGGCGCAGAGATCGACTATAAGGACGACCTCAACGGCGCGCAGTTCGTCATCAAGAATCCGAACGCAAACAGCACCTGCGGCTGCGGATCGTCGTTTTCCGTCTGAACGAGCCCGATCGCAGGCCGGCACCCGGCGAGTGCGGGCCGCCGGCCGAGCGATTGTGATCGATTGCGCCAAGCGGGGCCTATGGCCCCGTTTCTCATTGATGCCGGGAAATTGTGCGACTGACGCGGCTCACCGCTCACCGCGGGTAGATCGCGCCCAGCACGCGCTCGCCCGCTGCGCCCGTCACGGCCGGCAGATTGCCGCTTTCGCGCTCGACGCAACGCATGGCCAGCCACGCGAACGCCAGCGCTTCCACGTGATTGGGCGGTACCCCCAGCGCGTCCGTCGTCTCCACGCGCGCACCGCTCACCCCCGTTTTCTCCAGCGCGTCGGCCAATGCGGCCAGCAGGTGCGGGTTGCGCGCGCCGCCGCCGCACACATAGACCGCGCGGCAACCGCCCGCATGCCGTTCGATTTCCCGGGCGATCGTGACGGCGGTCAGCGCGGTGAGCGTCGCTTGAACGTCTGCCGGGCTCAATTGCTCGAAGCCGCGTAGCTTCGTATCGAGCCAATCGGCGTTGAACAGATCCCGCCCCGTGCTTTTCGGCGGCTGCAGCTCGAAAAACGGCTCGTCGAGCAGAACGTTCAAGAGCGCCTGGTGCACGTTACCGCTTGCGGCGAAACGCCCGCCTTCATCGAAAGGCGTGCCGAGCTTGCGCTTCGCCCATTCGTCGAGCAGGACGTTCGCCGGACCGCAATCGAAGCCGCGTACGGCCTGCGTGCCGCCCGCGGGCAGGATCGTGATGTTGCTGATGCCGCCCAGATTGCAGACGACGCGCGTTTCGTTCTCGCTGCCGAATATCTGCGCATGGAATGCCGGTGCGAGCGGTGCGCCCTGACCGCCGGCCGCCACATCGCGGCTGCGGAAGTCGGCTACGACGTCGATATGCGTCATTTCCGCGAGCAGCGACGGGTTGTTGGTTTGGCGCGTGAAGCCGAGATCGACGCGGTGGCGAATGGTTTGGCCGTGCACGCCGACCGCCCGGACGTCCGACGGCGCGATGCCGGCGGAGCGCAGCAGCTCATGGCAGCACACGGCGTAGCGCGCGGCGAGCGCCGATGCCGCCAGCGCTTCGCGTTCGATCTCGTTTTCGCCCGGCTGTTGCAGCGCGAACAGCGCCTCGCGCAGACCGTCGGCAAAGCCGACGAACGCATCCGCCAGCACGACGGGCGCCTTGGCCGGCGAAAACCGCGCGGCGATGCCGTCGACACCGTCCATGCTCGTGCCCGACATCAGGCCGAAGTAGATCGCATCACCGTCGCCGGGTGCGGCGGTTGGGGTTCGTGGCACGGAGGGCTCCTCGTCGTCTTGGGCGGCCTTGGCGTGATGAAAGTGCTCGAGCTTCGCCTTCGAGCATCGTCGTGGCAGTGGCTATAGATTATCCCCGCTGCGGGGCTTGCACGTCAGCGGAACTGACAGGGCGGGGCGCGGCGAGAATATGGGAGAATTGAGACTTTTGCAACGTTTCCGCCCGACAGATTCCCAGATGAGCAACGCGTCCACTGCCCAACCCACCTCGACGTTCCCGGTCACGGACGAGGTCCGCCATGCGCTCGCCGTCGCCAAGCGCGGTGCCGATGAACTGCTGATCGAAGAGGAGTTTGCGCAGAAGCTCGCACGCAGCGGCGCCACCGGCAAGCCGCTGCGGATCAAGCTCGGGCTCGACCCGACGGCGCCCGACATCCATATCGGCCACACCGTCGTGCTGAACAAGATGCGTCAGTTGCAGGATCTCGGCCATACGGTGATCTTTCTGATCGGCGACTTTACGTCGCTGATCGGCGATCCTTCCGGCCGCAACGCAACGCGCCCGCCGCTCACGCGCGAGCAGATCGAATCGAATGCGAAGACTTACTTCGACCAGGCTGCGCTCGTGCTCGATCGCGAGAAGACCGAGATCCGCTTCAACAGCGAATGGTCGATGCCGCTCGGTGCCGACGGCATGATCAAGCTCGCCTCGCGCTACACGGTCGCGCGCATCCTCGAGCGCGAAGACTTCACGAAGCGTTTTCAGGGCGGCGTGGCGATCTCGATTCACGAGTTTCTCTACCCGCTCATGCAGGGTTACGATTCCGTGGCGCTCAATGCCGATCTCGAACTGGGCGGCACCGACCAGAAATTCAACCTGCTGGTGGGGCGCGAACTCCAGAAGCAGTACGGGCAGGAGCAGCAGTGCATCCTCACGATGCCGCTGCTCGAAGGGCTCGACGGCGTCGAGAAGATGTCGAAATCGAAAGGCAACTACGTCGGCATCACAGAAAAGCCGTCGGATATGTTCGGCAAGCTGATGAGCATTTCCGACACGCTGATGTGGCGCTATTACGAACTGCTGTCGTTCCGCAGCCTCGACGACATCGCCCGCTTCAAGCGCGAGATCGAGGAAGGGCGCAACCCGCGTGACTTCAAGGTGCTGCTCGCACAGGAAATCGTCGCCCGCTTTCATTCGCAGGCCGATGCCGAGCGCGCACTGGAGGATTTCAACCACCGCGCGAAGGGCGGCGTGCCGGACGACATTCCGACCGTCTCGCTCGCGGGCGCGCCGCTCGGCATCGGCCAGTTGCTCAAGCAGGCCGGGCTCGTGCCGTCGACGAGCGAAGCGCTGCGCAACATCGAGCAGGGCGGTGTCAAGATCGACGGCACGACGGTGTCCGACAAGGCGCTGAAAATCGAAGCGGGCGAATATGTCGTGCAGGTCGGCAAGCGCCGGTTCGCGCGCGTCTCGCTGTCGGCATGATGTTGCGGCCATGATCGCGTTGATTCAGCGGGTCGCGCGCGCCGACGTGCGCGTCGGTGGCCGTATCACCGGCGAGATCGGAGCCGGGCTGCTCGCACTCGTTTGCGCAGAGCGCGGCGACACCGAAGCGAGCGCCGACAGGCTGCTCGCCAAGGTGCTCGGCTACCGCGTGTTCAGCGACGCAGCCGGCAAGATGAATCTGCCCGTGACGAATATCGATGGGGCCGGGCGCATGGGGGGGCTGTTGCTGGTTTCGCAGTTCACGCTTGCTGCCGATACCGACAGCGGCTTGCGCCCGAGCTTCACACCCGCGGCGCCGCCCGACGAAGGCAGGCGTCTTTTCGACTACTTCGTCGCCGCAGCGCGCACGCGCCACCCAGACGTCGAGACGGGAGAGTTCGGCGCCGACATGCAGGTCTCGCTCGTCAACGACGGCCCTGTCACGTTCTGGCTGCGCACGCGCGCCGCGTGAGCCATCGCATGACAACTCGCATTCTTTTTATCCGCCACGGCGAAACCGAATGGAACCGCGTCAAGCGGATTCAGGGCCATATCGATATTCCCCTCGCGCAATCGGGCGTGGCGCAAGCCGACCGGCTCGCGGCGCGACTCGAGCGTGAGGCCCGTGACGGCTCAGGGCTCGATGCCATCTATGCGAGCGATCTGACCCGCGCGCGGCAAACCGCGCAGCCGAGCGCGAGCGTGCTCGGCCTGCCGTTGCAACTCGTGCCGGGGTTGCGCGAACGCCACTATGGTGCGTTTCAAGGACTCGAGCGCCACGAAATCGCGGCGCGGTTTCCTGAAGCCTATGCAGTCTGGCAGACGCGAGATGCCGGGTTCGTGCCCGAAGGCGGAGAATCGTCGCGTGCGTTCTACGATCGAGTGCTGAGTGCGGTCGCCGACGTCGTCGTCGCCCACCCGCAAGGCCGTATCGCCTGTGTCACACACGGCGGCGTGCTCGATTGCATCTATCGCCGGGCGCGCGGACTATCGCTCGACGTGCCGCGCAGCTACCCGCTGCTCAACGCGAGCATCAATACGGTCGAATTCGATCGCGAAGGGCGGGTGGACATCGTCTCCTGGGGCGACGTCGATCATCTCGGCGAAGCAGCCGACGACGACGGTCTTCAGCCACGGCGGGCCGCCGCCGGGCGCTGAGCAAGGGGCCTCCCCGCGGCGTTCAGCTTTGCGTGCCGGCCACGCGGCGCCGTGCCCGTTTCGACACCCCATTGACGAGCGCCCAGCGCAGCACCGGCGCCAACGCGCGAACGCCTGGGCGTGCGCATCGTCCGCCGAGGCGCGCGAGTGCCGTGAAGCCGATCTTGCGCTGCGCCCATGGCGGCAGCAAATCAATGCCGGCGTGCATCAGCATGGCGCCGGCTGGACGCACGAGGGGCGACGGCGGGGCGGCATGCCGCAGAATCCGCACGACCTCCTGAACTCGCGGCCCGGCGTCGAGTTCCGGCTGCATCTCGCTCAGATAGGCTGCGATCTCGCGGCGCGAAGCCGGCACGTCGGGCGCGCCCAGCAGTGCGGCAATGCGCGCCATTTCGGAGAAATAGCGATCCTGCTCCGCATTGCTCAGTGCCGGGTTCACATAGCGCAGGTGTGCGGCCAGAAAGCTCGACACTTCGGCAACGTGTACCCAGGTAAGCAACGCGGGATCGCTGGCGCGGTAGGGCCGGCCGTCGGGAGCCACGCCCGTGACGCTCTCGTGAATGCGCTTGACGCGCTCGATCAGCACCAGCGCATCGTGCCGGTTGCCGAACGTCGTGCCCGAGATAAACGTTGCGGTGCGGCGCAGGCGGCCGAGAATATCGTTACGGAAGGTGGAGTGATCCCACACGCCCGCGAGCGCGAGCGGATGCAGCGCCTGCAGCATCAGCGCGCTGACACCCCCTACCATCATCGACGTGAAATCGGCGTGCACGCGCCAGCAGACGGCATCGGGGCCGAAGAGACCCGGATCGCCCGGCGGAGACGAGTAGTCGAGCGACGGACCGCCGCCGCCCGTGGTCAAATGCGTGACGGCGCCCGCCAACTGCGTTCTGAGGGCGCCGGCAAGCCGCTGCCCGAGCCGGACGGGCTCGCTGGGCTGGTCGCGTGCCTGGTCGGACATCGTGCTTTCCTCACTGCGTGACGCCTGAGCGGGCCTCTGCGCGGGGCGGGGCGCGCTCAGGGCGCATCCGTGTCCCAGAGGCCGCGCACGGGGCTCGCGGCATCGGGCGCAGCCAGCCCGAAGTGCCGATAGGCGGCGAGTGTGGCTACGCGCCCGCGCGGCGTGCGCTGCAGATAGCCCTGCTGAATCAGGTAGGGCTCCAGAACGTCTTCGATCGTATCCCGTTCTTCGCCGATGGCGGCCGCCAGATTGTCGACGCCGACGGGGCCGCCGTCGAACTTGTGCAGGATCGCTTCCAGCAGCTTGCGGTCCATGAGGTCGAAGCCGACGGGGTCGACATCGAGCATCTTCAGCGCAGAGTCGGCCACGCGTGCCGTGATGTTGCCATCGGCCTTGACCTCGGCGAAATCGCGCACGCGGCGCAGGAGCCGGTTGGCGATTCGGGGCGTACCGCGCGAGCGCTTGGCGATTTCGAGCGCGCCGTCGGCATGGATTTGCGCGCCGAGCAGCGACGCCGAGCGCGTGACGATCCGCGCGAGTTCGTCGGCGCCATAGAATTCGAGGCGTGCGACGATGCCGAAGCGGTCGCGCAGCGGGTTCGTGAGCATGCCGGCACGCGTGGTGGCGCCGACGAGCGTAAACGGCTGAAGGTCGAGCTTGACGCTGCGTGCGGCGGGCCCTTCGCCGATCATGATGTCGATCTGATAGTCCTCGAGCGCCGGATAGAGGATTTCCTCGACGACGGGCGACAGCCGGTGAATCTCGTCGATGAAAAGGACGTCGTTCGCTTCGAGGTTCGTCAGCAGGGCGGCCAGATCGCCGGCCCGCTCGAGGACGGGCCCCGACGTTTGCCGCAGGTTCACGCCCATCTCGCGTGCAATGATGTGCGCGAGCGTCGTCTTGCCGAGCCCGGGCGGCCCGAACAGCAGGACGTGGTCGAGCGCCTCCGAGCGGCGCTTGGCGGCCTCGATGAAGATTTCGAGCTGGTTGCGGACTTTTTGCTGTCCGACGTATTCGTCGAGCTGACGCGGACGCAGCGCGCGTTCGAACGCCTCCTCGTGCGAGGAGGCGGGCGTGGCGGAAATGATGCGCTCGGCGGCGAGCTTGTCGGTCTCGATCATGCGCGCCATTGTACCGCGCGCGCCGGCTGCTCAAGCGTCGGACGCGGCGCGGCCTCAGCTGCCTCAGCCCTTCGAGAGCGCCTTCAGGGCAAGCTTGATGCCTTCGGACACCCCCGTGCCGGCCGGCACGTTCTTGATGGCCGCGAGCGCTTCCTTTTCCGAGTAGCCGAGGGCCAGCAGCGCGTTGAGAATGTCCGAGGCGTGGTCGGACGGAGAGGCCGCCGCGGCAACGGCGCCGATATCGGCGCCGAGCTTGCCTTTGAGCTCGAGCAAGAGCCGTTCGGCCGTTTTCTTGCCGATGCCGGGCACGCGCGTGAGGCGTGCTGCGTCCTGCAGCGTGACGGCTTGCGAGAGGTCCTGCACGCTCATGCCCGACAGCACGGCCAGCGCCATGCGCGCGCCGATGCCGCTGATCTTCAGCAGCTCTCGAAACGTCGTACGTTCCTCCGTCGTGCCGAAGCCATAGAGCAGATGCGCATCTTCGCGCACGATCAACTGGGTCAGCAGGATGACCTTCTCGCCGGTGGCGGGCAGGTTGTAGAACGTGCTCATCGGCACGTCGATCTCATAGCCGACGCCGTGGCAGTCGACGAGCAGGTGAGGCGGATTCTTTTCCAGCAGCGTGCCGGCAATGCGACCGATCATGACGGATACGAGGGGGGGAGCGAAAGCGCGAGTGTAGCGCACTGCCGCGCGTGCGCTGCACCGCCCGGTCCGGCGTGACGCGACAAGCCTTAGCCGACGAGCCGCCCGCGGCGCACGCGCAGCCCCTTCTTCGCGAGCGACGGCGCCATGCCGCCCAGTGCGCCGATCGCGCTGCCGCCGTGCGCGTGGCAGATGGCCATGCCGAGCGCATCGGCCGCGTCGGTGCCGGGCAGGCCCGGCAGGTTCAGCAGCCGGCCGACCATCTGCTGCATTTGCTCCTTGGTCGCCCGGCCGTAGCCGACCACGGCCTGCTTGAGCTGCAGTGCGGTGTACTCGGCAACGGGCACGCCCCCCGCGACGAGGCCGCAGATGGCGGCGCCGCGGGCCTGACCGAGCAGCAGCGTCGATTGCGGATTGACGTTGACGAAGACCTTTTCGATGGCCGACTGATCGGGCGCGTACTCGCGGATCAGCGTGGAAATGCCCGCGAAGATCGTGCCGAGCCGGGAAGGCAGATCGGCATCGGCCGTGCGGATGACGCCGCTCGTCACATAGGTGAGGCGCTGGCCGGATTGTTCGATGACGCCAAAGCCCGTGACGCGCAAGCCGGGGTCGATGCCGAGGATTTTCATGAAGGCGGCGGAAACGAGGTGCTAGCGATACTACAACGAACGGGCATCGCGCTGAAAGCCGCCTGCACCGCGCGTCGAAAATCTCAAAAATGCCCGCGCGCGTCGACGGGCCAGATGCCGACGAGCGTATCGCCGTCGACTATGTGATAGACCTGATGGAGATTGACAGTCGGGTCGCAATGTGGCGCGACGAATTCGATATGCGCTCCGAGCGTGGGCCGATGCGGGGCGTCCACCACGAGCTTGCCGTGCTCGTCGCCAAAAAAGGCGTACTGCGAGGGGCCGTCGATTCCGCGTGCTGCGAGCGGGATGCCGCTGTCGGTGGCGAAGCTCTTGATGCCGGCATCCACCGTCACCCAGTCGGGCGCATTCACGCTCACGACCGTGCTCTGCACGAAGAGCGACGTTTCGAAGCGGGTATCCGAAGCGGCGCTGAGCACCTGCGCATACTCGGCGTCCATGAAGACGTACGAGCCGACCTGCATTTCAGTGAAGACCTCGTCGGACGAATCGATGTCGTGCGTGCCGGTGCCCACGCCGGTCACGATTTCGAGTTCGATCCCCGCCGCCTGCAAGGTCTCGACGATCTTCACGATTCTGGCGCGCAGCGCGGCCGCCGCTGCTTCGCGTTGCGCGCGTTCCCCGATATGCTGCAGGTTTCCGCCGTACGCCTGGAGGCCGCGCAGCGCGAGCGGAGCAGCTTCGCCGATCCGTTTTGCCAGCGCCAGCGCGGCGTGCTCGTCGGTCACGCCGGTGCGTCCGTAGCCGGCGTGGTAATCGATCAGCACGCCGAGCGGGAAGGCGAGGCTCGCGGCCGCACTCGCGAGCTCGGCGACGTTGTCGGGATGATCGACGACCGCCATCACCGCTCGCGGCCCGGCCTTGCGAGCCAGCTCGACGAGCCGGTGCACCTTGTGCTCGCCGACGACGGGCGACGTGACGAGTACGCCGCGGATGCCGGCATCGACCATGACCTGCGCTTCGCCAAGCGTCGCACACGACACGCCGTGTGCGCCGGCATCGATTTGGAGCCGTGCGATGCGCGCGGATTTGTGGCTTTTCACGTGCGGGCGCAGCGCAATGCCTCGTGCTTGGGCGAGCGCCGCCATGCGCGAGATGTTGCGCTTCAGGGCGGGCAGATCGACGACGAGGGCCGGCGTATCGAGCCGGGCGCGGCCACCGGGGGCGCCGATGAGCGGGGCGTTTGCGTACATGGAAAGCGACGGGTCGTGTGAGGTTCGAGGCAAATGCGAGGCGCGGGAGAGCAGTCTACAACGAGGCGGAGCCGATCAGTCTGTCGAAGAGCGCGCGCGGCATTTTCTGATGAACGCGCAAATCGATCAGTTTTTCGCGCAGACGGTAGGCGGCAAGCGCGCCCTCGTCGAATTTTTCCGCCAGCATGGCCAGCGTTTCGAGCACGCGCGTGTCGGGCGACGGCATGCGTGCGCGCATGAACTGCGCGATCTCTTCGACGGTCCAGTTCATGGCGAACAGAAACGCTACCTCGTGCTCGTGATCGGTGAGGGCAACGTTCGCGGCGACTGCGTCGCTATCGGTGCATTCGATGCTGCAGCCGAGACCGAACTCGAACGTGTAGGTGGGCAGCGTCGTGAAGAAGCGCGAAAGGTCGACGCGGCGGGCGCTGTATATCGTGCCGAGGATGGCGCGCGAGGCGCGGTGCTCCAGCGTGAATTTATCGAACACGAGCGCCTTGAGGCCGTCGCTGTACTCGTGCACGTTGAGCACGGACGTCATGCGGTTCGGATCGCGGCGCGAGAGCAGTGCGCCGTCCTCGCGTACGTAGCACTCGGCGAATCGTGCCGTGCCCTCGCACGGCATGTCGCGATCGAAGCGCCCCGCCACCTCGCCGCCTTTGGTCAGGCCGACGATCTTCGCGTAGGCGTCGGTCGCGACGATGTGCCTCGAATGGATGTCCTTCGCGCCGAAGCAGGTGGCCGAGCGCTTGGATGCGCCTTCTATCGCGCGCCGGAACCGCTCGACGTATTGCTGTTGCTTTTCGGTGAACTGCTCGGGTGAAACGAGGCTGTAGCTCATGGCTGTCCTCCGTGCGGGAAATCGCCTTCGAGCGGTGGAGCGTGCCATCGCCCTGCGCGCGCTCTGGCTGTCCGATAGTAAAAATCGGACGAAATGGAGCGACGCAAAAGCGCGGAGAAGGAGGGAGGGGAAGCGGGGAAAGAGAGGCGGGGAAAGGGAAGCGCGGAAGAGCCTGCGGCGCGCGTGCGCCCGCGGATGCGGGCGCAGCGCTGAGACGATCAATGCCGGAAGTGGCGCACACCCGTCATGACCATGGCGATATTGTGCTCGTCGGCGGCGGCGATCACTTCATCGTCGCGCATCGAGCCGCCGGGCTGGATCACGCAGGTGGCACCGGCACCCACTACCACGTCGAGGCCGTCGCGGAACGGGAAGAATGCATCGGAGGCCACGGCGGAACCGCTCAGGCTCAAGCCCGCATTTTGCGCCTTGATGCTCGCGATGCGAGCGGAATCGACCCGGCTCATCTGGCCCGCGCCGACGCCGAGCGTCATGCCCTTGCCACAGAACACGATCGCATTCGACTTGACGTACTTCGCGACGCGCCAGGCGAAGAGCAGATCGTCCATTTCCTGCGGCGTCGGATGGCGCTTCGTGACGACGCGCAACTCCCGCGGCAAGACGTTTCTCGCATCGGGCGACTGCACGAGCAGCCCGCCGCCGACGCGCTTGAAGTCGAACGCGTTCTGGCCGTTGCCCAGCGCGATTTCGAGCAGCCGCACGTTTTGCTTCGCAGCGAACACGGCTTTTGCGCCATCGGTGAACGACGGGGCGATCAGAACTTCGACGAACTGCTTGGACACGGCCGTGGCCGCGGCTTCGTCCACTTCGCGGTTGAACGCGATGATGCCGCCGAATGCCGAGGTCGGATCGGTCTGGAACGCTTTCGAGTAGGCCTCGAGCGGTTCCGCTCCGACGGCCACGCCGCAAGGGTTCGCATGCTTGATGATGACGCAGGCCGCTGCGTCGAATGTCTTCACGCATTCCCAGGCCGCATCGGCATCGGCGATGTTGTTGTACGAAAGCTCCTTGCCCTGCAACTGGCGGTAAGCGGCGAGCGCGCCGGCCGGCGCCGCGAGATCGCGGTAGAACGCGGCGCTCTGGTGCGGGTTTTCGCCGTAGCGGAGGTCCTGCACCTTCTCGAACGCGAGGTTCAGCGTGGCCGGGTACGTGTTGCGCGAGTTGTGCTGAAGCGCTTCGGTCAGGCTCGTCAGGTAGTTCGTGATCGCGCCGTCGTACTGCGCCGTATGCGCGAATACCTTCGTCGCGAGGCGGAAGTTCGTCTTGTAGCCGACCGTGTTCCCGTTCGCGCGCATTTCGTCGAGCACCGCCGCGTAGTCGGCCGGATCGACGACGACCGTCACGTCGCGGTGATTCTTGGCAGCCGAGCGCAGCATTGTCGGGCCGCCGATGTCGATGTTCTCGATCGCTTCCTCAAGCGTGCATTCATCCTTCGACACGGTGGCGACGAACGGGTAGAGGTTCACGACGAGCAGGTCGATCGTCGGAATGCCGTGCGCCTCGAGCGCGGCCATGTGCTCGGGCAGATCGCGCCGCGCGAGAATACCGCCGTGCACCTTCGGATGCAGCGTCTTCACGCGGCCATCGAGCATCTCGGGAAAGCCCGTGTAATCGGCGACCTCGGTGACCGGCAGGCCCGCGTTGGCGAGCAGCCTGGCCGTGCCGCCCGTCGACAGGATCTTGACGCCGAGCGCCGAGAGCGATTGGGCGAATTCGACAATGCCGGATTTGTCGGAGACGGAGATGAGCGCTTGCTTGATCATGATAGGAACGGAGACCGAAAAGAGACGAGGGCGGCGCGACTACAGCAGACCGTGCTGTTGCAGCTTCTTGCGCAACGTATTGCGGTTGATGCCGAGATATTCGGCGGCAAGCGACTGATTGCCGCCCGCCTGCTCGAGCACCACCTCGAGCATCGGTTTTTCCACGCACGACATCACCATTTCATAGACGTCGTGCGCTTTGGCGCCGTCGAGGTCCTGGAAATACATCTCCAGGCTGTCGCGGACGCATTGTTCGATGTTGTGCTTGCTCATGCTGCTAAGGGTTCGTTTCGGGAAGGCTCGCCGTTCTCGGGTGCGTCGTCCTCCACGTAGACGAGGCGATCGGACAGAGCCTGTTGCGCGTCGAAAAACTCGTTGACGGCACGCAGCTGTTCGCGTGTGGTATCGAGCGTATTCATCCTGTGCCGGAACGCGTTGGCGCCAGGAAGGCCGCGAGTGTACCAGCCGATGTGCTTGCGCGCAGTACGTACGCCCGTGAATTCTCCGTAAAACGCGTAATGATCCTCGAGGTGTTCGTTCATCAGCTCGCGGATCTCGGCGATGCGCGGCGGCGGCAGCAATTCGCCCGTCTGGAGGAAATGCCCGATCTCGCGAAAGAGCCAGGGACGCCCTTGTGCGGCACGGCCGATCATCAGCGCGTCGGCTCGTGTCGCCGCCAGCACCGCCCGCGCTTTCGCCGGCGAGTCGATATCGCCGTTGGCGACGACCGGAATGCGCGAGGCCGCCTTCACGGCCGCAATCGTGTCGTACTCCGCTTCACCGTGATAGAGATCCGCTCGCGTGCGGCCGTGGACCGTCAGCATCGAAATACCGGCGTCTTCGGCGATGCGTGCGATCCGCAGCGCGTTCTTGTGCTCGCGGTCCCAGCCGGTACGGATCTTCAGCGTGACCGGCACGGCGCCCGCGCCCGTGCCGACCGCCGCCACAACGGCTTCGACGATGCGCGCGACGAGCGGCTCGTTTTGCAGCAGCGCCGAACCCGCGGCGACGTTGCAGACCTTCTTGGCCGGGCAGCCCATGTTGATGTCGATGACCTGCGCGCCATTCGCCACGTTGTAGCGGGCGGCTTCGGCCATCATCTCCGGCTCGGCGCCGGCGATCTGCACGGCGATCGGCTCCACTTCGCCTGCATGGTTGGCGCGCCGCATCGTTTTTTCGCTTTTCCAGAGCTGGGCGTTCGATGCAACCATCTCGGACACGGCATAGCCCGCGCCGAGCCGCTTGCAGAGCTGGCGGAACGGCCGGTCTGTCACACCGGCCATCGGGGCGACGAACAGGTTGTTGCGCAGGGTGTGCGGGCCGATGGTGGGCATGACGAAACGGTTGACCGCGCTCGGGCCGGATGCTCGGGCGCGGCGAACGCGACAAGGGAAACAGGCATTTTACCGTTAACGGGCGGGGCTTCGGCGAGTGCGGCGATCCCGAACGGGCGCCGCCTGCGTTTCGCTACTGCCGCTGGCCGAACATCATCTGCCGCGCGAGCGCCTTCTTGACGGGCGGCACAAACTCGAGCGCGGTCAGCGCCAGGCCGCGCAGTGCCGAAAACGGGCCGAGGTCGGCCGTGAAAACCCGGGCGAGCGTGTCGGTGGCGCCGATCGTGAGGCGCCGGTCGAGCGCGCGCGTGCGGCCGAACTCGGCCAGCGCCTCGGGTGTCGAGCCCCGCCGGGCGAGCGCATCGGCCAGCGCGTGTGCATCGCGCAAGCCAAGATTGAGCCCCTGGCCCGCGACAGGATGCAGTGTTTGCGCCGCGTTGCCGATCGCGGCGATGCGTCCGTCGACGAGCGTTTTCGCGGCCGCGAGGCCGAGCGGAAAGGCCGCGCGCGCACGAATCGAGTTGAAACGCCCCATCCGCGCGCCGAAGGCGGCTCCGAGCTCGGCGAGGAAGTCGCCGTCCGCGAGCTGCATGCGCCGCTGCGCCTCGTCCGGCCGCATGCACCAGACGAGCGCATAGTCCGCATGGCGCACGCCGCCTGTCGGCAGCAGAGCGATGGGCCCTTCCTGCGTGAAACGCTCCCATGCCGTGTTGGGCTGCGGCGCCGAAACAGATACGGTGCCGACGATCGCGGTCTGCCCGTAGTCGCGCGTCTCGCGGCGTGCGTGGCCGCGTTCGCCGGCCTGCGGATGCTCGATTGCGCGCGTGTCGCCGTAAAGGCCGCCTTCGGCGTTGACGAGAATGCGGGTGCGGAGCGTGCGCCGCACGGGGCCCTGCTCGATCGGCAGCGCGACGATCGCATCGCCCGGCAGCGATTGCGGCGCCAGCGCCTTGCTCGACGTGAGCCAGTGCACGGGCGTGCGTCGTACGGCTGCCGCAAGCGCATGTACGATCGAGCCATAGCGCGCGACGTAGCCGAGCGCGCTGAGCGCGTGCTCGTCGCGTTCGATCAGCGTGCGGCCGAAGCGGCCGCGCTCCGACACATGAATGCGCTCGATCGGGTGTGCGTCGGCCGGCCAGGCGCCGAGCGGCTCGAGCAACATCCGGCTGCCTTCCGATACGGCGATCGCGCGAGGGTCGCCGGCGGCATCCTCGGGTTCGCGCGCATCGACGAGCGCAACCGAGAAATCCGCGCTTGCGCTGCGCCGCGCGAGCCAGGCGGCAAGCGCAAGGCCGACCGGGCCCGCGCCGACGATCGTGACGTCGAAATCGGCGGGCGCCACCGCTGAATCAGACGAATGAATTGCGTTCATCGTCGCCGCTCATGACGCTGTGTGCCGCGCCTCGCGCATCAGCGCTTCGATGTCGTCCGCCGCTACCGGGACGTCGCGCGTGATGAGCTCGCAGCCGTTATCCGTGACGATCGCATCGTCCTCGATGCGAATGCCGATGTTCCAGTAGCGCTCGGGCACGTCTTCTGCCGCCCGTACGTAGAGCCCTGGCTCGATCGTGAGCACCATCGATGGGCGAAGCGTGCGCCACGGCGGCGGGAGCGCCGCGTCGTGCTGCCCGCCGCGCTCGCGATAGTCGCCGCAATCGTGCACGTCCATGCCGAGCCAGTGCCCCGTGCGATGCATGTAGAAACGCGCGTAGGCGCGCTCGGCGATGACGTCGTCCACCGAGGAAAAGCGCGTATGCGGGATGATGCCTGTGTCGAGCAGACCCTGCGCGAGCACGCGCACGGCTGCATCGTGCGGCGTTTCGAAGCCGGCGCCCGCGCGGGTGGCATCGATCGCGGCCTGCTGCGCGGCCAGCACGATCTCGTACAGTTCACGCTGGGCCGCGGAGAAACGTCCGTTCGCAGGGAAGGTGCGCGTAATGTCCGCCGCGTAGCCGTCTAGTTCGCAGGCAGCGTCGATCAGCACGAGTTCGCCGTCGCGCACGAGGGCGTTGCCGGCCGGGTAGTGCAGCACGCAGGCGTTGGCGCCCGCTGCGACGATCGAACCGTACGCGGGCGCCTGCGCGCCCCGGCGGCGAAACGTGTAAAGCAGCTCCGCTTCGATCTCGTACTCGCGCATGCCGGCGCGGCAGGCGGCCATGGCACGGCGATGCGCTTCGGCCGAGATCCGCGCCGCGCGCCGCATGATGCCGAGCTCGTGCTCGTCCTTGAACAGGCGCATGTCGTCGAGCGCCGGCGCGATGTCGACGAGTGCCGTGGGGGCGGTCAGGCCGCTGCGGCCTTGCGCCCGCACGGCCTCGATCCAGCGGCGCACCTGGGCATCGAGCTCGCGCGAGCGGCCGAAGGCGTAATGGACGGCGGGCGCGTCGGCGAGCAGGCGGGGCAACTGGGTGTCGAGCTCCTCGATGGCGAACGCCGCGTCGAAGCCGAAGGCCTCGCGCGCCGCCTCGGGGCCGTAGTGGAAGCCTTCCCAGGTCTCCCGTTCGGCGTTTCTCGGGCGGCAAAAGAGGATCGACGCGGGCTCGCCCGGCGGGGCATCTGCATCGAGCACGATCATCGCCTGAGGTTCGGTGAACCCGCTCAGGTAGTAGAAGTAGCTGTCGTGCCGGTATGGGTAGTCGCTGTCGCGGTTGCGCGCCACCTCGGGAGCGGTCGGCACGACGGCGATGCCGCCGCCCGCCGCGCGCAGGGCCGCAAGCACGCGTTCGCGCCGCTCGCGGTAGACGGCCGTGGCGATAGGGGTTTCGATCGGCTGATTCATCGTGAGATTGTAGCGCTCAAAGGGCGCGGTACGCCGGGCGGCCGCGCCATGCGGCACGAGCCGCCTGCCGGGCTGTTGCATTCCTCCGACAGCCGCCGGGGGGTGTCATCGGGCCGATAGCATGGGAGGCCTGTCCGCCATTATGATCGTCGGCAACGTATACTCTTCGTCGCACTTCAGAGAAAAGCAGATGATCAAGCTAATCGGTTCGCTCGCCAGCCCCTTCGTGCGTAAAGCACGCATCGTGCTGGCCGAAAAGAAGATCGACTACCAACTGGTGCTCGAGGACGTCTGGTCGCCCGAAACGACCATCCATACCTTCAACCCCATCGGCAAGGTGCCGTGCCTCGTCATGGAAGACGGAGAGGCTGTGTTCGATTCGCGCGTCATCTGCGAGTACGTCGATACGCTGTCGCCGGTCGGGCGGCTCATTCCGCAGTCCGGCCGCGAGCGGGTGGAGGTTCGATGCTGGGAAGCGCTCGCCGACGGCGTGCTCGATGCCGCGGTGTTGATCCGGCTCGAAACCACGCAGCGCGGGCAGGAGGAGCGCAGCGAGCGCTGGGTCGCGCGCCAGCAGCGCAAGATCGACGAAGGGCTCGATGCGATGTCGCAGGGGCTGGCCGGCAAGCCCTGGTGCTCGAACAATCATATGTCGCTCGCCGATGTTGCCGTCGGCTGCGCGCTCGGTTATCTCGACTTCCGCATGCCGGACCTGAACTGGCGCGAGAAGCACGTCAATCTGGATAAGCACTTCGCCAAGCTGTCGCAACGCCAGTCGTTCCTCGATACCATCCCCGCCTGAGCGCCGAGGGGCCACGGGCGGGGCGCCGACGTTCAGTGAGGAGTACGCATGCCCGAGCCCACCGGCGCGCCGCATAGCGGCCGTCCCGTCGCGGCGCCGGCTTCCGGCCTGCGCGCGATTGCGCCGCGCGGACGCTTGCGCCGGGCGGTCGCCGCCTGGGCGGCCGTTGCCGTTTCGGCCGGTGTGCTCTTGCTCGCATGGGAGCTGGCGGTCCGCCGCGGGTTCGCCGATCCGTTCTTCGTTTCGCGGCCGTCGGCCATCGCGTGGCAAATCGTCGACTGGTGCAATGGCGCCACCTCGCGCGGGCCGCTCATTCGCCATATCGGTGCGACGCTGCGCGACGCCGCCCTTGGCCTCGTTGCCGGCTCGCTTGTCGGTTGGCTCGGCGCGGTCGCGCTGGCACGTGATACGTGGGCTGGCGACGCTGTCTGGCTCGTCGTGCGCCTGCTTTGGCCGGGGGCGTGGATTGCGCTGGTGGCCGCCGTCGCGCTGGCGGGCGGCGGCTCGATGCTGGCGGCGGTTGCCTGTGCCGCGCTGCTGGTCTTTCTTGAATCGTGCCGCGGAACACGCGCACGCCGCGGGATACGCGCACGCCGCGGAACACGCGCACGCGGCGGCGACGAAGCAATCGCACTCACCGATCCCTCGCTGCGCATCCCGCTGCTCGCTCGGTTCGAGGCGCGTTGCGGGCTGGCTCTCGCGGGCGCCGTGCTTGGAGAGTGCGTCGCCGCGCGTGACGGCATTGGCTTTCTGCTTGTCCACTCGCTTCGCCAGTTCAACGCGAGCGGTGTTTATGCCGCATTCTTTCTGCTTATCGGGCTGACGCTTGTCTTCCGGTTACTGGCGGCCCTGCTGTCGGCTTTCGTGCGCGGGCGGCCATCGCCGCGGCAATGGCGCGACTAGCGCGGCGCGACGGCCATGCGGTTCGGCCGCCGTCGAGTGCCGGGAGCCGACGCGGCGCCGCGCCTGCTCGAGCGGCTCAACCCGCCTGGACGAGCGCGGACTCGTGGGCCTGCGCGATCTGGCGATTGGCCGCCACCTCCTCGATGATGCCGCCGCCGAGGCAGATCTCTCCGTCGTAGAGCACGGCCGACTGCCCGGGCGTGACCGCCCATTGAGCCGTGTCGAAGTGCAGCGAGAAGCGCTCGGGATCGTCCCGCGGACCGACGACGCACGGTGCGTCGGCCTGCCGGTAGCGCGTCTTCGCGCCGAGGCGGGTGCCCGGTTGCGGCGCCGCGCCGGAGACCCAGCTCGTGTTGCCGGCCACGAGCGTTTCCGACAGCAGCCACGGATGGTCGTGGCCCTGCACGACGTAGAGCGTGTTTGCCGCCATGTCCTTGCCGGCCACGAACCAGGGCTCGCCGCTGCCGGCCTTGCTGCCGCCGATGCCGATCCCCTTGCGCTGGCCGAACGTGTAGAACGCCAGCCCGATGTGCTCGCCAACGATCTTCCCGTCGGGCGTCTTCATCGGGCCCGGCTTCGTCGGCAGATAACGGCTGAGGAACTCGCGAAACGGCCGTTCGCCGATGAAGCAGATGCCGGTGGAGTCTTTTTTCTTCGCGTTCGGCAACCCGATCTGCTCGGCGATTGCACGGACCCGCGTCTTCGGCATCTCCCCGAGCGGAAAGAGCGTGCGCGACAGTTGGGCTTGATTGAGCCGATGCAGGAAATACGATTGGTCTTTCGTCAGATCATTGGCCTTGAGCAGCTCGAAGCGGCCGTCCACCTCGCGCACGCGCGCGTAGTGGCCGGTTGCGATGGTCTCGGCGCCCAGCGACATCGCGTGGTCGAGAAACGCCTTGAACTTGATCTCGGCGTTGCAAAGCACGTCCGGGTTGGGGGTGCGGCCGGCCGAGTATTCGCGCAGGAACTCCGCGAATACCCGGTCCTTGTACTCGGATGCGAAGTTGACTGCCTCCACGTCGATGCCGATGAGGTCGGCCACCGAGACGACGTCGATCCAGTCCTGCCGCGTCGAGCAGTACTCGCTGTCGTCATCGTCCTCCCAGTTCTTCATGAAGAGGCCGACGACTTCGTAACCCGCTTCCTTCAGGAGCCATGCGGTGACCGACGAATCGACGCCGCCCGACATCCCTACTACGACTCTTTGCTTGCTCATCGAATCAATTGCTGCCTGGTTGATGCCGGGGTTATTTCGTGCCCGGCGGCGCGACCGAGTGCGTGTGCACGAAGTCGAGCGGAAAACGGCGCCCCGCGAGGTAATCCTCGAGCGAGCGCAGCACGAGCGGCGTGCGGTGCCGCGCGCGGCACGCGCGCAACTCGTCGGCCGTGAGCCACAGCGCGCGCACGATGCCCGCGTCGAGCCTGCTCGAGGCGGCCTCGTGGCCGCGCGTGGCCGTCGTGCCGCAAAACGTGAAGCGCAAATAGGTGGCGCCGCCGTCCGGCCGGTCGATGTGGGTCATGTAGACGCCGACCAGTGCTGCTGGCGCGAACGCGTGCGCGGTTTCCTCGCGCGTTTCCCGCACCACGGCATCGACGAGCGTCTCGCCGGCCTCGAGATGGCCCGCCGGCTGATTGATACGCAAGCCGTCGATGGTGTTTTCCTCGACGACGAGAAAGCGCCCCGCGCGCTCCACGACGGCGGCGACCGTGACATGCGGTGTCCAGCGCGACTGTGCCATAGCCCGGCATTTTACCGCCTGCCGGCCGCGGCTGCCCGTGGTGGATCCGCACCGATTTTCGTCGCACCGGGCAAGTTCGGTTAAAGTGACGCTTCGGCGCGCCCCCTCGCAGGAGCCGCGCTCCGACCGGAAGCACCCGAATCAGCCGTTGAAGCCGAGTACTCGAGAGATGGAGCCGGCCCCACGCATCGTCGGCCCGTCTTCGCTTGATGAACGAGAAGGTGAGGAGGATCGAACGATGCACATCGGAGTGCCAGCCGAGACACGCCCGTATGAAGCGCGCGTGGCCGCGACGCCCGAGACGGTCAGGAAATACGTGGCGGCGGGTCACCGCGTCACGATCGAGCGAGGCGCGGGCAGCGCCGCGAGTTATACCGACGACGCCTTTGCCGCGGTGGGCGCCGAGCTCACCGATGCCGCCACGGCGTTCGGCGCCGAGCTCGTACTCAAAGTCCAGTCCCCGAACGAAACCGAGCTTTCGATGATGAAGCGCGGCGCGGTGCTCGTGGGCATGCTCGAACCGTTCAACGCCGCGAACGCCGGGCGGCTCGCAACAGCCGGCCTCACCGCGTTCGCGCTCGAGGCCGCGCCGCGTACGACGCGCGCGCAAAGCCTCGACGTGCTGTCGTCGCAGGCCAACATCGCCGGCTACAAGGCCGTGTTGATCGCGGCCGATCTCTACCCGCGCTTCATGCCGATGCTGATGACGGCGGCGGGCACCGTCAAAGCCGCGCGCGTGTTGATATTGGGCGCGGGCGTGGCGGGCCTGCAGGCGATCGCCACGGCGAAGCGGCTCGGCGCGGTGATCGAGGCCTCGGATGTGCGGCCGGCCGTCAAGGAGCAGATCGAATCGCTCGGCGCCAAGTTCGTCGACGTGCCGTACGAAACCCAGGAGGAGCGCGAGGCGGCCGAGGGCGTCGGCGGCTATGCGCGACCGATGCCGCCCAGCTGGCTTGCGCGCCAGGCCGAACGCGTGCACGAGCGCGCGAAGCAGGCCGATATCGTCGTCACCACGGCGCTGATTCCAGGGCGCGACGCACCGATGCTGCTGCCGGAGGCCACCGTCCAGGCCATGCGGCCGGGCTCGGTCGTCGTCGATCTGGCGGCCGGGCGCGGTGCCGAACTGCCGGGACAGCCCGGCGTGCGCGGCGGCAACTGCCCGCTTACCGAGGCCGACAAGGTCGTGACGAAGTACGGCGTGACGATCGTGGGCCACACGAATCTGCCGGCGATGGTGGCCGCCGACGCATCCTCGCTCTATGCGCGCAATCTGTTCGATTTTCTGAAACTGATCGTGACGAAAGAAGGCGCACTCAACATCGACATGGCCGACGACATCGTCGCCGCGACGCTGATCGCGCGCGACGGCGAGCTCGCGCGCAAAGCCTGAGGCTCAGGGAGACAGACGATGGAAATCATCAGCCACACGGTCATCAACCTCATCATCTTCGTGCTGGCCGTCTATGTCGGCTACCACGTGGTCTGGAACGTCACGCCCGCGCTGCATACGCCGCTCATGGCCGTGACGAACGCGATTTCGGCGATCGTCATCGTCGGTGCAATGTTGGCCACGGGCCTGACCGTCGGCGGCGCGGGCAAGTTCTTCGGCACGTTCGCCGTGCTTCTCGCGGCGGTCAACGTGTTCGGCGGCTTTCTCGTCACCCGGCGCATGCTCGAGATGTTCAAGAAGAAAGAGCCGAAGAAGCAGGCCGGCAAGGAGGGTGCGTAAATGAGCATGAATGTCGTCACGCTCCTCTACCTCGTCGCGTCGGTCTGCTTCATCCAGGCGCTCAAGGGGCTCTCGAATCCGAAAAGCGCGCGAGCCGGCAATGTCTTCGGCATGGCCGGCATGGCGATTGCCATCCTCACGACGCTCGCGCTCATCGTCAAGGAGGCGGCGCTTTTCGGCTCCAACCTGGGGCTCGGCCTTGGGCTGCTCTTTGCCGCGCTCGTCGTCGGCGGCGCCGTGGGCGCCTATGTGGCCGCACGCGTCGAGATGACGAAGATGCCCGAGCTCGTTGCCGCGATGCACTCGCTGATCGGCCTCGCGGCGGTGGCGATCGCCTATGCGGTCGTTTCCGAGCCCGCCGCATTCGGCCTCGTGCCGCCCGATGCACCGTTCGACGGCTATCTGCCGTATGGCAACCGCGTCGAGCTTTTCATCGGTACGTTCGTCGGCGCCATTACGTTTTCGGGCTCCGTCATCGCGTTCGGCAAGCTCTCGGGCAAATACAAGTTCCGGCTCTTTCAGGGCGCGCCCGTCGTATATCCCGGTCAGCATCTGATCAACCTCATGCTTGCGCTCGGAATGGTCGGCTTCGGCGTCATCTTCTTTCTCACGCAGTCGTGGCTGCCGTTCATCGTCATGACGCTGATCGCGTTCGCGCTCGGCGTGCTGATCATCATCCCGATCGGCGGAGCGGATATGCCCGTCGTGGTGTCGATGCTGAACTCGTATTCGGGTTGGGCTGCGGCCGGTATCGGGTTTTCGCTCAACAACGCGATGCTGATCGTGGCCGGCTCGCTCGTCGGTTCCTCGGGCGCGATTCTGTCGTACATCATGTGCCACGCGATGAACCGCTCGTTCTTCAACGTGCTGCTCGGCGGCTTCGGCGCTGAACCCGGAGCGGCCGCGGCGGGCGGCGCGGCGGAGCAGCGGCCGGTGAAGTCAGGTTCGGCCGACGACGCGGCGTTCATGCTCTCGAATGCCGAGAACGTCGTGATCGTGCCCGGCTATGGGCTTGCCGTGGCGCGCGCACAGCATGCGCTCAAGGAACTGACCGACAAACTGGTCCACAAGGGCGTGGATGTGCGCTATGCGATCCATCCTGTTGCGGGCCGTATGCCGGGGCACATGAACGTGCTGCTCGCGGAAGCCGAGGTGCCCTACGATCTCGTCTACGAGATGGAGGACATCAACAACGAGTTCGGGCAGACCGACGTCGTGCTCGTGCTCGGCGCCAACGACGTGGTGAACCCCGCCGCGAAGAACGACCCCAAATCGCCGATCGCGGGCATGCCGATCATCGAGGCATACAAGGCGCGTACCGTGATCGTCAACAAGCGGTCGATGGCGGCCGGCTATGCGGGCCTCGACAACGAGCTCTTCTACATGGACAAGACGATGATGGTCTTCGGCGATGCGAAGAAAGTCATCGAGGACATGGTGAAGGCCGTCGAATGACCGCCGGGTGCCGCCATCACGCCGATGGCGCTTCGACGCGGCGCAGGTAGTCGGCGAGCCGCCGGCCCTCGGTGTCGGGAAAGCGCTCGTGCAGCATGACTTCGCTCATGCGCGAGATATCGAAGTTGCGGAAGTCGGCGCGCAGCTCGCACCACGCGCCGACGGTCCACTGACCGCCCCAGTAGACGAGGCTGAGCGGCCAGATGCGCCGCCGTGTCTCGGCGCCGACTTTATCGCGGTAGGCAAACTCCACGACATGACGCGTGTCGACCGCGCGATGCAGCGCGTCGACGTTCTCGAAGAATTGGCGATCGATGTGATACGAGGGAGCGAAGACGGCGAGCCGCTCGAGCGTCGCTCGCTTTTCGGCGGGCATGGCCGAGGCGATTTTCGCCAGCGCGCTGCGGGCACCGCCCGCCATGGCCGTGCCGCCCCACGTTTCGATCATGCGCGCGCCGGCCGCCAAGGCCGCCAGTTCGTCGGCCGTGAACGTGAGCGGCGGAAGGCTGGCCGAGCGGCTCAGCCGATAGCCGATGCCGGCCTCGCCCTCGATCGGCACTCCCGAAAGCTGCAGATCGCGCACATCGCGATAAACGGTGCGCGGCGATACGCGCAGCCATTCGGCCAGTTGCTGCGCGGTCGTGAGCCGCCTGCCGCGCAGCAATTCGGCGATTTGGAAAAGACGGTCGGCTCGGCGGCTCATTCTGGCAACGGTCGTCGATGGGGCGTCGATGGGGCGTCGATGGGGCGGCGGCATGACGTGGCCCGCGCGGCGCGCGGGGAATGGCGCGATGATAGCGCGCGCGGGGCAGAAAGCGCCTTAGCGCAACTGCTGCGAGTGAAGGCCGATCCGGTTGCCTTCCGTATCGACGAAAAAGCCGATATAGCCGAGATCGCGCGGCAATTCGAGGAGCGAGCCCGATTGCTTGCCGCCCGCGCGTTCGATGCGGGCCAGCGTTGCCTGCAGCGAGGGCTCGGCGTTCAGATAGACGGCCACACCCGCGCCGTTTTCGGCCGGCAGCATCTGGCGCGGGTTGTGAACGATCGAGCCGCCCGTCGCTTCGTCGGCGCGGGAGAAAATGGCCATCGGCACGCCCGCCATCGTCTCGCGGCGCAGCTCGACGTCGAGCGCCGTTTCATAGAAGCGGACTGCGCGCTCGAAATCGATGGCGGGAATTTCGAACCAGTTGATGACGCGATTGGCAGTAGCGACGGCAGTCATGTCAGTCTCCATACAGAGTGGCGGGGTGTGAGGGAAGCGCCGGGTAGCGCGTGAGGAGAAGTGTGCACAGGCACTGCTGACACCGTTCTGTCAGCAGGATGGCGGGAGGAATGAGGGAGCGAAGGACGCGCCGAGGGGCGCGCGCGGCGGGCACGAACGCCGAAGGCGCGGTTTTCGACCGGGAGCGGACGTGTCTTGATGGGGCTTGCAGCGAAGTGCGGCGCGGATTGCCTCCCGCGCCGCGTCAGCTCGTTTTTGTCTGCTTTTGCCTGCTTCTGCGGGGTACTGCCTGGTTTTGCCTGGCTGTGCCTGGTACTGCGCGTCGCGATTTACCCGGCGCGCGTCGTATCTTCCGATGTGCCGGCCGAGCGTGATTTCACGCTGCCCGCCACGAGATCGAAGCGGAAGAGCCGGCACTCGAGCGCGCCGTTGAAAAGAGGCGTCTTGGCCGATTCCCGCAGGCGCATCTGCCCGGGAAGCTTGCGGTCGGCCGTGAGTACGAACGCGCGCCAGCCCGCGAAGCGCTGCTTGAGCGCGTCGCCGAAGGCGTGGAAAAACTCGGCGTCGGGTGTCTCGTCCTGTGCGCGCCGGAAGCCATCGCCGCCGGCGTCGCGAGGCCCTCGCCCGCGAACGGCGATCCGCTCGCCGTAGGGCGGATTGGCGACGATGATGCCGGGTGTCGTGCAAGGCGGCGTCATCGCGCGCGCGTCGATCTGCTTGAGGGCGAGCGCAGGCACGCCGGCTCGCGCGAGATTGGCGCGCGCTTTTTCGAGCATGTCGCCGGAGATGTCGCTGCCGAAAACCTGCAAGGTGGCGGCGTCCGTCGCGCGTGCGGCGCGCTTCGCGTCGAGGGCGGCGACCTTCATGGCCTGCCACGCGCCGACGTCGTATTGCTTGAGCTTTTCGAAGCCGAAGCGGCGTTCGACGCCGGGCGCGACGCCGAGTGCCATCTGCGCGGCTTCGGCGAGAAAGGTGCCGCTGCCGCACATCGGATCGTAAAGCGGCGTGCCGGGCGCCCAGCCCGCGACGCGCAGGATGCCTGCCGCCAGGTTTTCCCGCAGCGGTGCCGCGCCCTTGTCGAGGCGCCAGCCGCGCTTGAAAAGCGGCTCGCCCGAGGTGTCGAGATAGAGCGTGCAGGCATCGGCCGTGAGGAAGGCGAACACGCGCACATCGGGCTGCGCCGTGTCGATGCTCGGGCGCGCGCCGCTGATGCTGCGCAGGCGGTCGCAGATCGCATCTTTGACACGCAGCGTGGCGAACTCGAGGCTGCGCAGCGGCGATTTGATCGCGGTCAGATCCACGCGCAGCGTTTCGTTCGCGGAAAACCACTGTTCCCAGCGCTGCTCCGCGGCAAGCGCGTAAATGTCCTGCTCGTTGCGATAGGGTCGCTCGGCGACTTTGAGCAAGACACGGCTGGCGATGCGCGAATGCAGATTGGCGGCCATGCCGATCGGCCAGCCGCCGCGAAAATGCACGCCGCCGGGCACCTGTGAGCCGGCTTCGAACAGGGCGGGTGCGGTCGCGTCACGCGCGAGGCGCGCGGCGATCTCCGCGAGTTCGGCTGCAAGTGCGGCTTCGAGCCCGCGCGGGCAGGGGGCGAAAAAATCGAACGGCGTGGGGGAGGACATAAGGCGACACAAGGCGTGCAAAGACGCCATTGTACGCGGCCCGCCGCAGCGGGCACTCCCGGGCCGATGCGCTGGTCCCTGGCACGAGCAGATCGATTGCCTTATGCCGGCCGAGCGTGTGGCCCGACTAAATACCGCGGTCGCACGCGGGCGTCAGGAACACGCAGCCACCGAGACACGCAGCCACCGAGGCTTGGGATTTTCCCCGGCTCGTTCCCGAGCAGGCGGCGTCCGATAGCGCTCGATGGGGCCGAGGGCAATGCAACCGTTCGAGCTCCGCGCTCATTTGACTGGCGTCGGGCGTCCCACGGTACAGTCGATGTCGGCCGGCGGCACCGGCTGCGACGGCCCGCGTTGCGCGCGCAGGACCGCCGCGATCTGATCGGCCATTTGCGCCACGGCGCGCCGGTGGCCTTCCACGAGCGCGGCGTAGCCTGCACCCACCGGCACGTCCGCGAGCGTCCGGCACGTCAGAACCGACTGCGAGCTGACGGCACGCACGCTCCAGACGGCATCGAGCACGGCCCGCTCGCCCGGCCACGACTCGAAGCGGCGCACGTTCGCCGTCACGCGATAGACGGGTACGCCGGCAGGATAGGGCGCGCCATAGACGTCGAACGTGCCGAGCCGGGCCGCGAGATCGCCCGAGAGCGCGCGGCGGATCTCGTCGCCCGGAAGCGAGGCCCAGCGTTCCTGCTCGAGGACGTCGACGCGCGAACCGCCCGCTTCCACGACGAGCTGGTTGCGCGCCACTTGCGACGGCACGTCGACTGGCGCCAATTCGAAGAGGAACGCCGGTTTGGCCCCGGCTGTGCGGGCCGCGCCCGGCGCGTCGCCGCCTGCCGGTCCGCTGCCGGCGCCGAGCGTATAGAAGCGGCTCGCGGGCGAGGCGCAGGCGGCGAGCGCCAGAGCGGCGGCAAGCGCCGTGAGGCGGAGCAGGGCGCGCGTGCCGCGCGAAAGGCATGCATCCATCATGGTTGGTCCTTGGGCTTGCCGCGAAGCAGCGATTCGGGGTGCCGTTCCAGGTAGTCGGCAAGCGCATTGAGCGATTGCAGCGTTTGGGTGAGCTGATTGAGCGCCTGATGCATGTCCGACTGCAGCGGCGAATCCTGCTGCAGCGTCGCTTGCGCGGCACCGAACGTCTGGCGGGCGGCCGCGAGCGTCTCGCGTGCCTGCGGAGCGAGCTCGGTGTCGAGCTGCTTGAACAGGTTGTTCGCGTTCTTGAGCGTGCCGTTCAGGTTCTGACTGATTTCGTCGAACGGTATCTTGTCGAGTTTCTTGGCGATGTCCGCTACTTGCAGCTGCAGTTCATCGAGCGTGTTGGGTACGGTCGGCAGTACGATCGGCGATTTGCTCACGTCGACCGCCGCCTTCGGCACGTTCGGGAACATATCGAGCGCCACGTAAAGCTGGTTCGTGAGCAGATTGCCCGTGCGCAACTGGCCGCGCAGACCATGCGCGACGAGCGTGCTCAGCAGATCGTTGCCGGCGCTCGGGCCGCCGCGCGCGATCGCTTCGCGGAATTGCTTGCCGAGCCGGTCGGGGTAGAGGTTGATCGTGACCGGCATCGTGAAGTTGCGCGCCTTCGGGTCATACTCGACGCCAATCTGGGTGACCTCACCGAGCTCGATGCCGCGGAAATCGACCGTCGCGCCCGGCGACAGCCCGCGCAGCGACTGATTGAACTTCATGACCACGGTGACGGGCGGCCCATCGGGTTCGCGCATCGCATCGCCCTCGTTCGAGGCGAGGCGGAACACCGCGTTGTCGGGCGCCGTTTCGCCTACCGCCTGGCCAGGAGGCGACTCGAACGCGATGCCGCCGATGATCACCGTTGCGAGCGATTGCGTGTTCAGCTTGAGCCCGCTCGAATCGAGGCGCAGATCGACGCCGCTCGCGTGCCACCAGCGGGAGTTGGTGCCCACGTATTGATCGTAAGGCGCGTCGACGAAGACTTCGATCGTCACGCCGGTGCCGTCCTTGTCGAGCGAGAAACCGACCACTTGGCCTACCTGCACGCGCCGGTAATAAATGGGCGAGCCGATGTCGATCGAGCCGAGCGAGCCGCCCTCCAGCGTGTAGCGGCGGCCGCGCTGGTCGCCCGTCACGGCCGGCGGCTTTTCGAGCCCGACGAAGCTCGATTCGGCGTTGTGCGAGCGCCCCGCATCGACCCCGATGTAGGCGCCCGACAGCAGCGTGCCGAGCCCCGATACGCCGCTCGTGCCGATGCGCGGGCGCACGATCCAGAACTTCGTGTCCTCTACCGCGAAATCCTCGGCTTCCTTCGAGAGCTGTACCTCGACCAGCACGCGCCGGTGGTCCTTCGAGAGCCGGATCGTCTTGACCGCGCCGATATCGACGTCCTTGTACTTGACCTTGGTCTTGCCGGGCTCGAGCCCTTCGGCCGTCGAAAAGCTGATTGTGATCGTCGGGCCGCGCTCGGCGATCGATTTGACGACGAGCGAGATGCCGATCAATGCGGCGATGAGCGGCACGAGCCAGACGAGCGATGGCAGCCAGCCGCCGCGCCGCGCGCTCAGCGGCTCTGGCAGATCGGGCGGCAAATTCCCGCCGCCGTTGGATCGGGGGGGCTGTCCTTGCGGGCTGGTCATGGCGTGGTTCCTGAATCGTTGCTGCGGCGAGGGGGCGTGGGGCGGCCGCGTCCGTAGGCTTCGTTTTGGCCGTTGCCTTCGCCATCGTCATCGATGGCATCCCAGATGAGGCGAGGGTCGAATTGCAGCGAGGCCAGCATCGTAAGTACGACGACGGCGGCAAACGCAAGCGCGCCCCAGCCCGCGGTGATGACGGCGAGCGACTTGAAGCGCACGAGCGCGACGGTCAGCGTGACGACGAATACGTCCAGCATCGACCAGCGGCCGATGCGCTCGACGATGCGGTAGAGCCGGGTGCGCTCGAGCGGCCGCCACGGCGAACGTTGCTGGGCGGTGGCGGCGAGCAGGGCGAGCACCGAGAGCTTCATCATCGGCACGAGGATGCTGGCGACGAAGACGATGACGGCGAGCGGCCAGTCTCCGGACACCCAGAAGTACACGACGCCGCTCATGATGGTGTCGTCTTCGTCACCGAAGAGCGAGCTCGTGTGCAGCACCGGCAGCAGATTGGCCGGGATGTAGAGCAGCGCCGCCGCGATGAGGAGCGCCCATGTTCGCATGATGCTGTCGGGGTTGCGCAGGTGCAGCGCGGCGCCGCAGCGCGAGCAATGCTGATGGCCGTGCGCCGGCCGCACGCGCGGCTCGACGTTGCCGCATGCATGGCAGCCGACGAGTCCTGTGCGCGCCGCCGTTGTGTACTTCATCGCGCGCCCGGGTGGGATCGGGCTGCGTCCGTGCCCGCCGTATCGGCACGCCGGTTCTCGAGCGAATCGGCGATGTCCCAGAGCGCCCGCGGATCGAACATGACCACGACGGCGAGCATCAGCGTGAGGCCGCCGAAGGCGAAGAGCGCGGCTTCCGGAACCACGCGTGCGAGCGAAGTCATTTTCACGATCGTGACCAGAATGCCGAGCATCAGCACCTCGACCATTCCCCATGGGCGCACGAACTGAATGGCGCGCAAGACGAGATTGAACCCAGGCGGTACGACGCCCGAGCGTATCGGCATCAGCACGTAGAGCAGCGCGACGAGCTCGATCAGCGGAAAGAGGATGGTCGAGCAGAAGACGATGACGGCGACGAGTTCCATGCCCTCGCTCCACAGTGCCACGAGCGCGCCCATCAGCGTCGTTTGCGACGTGTTGCCATTGAGTTCGAGCTCGACGATCGGAAAGCCCTGAGCGATCACGAACGTGATCAGCGCGGCGAGCGCGAGGGCGGCGATGCGGTCGATATGCATCGCGCTCGAGCGGAAAAGGATGGCTCCGCAGCGTGGGCAGCGTGTGTTCGCCTGTTGCGCGTGGTGCGGTTTTTGCAACAGTGCGTCGCATTCGTGGCATGCAATCACGTTCAGGCGGTTCATAGGCACGGGCTGCGGTCCTCACGGTTCGGGGCAGATCGGGGTCGTGGCCAGGGGCCGCAAACCCGCGCCCATCTTACCAAAAGGGGATTTGCGGCAACTCGGCCCGGGCAGCGCCGCATATTTCGTTTCGTTGCCGGCCGGGCGTGTCCTCGCGGCTGGGACGCCCGGCCATGCGCCGCAAGCAGCCGGAATCGGGGCCGGGCGCCTTCCCCACGCCATCCCCGCTTGCGGTAGCATGGCGCCGGTGTGGAATAAGGACCGTCGCCCGTTCGTTGTTGCGATATCCGCCCTTTCATTTTTTTTCTCGCGCTCAATCGCCGCCGCTTCATATGTCGACTGAACGACTGCCTTCATTTGCCTCTGCCGAGGCTTACACGCGCACTGCGATCGCCTTGCACTGGCTTATCGCGCTTTTGATCGTGAGCGCTTTCGCGATCGGCCTCGTCATGACCGACATTCCCGGCTTCACGCCGCAAAAGCTCCGCTATTTCTCGTGGCACAAGTGGATCGGGGTGACGGTCTTCGCGCTCGCGCTGCTGCGGATCCTCTGGCGCCTCACGCACGAAGCACCCGGGTTGCCTCAGCGAATGTCGGCATGGCAGCGCACCGCCGCCCATGCCGTGCACGGACTGCTTTATCTGCTGATGATCGCGGTGCCCGTCACCGGCTATCTGTACAGCTCGGCTGCCAACGTGCCTGTCGTCTACCTTGGCCTTGTGCCGCTGCCGCGCATCATCGCGCCCGATCCGACGTTGAAGGAAGTGTTGAAGACGGCGCACGTGACGCTCGATTATGTCCTCGGCGCGTTCGTGCTCGCGCATGTGGCCGCGGCGCTCAAGCATCATTGGATCGACCGCGACGGGCTGCTCGCGCGGATGATCCCGTTTTTGAAACGATCCTCCTCCTGAGCTCAACCACATGAAGATGAAAGCTTCGTTTTATCGCTACATGCTTGCCGCGTTTGCCGCGACGGCGCTCGCCGCGAGCGGCGCCGCGCGAGCCGAGGTCGACACCGCCAAAAGCTCGATCGTGGCCACGTCCAAGCAGATGAACGTGCCGGTAGACGGCAAGTTCAACAAGTTCACCGCGCAGGTGAGCTTCGATCCGGCCAAGCCAACCGCCGGCAGCGCGCAGTTCACCATCGATGTCGCGAGCTACGATCTCGGCGACAAGGAATACAACAACCAGGTCGCGGGCAAGGACTGGTTCGATGCAAAGAGCTATCCGACGGCGACGTTCGTCTCGAGCGCTATCGCCCCGGCGGGCGGCAATAAATACAACGTGAAGGGCAAGATCACGATCAAGGGCCACGCGCAGGACGTAACCGTGCCCGTGACCGTGACACAGCAAGGTCCGTTGCAGGTATTCGACGGTGCATTGCCGATCAAGCGCCTGCAGTTCGGGGTCGGCACCGGCGAATGGAAAGACACCTCTGTCGTTGCGGACGAGGTCATCATCAAGTTCCATATCGTCGTTGCCGGTTCGGCTAAAAAGGCGTGAAACCGAACGCCCGGCCCCGGGGCTGCCCCCGGGGTTCTGTCCGCTCGCTGTCGCGTTGTTGACGTTTTTTCGCTTTCTGCGCGTTGTGCGCATTTAACGCACTTATTGCTCGTATAAGGAGAGTCCTTTGAAAACGACCGTTCTGGCCGCCGCCGCGGCGATCGCCGCTTCCCTCTCGTGCGGTGTCTTCGCCGCCGACACGTACCAGTTGGATCCGAGCCACACCTACCCGAGCTTCGCGGCCGACCACTTCGGCGGCCTGTCTGTCTGGCGCGGCAAGTTCACGAAGGCAGCCGGCACCGTGACGCTCGATCGTCAGGCCAAGACGGGAACCGTCGACGTCACGATCGATCCGGCCTCGATCGACACCGGTAACGCGAAGCTCGACGATCACCTGAAGGGCGACGAGTTCTTCAATACCTCGAAATTCCCGGCCGCTACGTACAAGGGCACTCAGATCAAGTTCGACGGCGACAAGCCCGTGGAGGTCATCGGCACGCTGACGCTGCATGGCGTGACGAAACCGCTGAACCTGAAGATCGATTCGTTCAAATGCATGATGCATCCGATGCTCAAGCGTGAAGTGTGCGGCGTCGAAGCCAGTGCGAAGTTCGACCGCGCCGACTACGGTCTTGACTTCGGCAAGCAGTACGGCTTCAAGATGGAAACGGCGCTTCAGATCCAGGCTGAAGGCGTCAAGCAGCAATAAATCCGCCGGCGCGCCGCATCCGCCACCAGCCGCCTCGGGCCGCCTGCCCGTGGCGGCTTTTCTTTGTTTGTCGGGCGCGCGTGCGCGATGCGGGTGGGCAAAAAAAATCGCGCGGCCGGATGGCCACGCGATCGTTGGGCGTTGGACGGGAAACGTTTCTCGGCCAGGCGTCGACGGTGTTCGAAACGCCTTGACCGGGTGGGCCGCCCCGAACGTGCGTCAGACCTCGGCGCCCGCGTTCGGATCGTTGGGGTCGTGACGCGGACGCTTTTCCTTGAGCAGGTCTTCGCGTTTGACGCCGAGCCACATCGCGAGCGCGGCCGCGACGAACACGGACGAGTAGATGCCGAAGAGAATGCCGATGGTCAGCGCGAGCGCGAAGTAGTGCAGTGTCGGGCCGCCGAACAAGAACATCGACAGCACCATCATCTGCGTACAACCGTGCGTGATGATCGTACGCGACATCGTGCTCGTAATCGCGTGATTGATGACGTCGATCACGCCCATCTTGCGTTCGCGCCGGAACGTTTCGCGGATCCGGTCGAAGATGACGACCGACTCGTTCACCGAGTAGCCGAGCACGGCCAGCACGGCGGCCAGCACGGATAGCGAGAACTCCCACTGGAAGAATGCGAAGAAGCCGAGAATGATCACGACGTCGTGCAGGTTGGCGATGATGCCGGCCACCGCGTACTTCCATTCGAAGCGAAACGACAGGTAAATCATGATGCCCGCGACGACGCAGGCGAGCGCGAGCAGACCGTTCGTTGCCAGTTCCTTGCCGACTTGCGGACCGACGAACTCGACGCGCTGCAACTGGGCGGCCGCGTCGCGCTGCTTGAGCGCGTCCATGACCTGATTGCTCTGCTGCGACGAGCTGAGGCCGGCCTTGAGCGGCAGGCGGATCATGACGTCGCGCGAGGTGCCGAAAATCTGCACCTGCGCGTCAGGGTAGCCGAGCTTGCCGAGCGTTTCGCGCACGGGCTCGAGTTGTGCCGCCTGCGGATACTGCACCTCGATCACCGTGCCGCCGGTGAATTCCACCGACAGATGCAGCCCGCGATGGAGCAGAAAGAACACCGCTGCGAAAAAGGTGAGAAACGAGATCGCGTTGAAGATCAACGCGCGCTGCATGAACGGAATGTCTTTGCGAATGCGGAAAAATTCCATGTTCTGATCTCCGGAGCCCGATGGACCCGTTAGCTGGGCGAGCCCGGTTTACGCGGGGCCGCGCCGTCGCGCGCGCGATTGCGCAGCACCGGCTTTCCTTCGCGGCCACCCTTGTTCCTTGCTTTCGGCGCGGCAGCCGCGTTGCCCGGCGCGTTGAGCGCGGGGGCTTGCGCCGCACCCTCGGCATCGGCATCCGTATCGACACCCGCGTAGGACGCGCCGGCGCCGGCCGGACGCCACACCTGCCCGATCGCGAGCGACTTCAGCTTCTTCTTGCCGCCATACCAAAGGTTGACGAGGCCGCGCGAGAAGAACACCGCCGAGAACATCGACGTGAGAATGCCGATGCAGTGCACCACGGCGAAGCCGCGCACCGGACCGGACCCGAAGGCAAGCAGTGCGAGGCCGGCGATCAGCGTGGTTACGTTCGAGTCGATGATCGTGGCCCAGGCATGCGCATAACCGTTCTGGATGGCCAACTGCGGCGGCGCGCCGTTGCGCAGCTCCTCGCGTACGCGCTCGTTGATGAGCACGTTCGAGTCGATCGCCATACCGAGCGCGAGCGCGATGGCCGCGATGCCGGGCAGCGTGAGCGTGGCCTGAAGCATCGACAGCACGGCGACGAGCAGCAGCAGGTTCACCGACAGGCCGATGACCGAGACGAGCCCGAAGAGCAGGTAATAGGCGATCATGAAGGCGGCGATGGCCGCGAAGCCGTAGACAACCGAGTCGAAGCCCTTCCTGATGTTGTCGGCGCCGAGGCTCGGGCCGATCGTGCGCTCTTCGATGATGTCCATGGGCGCGGCGAGCGAGCCCGCGCGCAGCAGCAAGGCGAGATCGGTGGCCGCCTGCGGCGTGGGCTGGCCCGTGATCTGGAAGCGGTCGCCCAGCTCGGATTGGATCGTCGCGACCGTGAGCACCTGGCCCTTGCCCTTTTCGAAGAGCACGATCGCCATCGGCTTATACAGGTTGTCGCGCGAGACGCTGGCGAGTTCGCGGCCGGCCGACGAATTCAGTCGGATGTTGACCGACGGCCGCTGATGCTCGTCGAAGCCCGCCGAAGCGTCGATGATGCTGTCGCCCGTGAAGATGACCTGCTTGCGCAGCAGTACCGGCACCTGATTGCCTTCGGTGAAGAGCTCGTCGCCGGCCGGCACGGGCGCGCCGGGGGTGGGGTGCGTGTTGAGCGGATCGGCGAGGCGGGCTTCGAGGGTGGCCGTGCGGCCGATGATTTCCTTCGCCTTGGCCGTGTCCTGCACGCCCGGCAGCTCGACGACGATGCGATCGGCGCCTTGTTGCTGGATGATCGGCTCGGCCACGCCGAGTTCGTTGACGCGGTTGTGCAGGGTCGTGATGTTCTGCTTGACGGCGGCTTCCTCGACCGCCTGCTGCTGCGCCGGCGCGAAGGTGCCGACGAGCTCCACGCCGCCGCCGGCCGCGGGCCGGCTGTTCCACTGCAGCTCCGTCACCGCGCTGGCGAGCTCGCCGCGGGCGCGGTTCGCCGCGTCGGGATCGGCGAAGCTGACGACGACGCTCTGGCCGACGCGATTGACGCCGCCCTCGCGGATGCTCTTCGAGCGCAGGAGCGTGCGGGCTTCGGACGCATCGGCGTCCAGGCGCTTGTTGATCGCGCCGGCCATGTCCACCTGCATGAGGAAGTGCACGCCGCCGCGCAAGTCGAGGCCGAGGTACATCGGCAGCGCGTGCAGCGCGGAAAGCCAGCGCGGCGAGGCGCTTTGCAGATTCAGCGCGACGACGTACTGCGGATCGCCGGCATCGGGGTTCAGCGCCTTTTGCAGTGCGTCCTTCGCGTGGAGCTGGGTGTCGGTGTCCTTCAGCCGCACGCGGATGGTCGGGTTCGCCGCGTTGTTGTCGAACGTGACGTCGTCGGGCTTGATCTGGTTCGCGGCCAGCGCAGCCTCGACCTCGGAGAGCGTGGTGGCGTCGAGCTTGACGGTGGCCTTGCCGCTCAACACCTGCACCGCCGGCGCTTCGCCGAAGAAGTTGGGCAATGTGTAGAGAAGGCCGATGGCGAGCGCCACGACCATCACGACATATTTCCAGAGGGGATAACGATTCATGGGGTCTGCCGAACGGGTGTGGGCGTGAGGGCGTCGGGGCGCGGCTGAGCGCGGCTTTCGGCGCGCCGGCCGCGCGCGTAGCCGCCGCGCGCGGAGTGTGGTCGCGTCAGAGCGACTTGATCGTGCCCTTGGGCAGGATCGTCGTCACGGCGGCCTTTTGCACGGTGATCTCGGTTCCCTCGGCGATCTCGACGCCGACATACGCCTCGCCGACCTTCGTCACCTTGCCGACGACGCCGCCGGTGGTCACCACTTCGTCGCCCTTGGCCATCGCCGCCAGCATATTGCGATGCTCCTTCTGGCGCTTCATTTGCGGGCGGATCATGATGAAATAGAGCACCGCGAACATGAGGATGAGCGGCAAAAAGCTCATCAGGCTCGACTCGGCTCCACCGCCGGCTGCGCCTTGCGCGAATGCGTTGGGAATCAGCGACACGTTGGTTTCTCCGTTAAAAACGATCGGGACGATCGAAAAAGGGCCGCGTATTTTACCACCGGCGCCAAGCGGCGACGGCGGTCCGAGGCTTATTCGACGCCTCTTGCGCGCTCCTCGGCGAAGCGCTTGCGAAAAGCGTCGAAAGTTCCGGTCTCGATGGCGGTGCGGATTTCGCTCATCAGTTCCAGGTAGTAATGCAGATTGTGAATCGTATTCAACTGCGCACCGAGAATTTCGCCGACGCGGTGCAAATGATGCAGATAGCCGCGCGTGAAATGGCGGCAAGTGTAGCAACCGCACGATTCGTCGAGCGGGCGCAGCGAATTCCTGTGCACGGCATTGCGGATCTTGACATCGCCGAAGCGCGTGAAGAGCCAGCCGTTGCGCGCGTTGCGCGTCGGCATCACGCAGTCGAACATGTCGATGCCGGCCGCGACCCCGGCCACGAGATCCTCGGGCGTGCCGACGCCCATGAGATAGTGCGGCTTGTCGGCGGGCAGCCGCGGGCCGATGAAATCGAGGATCCGCAGCATGTCCTCCTTCGGCTCGCCAACAGACAGGCCGCCCACGGCCAAGCCGTGAAAGCCGATTTCAGCGAGACCCGCAAGCGACTCCTCGCGCAAGTCCTCGTACATGCCCCCCTGCACGATGCCGAAGAGCGCGTTGGGGTTCGCGAGCCGCGAAAATTCGTCGATCGAGCGGAGCGCCCAGCGCAGTGACATGCGCATCGACCCGGCCGCGTCGGCGTGCGAGGTCGGCACGCCGTCGGTCGCATACGGCGTGCACTCGTCGAACTGCATGACGATGTCCGAGTTCAGGACCTTCTGGATCTGCATCGACACTTCGGGCGACAGGAAGAGCTTGTCGCCGTTGATCGGCGAGGCGAACGTCACGCCGTCCTCGGTGATCTTGCGCAAATCGCCGAGCGAGAAGACCTGGAAGCCGCCGGAGTCGGTGAGGATCGGCCGCCGCCAGCCCATGAAGTCGTGCAGCCCGCCGTGCGCGGCGATCGTTTCGAGCCCCGGGCGCAACCACAGATGGAACGTGTTGCCGAGAATGATGCGCGCCTGAATTTCTTCGAGCTCGCGCGGCTGGATCGCCTTCACGGTGCCGTAGGTGCCCACCGGCATGAAAATCGGCGTCTCGACCACGCCGTGATTGAGCGTGAGCCGCCCGCGACGCGCCTGCCCGTCGGTCGCGATGAGCTCGAACCGCAAGCCGCCCGCGACGGTGGACGCAGCGGCGTTCGGATGATGGCGATGACCTTCGGTCATTCAAAACTCCTTGCTTCTTGTACCGCCGGGCGCGTCGCGGTGCGGCGCGGCCCGGCGAAATGCGCACGAGCACCCGCGCGCGAATTGGTCTTGCGCGGGCGAAAGCCGCAGAGCGAGCCCCACGGCGAGGAAATCAGCCGTCCCGCCGCGTGAGCAGCATGGCGTCGCCGTAGCTGAAGAAGCGATAGTGTGCTTCGACGGCGTGCCGGTAGGCGGCGCGTATCGTGTCCATGCCCGCGAACGCGGACACGAGCATCAGCAGGGTCGACTTCGGCAGGTGGAAGTTCGTGACGAGGCGGTCGACGAGACGAAACCGGTAGCCGGGCGTGATGAAGATGTCGGTCTCCGCCGTGGCGGCCGCGAGCGGCCCGCCCGCCGCCTCGGCGTCGCGCGCGGCGGCTTCGAGCGCGCGCAGCGAGGTGGTGCCGACGGCGACGACGCGCCCGCCGCGCGCCCGCGTGGCCGCGATTTTATCGACGAGCGCCTGCGGGAGCTGGTACCACTCGCTGTGCATCTTGTGCTCGGCGATATTTTCCACGCGCACGGGTTGGAAGGTTCCTGCGCCGACGTGCAGCGTGAGCGTCGCCCGTTCGATGCCGCGTGCCTCGAGCCGCGCGAGAACCGCGTCGTCGAAATGCAGCCCCGCCGTGGGCGCTGCCACGGCGCCGGGGTTGCGCGCGAACACCGTCTGGTAGCGCGCCTCGTCGGTCGAATCGGGATCGTGCTCGATATAGGGCGGCAACGGCAGACGTCCGTGGCGCTCGATGAGCGCGAGACACGGCGCGGGGAAATGCAGGGTGTAGAACGGCTCGACGCGCTCGCCCACCGAGACGTCGAAGGCGTCGGCCAGGCGCAGCGTCGTGCCTGGCGCAGGGCTCTTGCTCGCGCGGATCTGCGCGAGCGCCGTGCGCTCCCCGGTCAGGCGCTCGATCAGCACCTCGATCTTGCCGCCGCTCGCCTTGGTCCCGAAAAAGCGTGCTTTGATCACCTTCGTATCGTTGAATACGAGCAGGTCGCCGGGCGCCAGGCAATCGGGCAGCTCGGCGAAGCGGCGATCGACGAGGCGCGCCGGCGCGTGCGCCGCGTCGACCTCGAGCAGGCGGCTCGCGCTGCGTTCGGGCAGCGCTTCTTGCGCGATCAGTTCGGGCGGCAGATTGAAATCGAAATCGGAAAGCGTGAACATGCTGGGTTGATCCGCACTGCACCGCGCCGCGGCGTGCGCGAGCGCTGCGAGCCGCTATGATCGCAAGATCGCGGCAGCCGCGAGCGATCATCCAGGCCCGCTTCGCGCGTGTGCAGCGCGATCGAATGAACGAAAACCGATATTGTACTTGCGAAGAGAGTCATGCCCTTGCCGCGCCGCAGCCCGTCCGAACCCCTGGCCGATGCCGTCGATTCCGCCGGGGCATTGCCGCATGCGGGCGAGCCGGCAGCCGGCCCGCGCCGCGGCGCGGTGGCGCGGGTGAAAAAGCGCGGACCGGCCGCTGCGGCTACCCCGGCTACCCCGGCTACCCCGGCCACCGACAGGCAGCCGGCGGCCGATGACGCCGCATCCGCGCCCAAGGGGGCAAACCAGGCGCCGAAGCAGCCGCAAAAGCAGGCGCCGAAGTCCGCCCCGAAGCCGGCCGACAAGCTCGCCAAGCTCGGCCTGCTGCGCGACATCGATCTCGTCTTGCATCTGCCGATGCGCTACGAGGACGAAACGTCGCTCACGCCGATCGGCGAGTTGCTGCCCGGCGAAACGGCACAGGCGGAAGGGGTCGTGGTCGACAACGAGATCGCCTATCGGCCCAGGCGCCAGCTCGTGGTCAAGCTGCGCGACGAAGCTGGCCACGAGTTGATGCTGCGGTTCCTGAACTTCTACGGCTCGCAGGTGAAGCAGATGGCGGTGGGGCACCGCCTGCGTGTGCGCGGCGATGTGCGCGGGGGCTTTTTCGGGCTCGAGATGGTGCACCCGGCGGTGCGGCCGGTCGAGGACGATACGCCGCTGCCGCAGGCGCTCACGCCCGTCTATCCGAGCACGGCCGGTGTATCCCAAGCCTACCTGCGCAAGGCGATCGACAATGCGCTCGCGTGCACGCGGCTGCCCGAACTTCTGCCGGAGCCGGTGGAGAACGCCCTGTGCCGCCCGCTCGGCCTGCCGCCGCTCGACGAGGCCGTGCGCACGCTGCATCATCCGAGTGCGGATGCGGATGAAACGGCGCTCATCGACGGCACCCATCCCGCCTGGGCGCGCATCAAGTTCGACGAGTTGCTGGCGCAGCAGCTTTCGCTCAAGCGCGCGCACGACGAACGGCGCCGCCGCACGGCGCCGCCCATGCCACGGCCGGCCGAGGCGGACGCGGGCTCGCTCACGGCCCGGCTGCTCGGCGCGCTGCCGTTCGCGCTGACGGGCGCGCAGCGGCGCGTCAGCGCGGAAATCTCGGGCGACCTGGCCGCGCCGCATCCGATGCAGCGGCTCTTGCAGGGCGACGTCGGCAGCGGCAAGACCGTGGTGGCGGCGCTTGCCGCTGCCCAGGCGATCGGCGCGGGCTACCAGGCGGCGATGATGGCGCCGACGGAAATCCTGGCGGAGCAGCATGCCCGCAAGCTGCGCGGCTGGCTCGAGCCGCTGGGGGTGAGCGTGGCCTGGCTCGCGGGCAGCCTCAAGGCGAAAGACAAGCGCGCGGCGCTCGAAGCCGCGGCATCGGGCGCCGCGCAGCTCGTGGTCGGTACGCACGCCATCATCCAGGACACCGTCGAATTCGCGCGGCTCGGCCTCGTCATCGTCGACGAACAGCACCGCTTCGGCGTCGCGCAGCGGCTCGCGCTGCGGGCCAAGGCGCATCGCGCGGCCGACGGCGCGAGCGACTTTCAGCCGCATCAGCTGATGATGTCGGCCACGCCGATTCCGCGCACGCTCGCGATGACGTATTACGCCGATCTCGACGTATCGACGATCGACGAACTGCCCCCGGGCCGGACGCCAATCGTGACCAAGCTCATATCGGATGGGCGCCGCGACGAAGTGATCGCGCGCGTGCGCGAGGCGGCGCTCGGCGGGCGGCAGGTGTATTGGGTATGTCCGCTCATCGAGGAAAGCGAGACGCTGCAGTTGCAGACGGCCGTCGAAACGTTCGAGACGCTCGTCGCGGCCTTGCCCGAATTGCGCGTGGGGCTCGTGCATGGCCGTCTGGCGCCTGCCGAAAAGGCCGCCGTCATGGATGCGTTTTCGCGCAACGAGGTCCAACTGCTCGTGGCCACGACGGTTATTGAAGTGGGCGTGGACGTGCCGAATGCCTCGCTGATGGTGATCGAGCATGCGGAACGGTTCGGGCTTGCCCAATTGCACCAGTTGCGAGGGCGGGTTGGCCGCGGCAGCACGGCTTCCGTCTGCGTGCTGCTTTATGGCGGACCGCTGTCGCTCACGGGGCGTGCGCGGCTCAAGACGATGCGCGAGACGACCGACGGCTTCGAAATCGCTCGGCGCGACCTCGAGATCCGCGGCCCGGGCGAATTTCTCGGGGCGCGTCAATCGGGGGCGGCCATGTTGCGTTTTGCCAACCTCGAGCATGACGCGTGGCTCATCGAGCCGGCACGAGAGGCGGCGGCACGCCTCATGTCCGATTATCCCGAGACGGTGGCGCAACACCTTGGGCGCTGGCTCGGGGGGCGCGAACAATTCCTCAAGGCGTGATACGGCTGGTTACAAACGGTAGGAGTATCAACAATTGTCAATGAGTATCATTGGCAATTGCCTTAAAGATCGGGCAGAAAATCCCTACAGATGTGGTTTGTGCAGCCGAAATCGGGAAACGTTTGCCGACTCGCCCCCATGGCCGGTCTCCGAAGGCTTTGCAGCGCAAACTGTAACGAGTACACTGCACGCTGCTCAGGGCCGGCCGGGTATTGTTTGCCCGCCAACGACAAGTCAGCGAGCGAAAATGCGCCCCCCGCATTCCCAAAGTCGAACAGAAGTGGTTGCCGCCGCTGGCCGTTGGCGGCGTCAGCGCAGATATTCTTAATGAGGAGCTGTTGATGAATAGCCGTGAACGCAAGATGTTGGAAATCCTTCGCCGAGGGAAGGAGGAATTCGGCTACCTCGCCGTGAAGGCCGAGTTCGAAGCGGAGGGCACGCGTGTCGACGAACTGCTGCGCCTGATCGAAATCGCGCGCAAGGCGGGTGTCGGTGTGGGTTTGAAGATCGGCGGCTGTGAAGCCATCCGCGATCTGCTCGAAAGCAAGCAAATCGGCGTCGAATACATCATTGCGCCGATGATCGAGTCGCCCTATGCGGTGAGCAAGTTTATCGAAGCCAAGAACAAGGTCTATTCGGCCGAAGAGCAACAGGATACGAAGTTCCTGTTCAACCTCGAGACGATCACTGGCTACAACAACCTGCAGGGCCTCGTGGGCGCGGCGAGCGTACCCAACGGCCTGACGGGTGTCGTGTTCGGCCGCGTGGATTTCTCGCTCTCGAACGGCATGTCGCGTGACGATATCAACAGCGACAAGGTAACCGACTATGCGATCGCCACCGGCACGGCGGCGAAGCAGGCGGGCCTCGAGCTCGTCGTGGGCGGCGGCGTGTCGATGGATGCCTTGCCGGCCCTGCGCCGTCTCAGCGAAAACTATCTCACGCGTTTCGAAACGCGCAAGATCATCTACTCGGCGGATGCGCTGCGCCAGCCGAACATCGAGGCCGGTCTGCTGCAGGCCGTGCACTTCGAATTGCTGTGGCTGCAAAACAAGCGTGAGTACTACGGCCTCATCGAGAAGGAAGACGACAAGCGCATCCGCATGCTCGAAGAGCGGTGGAAAGTGCTGAACGGCAACTCCTAAGAGGCGCGTCGTGTCATCGAAGCGAGCTCGAATCGCCGTCTTCGGTGCGACCGGGGCCATCGGCAGTGCGCTGGTGGCCTGGTTTGCCCAGCGAGGGTGGGAGGTACTCGCCGTCGCCCGTGGCGACGGCGAGCCCGTGGCCGGCTGCGCGCGCGTGGCGTGGGCGCCCGCGGCGCAGGCCGTGCCGCCTGCTCCACTGGAGTCGCTCGATGCGGTGGTATGGGCGCAGGGCGACAACTGCAACGACAACATCGCCCAGTTCGACCTCGAACGGCATCGTCAGATGTACGAGGCCAACGTCGTGCACGTGCTTGCCTCGCTGCACGCGCTCATCGAGCATGGGCGCCTTGCGCGCGACGGTGCGCGGTTGTGCGTGATCAGTTCGATCTGGCAGGACATCGCCCGCCAGAACAAGCTGTCCTATTGCGTGACCAAGTCGGCATTGCAGGGGCTCGTGCGTTCGGTCTCGATCGATCTCGCCGCGGCGGGCCACGTCATCAACGCGGTGCTGCCCGGCGCGCTCGATACGCCGATGACGCGGGCGAATCTGAGCGCCGAACAAATCGCGAAGCTCGAGGCTGCCACGCCGTCGGGCAAGCTTGCGCGCGTCGACGATGTCGCGGCAGCGGTGGAATTCTGCTGCTCGCCCTCGCATCGGGCGATCACAGGGCAGTTCATCACTGTCGATAAAGGTTTTTCGTATGCGCGCATCCTTTGAAATCAATAGCTCCACGGGCGCTTACAGCGTCGCGCTGGGAGAGGGACTGGTGCGCGAGGTCGTCGAATCGCCCGCGCACCGTATCTTTATCGTCGATGCACGGCTGCGCGAGCAGGTGAGCTTCGTTTCCGGCCCCGTCATCGAAATCGATGCGACCGAGGAAAACAAGGCGCTCGAGCGCATGGCCCCGGTCATCGAGCAGTTGAAGCGCTTCGGCGCCACGCGCGAGACCGAGATCGTCGCCGTAGGTGGCGGCATCGTCCAGGACATCGCGACGTTCGTCGCATCGGTGTACATGCGAGGCCTGCGCTGGCACTACTGTCCGACGACCTTGCTCGGCATGGTCGATTCCTGCATCGGCGGCAAGTCGTCCATCAACGTCGGCACGTACAAGAATCTCGTCGGCAACTTCCATCCGCCGGCGCGGATCCTCATCGATCTTGGCTTCACCGACAGCCTGGACGCCGCTCAACTGACGAGCGGCCTCATGGAATCGGTGAAGATCTGTTATGCACGCGGCGCTGACGAATTCGACGCCTATCTGGCATTGCAGCCCGGTGTTCCGCTCGCGCGCGACAAGGCGTTTTCGATCGTCGAGCGCAGCCTGAAAGCGAAGAAGTGGTTTATCGAGACGGACGAGTTCGATCGCGCGGAACGGTTGCTGCTCAACTTCGGACACACGTTCGGTCACGCGCTCGAATCCGCTACGCACTTCGAGGTGCCGCACGGCATCGCCGTGGGCGTCGGCATGCTGACGGCCCATCAGTTCGCACTCGAGACGCAGCGCTTGTCCGAGCACGGGAAAGCGCGTGCGGCGACGCTCGCCGCGCATGTCAAGACGTTGCTCGAGCCGGTGCGCGGCACGTTGAGTTCGCTCGGCCGCGTGTCGGCTCAGTCGCTCTTCGAGCATTTCGAAAGCGACAAGAAGCATTCGCAAACGCATTATCGCGTGATCATGCCGGTGGGCGACGGCGAGCTCCAGCGCGTGCCGCTCGAGCGCAACGAGGCCAACCAGGCCGCGATCGTCGGGGCGTTTGCCCGCGGGATCGAGACCTTCTGACTGGCATGGCGATGGCAACCGATACCGACTTCGACTACGTCGTTGCCGGCGCGACGGGCTGGCTGGGGCGCGCAACGCTCGACCACCTTCGCCGGCGTCTTCCGGATGGCGGCGAAGGGCGGATTCATGCGTTCGCTTCGAGCGCGCGGGAGGTGATGCTCGCTGACGGTGCGACCGTCGCCGTCGATGCGCTCGACTCGCTGCCCGCGCGCAAGCTTTCTCGTCCGGCCATCGTGTTTCATTATGCGTTTCGTACCAAGGATCGTGTCGGCGATATGTCCGTCGACGAGTACGTACGCAGCAACGAAGGCATCCGCCGGGCACTCGTCGAGTTTATCGACACTCATGCGATGGCGGGCATGTTCGTTCCGTCGAGCGGTGCGGCCTATGCGGGCCTCGAGCGCGACAATCGGTCGGATGCCGCGATCTACGGCCGCTGCAAGCTCGACGACGAGCGCGTGTTCGCCGGAAAGGCCGCGCAAAACGGATTCCGCGCGGTCATCGCGCGCGTGTTCAATCTGAGCGGGCCGTACATCAACAAGCACGAACTCTACGCGCTGTCGTCCATCATCCTCGCCTGCTTGAGAAACGAGCCCGTACGCATCCAGGCGTCGCATCCGGTCTGGCGCTCGTACTATGCGGTGGAGGATCTGATCTCGCTGGCTATTGCCTCGATGACGGATGAAACGATCGGCATCGAGTCGATCATCGATACGGTCGGCACGGAAGTGATCGAGGTCGGAGAACTGGCCCAGCGGTGCCGGCACGTGCTCGGCGCCGCCCAGGTATCGGTCGAGCGGCCTTACGTCAAAGCCGAGCCGAACAACTACTACGTTGGCGCGCCGGCGGGCATACGTACGCTCGAGGCGCGCTGCAATATCGCACCGCGCTCGCTCGATCGACAGATCCTCGATACGGCAGCCTATCTGCGTTCCTTTGCAGGGAAATCCACGGGTGAGTGAGTTAGAGTCCATTTTCTTCGCGAAGCCGCGAAACCCGTATTACGTAGTTGCGCCGCGCTACGTGCGGACTTCGGCCGGCATCAAGGTCCTGCACTATCTTTGCCATGCGCTCAATCGCATGGGCGAGCAAGCGTTTTTGATCGTGCATCCTCATTTCCCGCCGTACCTGTCCGCGCACCCGGCTCTGAATACGCCGCAATTGACGAAGCGCATCATGGACTACCACCGCGAGAACGGATTGACGCCGATTACGATTTACGCGGAGAGCGTGAAGGGTAATCCGCTCAATGCGCCTTTCGTCGTCCGTTACGTGCTCAATTACGCGGGCCTGCTCGGCGGCGACAAGGAGTTTCCGGCCGACGAGTACTGCATTTCGTACAGCGACACCATCGCCGCTACTGTTCCGCAGTCACGCCACACGATTTTCATCCCCGCGTCGGATCCGTTGTTCTTCGTTCCTCCGCCGGCCGGAGCGAAGCGCGAGGGCGGCTGCTATTACGCCGGCAAGTACAAGTATTACCATGGCGGCGAGACGTTTCCGGTCACCGACGGCATGGTCGAGATCGTTCGCGACCGCCCGGATGCGCAAACGCCCGACCAGCTGCGCGATCTTTTTCAGCGCTCCGACGTTTTCTATTGCTATGAGAATTCGGCGCTCGCGATCGAAGCCATGCTTTGCGGGTGCCCGGTCGTCTTCCTGCCGAACGAGCATTTCACCGAATTGATCGGCCGCAGCGAGCTCGGCACCGAGGGCTATGTCTGGGGCGACGATCCGGCAGGACTGCGGCTCGCGCGCGAGACGGTGCACCTCGCGCGCGAGCGGTATATGAACCTGTTTGCGCGAGCGGAGGCCGAGTTGCGGCGATTTGTCGCGCAAACGCAGGAAGCGGTCGGCGGCGTGCCTTACTCGGAGCCGATGTCCGATGCTTACGTGGCGAAGATCACGCCGGCCGAGCGGTATTTGACGATTGCACGCACGATCTGGCTGATGTCGAAAGAACGGGGCCCTCTGTATACGGCGAATGTGATCAAGAACCGGCTCAAAGCTGGTCGCACGAAGCTGTATCAGGCATAGATCCAATCAAGTGGTTTCCCGGAGATAGCTTTTCATGGCAACTGCCGACCAGCGCTATGCGCTGACCATTTGCATTCCGACCTACAACCGCGGCAAGCGGGTGCATGCGCTCGTGCTTTATCTGAAGCGCAACCTTCTGCCGTTTACCGACCAGGTCGAAATCGTCGTGGTCAACAACTGCTCCAAGGACGAGACGCAGCAGCTCATCGAGCCGCTTGCCGGAGACCGCGTACGCCTGATCAATCGCACCGAATTCCTGCCGACAGCCGAAGAGAACATGTTCGAGTCGCTCGAGTTCTGCAACGGCGAATTCGTATGGTTCCATGGCGATGACGAAGTTCCCGTGTGCGATACGATCCTCGATCTCGTCGATCTCATCCGCGCGGACACCGCCGATCTCTTCATTTTCAATTCGCGGCTCATCGACGGCGACGGCGCGTTGTTGGCCGAGTTCATGGTGCCGATGAACGGCGATCATTTCGATGCCACCGGTGACGAGTTCGTCCGTGCCGTCGGCTTCATGTTCATGCTCGCCGGTATATCGAACGTCATCTTCAGGCGCCGGTTCGCCGAGGTTTCGCTCGCGCGCGAGGCGCTCGCCGTCCAGAAGATCTACTCGCACGTATGCTGGCTGCTCGAGTGCTTCAACCAGAGACGCACGAGAATCGTCAACCGGCCGCTCGTTTTTTATCGTCACGCCGGCGACACGCAGCAATTCGATCACTTCCGTAATTTCGCCAAGCGTCATGGAATTGGCGATTTTTATTTCTGGGGTATAGGTGTGACCCGGCAATTACAGTACCTCGTATCGAAGGGGGTATTGAAGCCGTCCGTCATTCCTCAGATTTTCGAAGGCCGGCGTGACGGCACGCGTTTCAAGTTTCTGCACGAGTGCATCCACAAGGTCTTCAAGCAGGTCGAGGCCGCGGTCCTTACCGGTGAGCCGCGCAATCAGGTCGCACCCGATGTTTTCCGCTCGGTTCGCGACTTTCTCGTTTCGTGCGACCTGTTCGCTTATGATCTGTTCGAGCCGATCGAGCGAATCCAGGAGATTGCCGAAGGCAAGCGGCCGCGCGGCGAACTGCGCAAGTGGACGCGCCTTTTCCACCGCACGTACGCCGAGCACGACCGCGACATCTATCGCGACTGCAAGCGCTTTAACCGCTCGGGCTTCGACATCTATCAAATGCCGTGCGGATGGGTTGCCGTCGATCCGGCGGTGCCGGGGGGAGTGGCGGCCGTGCTCGCCGTGCTCGATATCGCCGAGGCGCGGCCGCATGTCTGGGTGGACACGGACCTGAACAGGCTGGTTGCGAACATCACCGAGTACCGCATGTCGCTTGCGGCCAACGATGCCTTCAGGCAGGGTAGCCAGGCGGAACTGTTGAGCCTCGGCCGGGAGTTCCTCGGCGTCAGCCATGCCATCCTCGGGCAATATGCGACCCGGGTGGAAATCAGCCGGCAGACGACCGCGCCCGTGCGCGTCGTGTCGAACTTGATCGTCAATCCGATCCGGCGGGCGAGAAACGTCGTGCGGCGCGCCGTGGGGCGCTTGACGAATGCATGAGCCGTCGTGGGCGGCTGCGCGAAGACGGGCAACGATACAGGGAGGTGGAATGAAAGCGGTGATTTTGGCGGGGGGCCTCGGCACGCGGCTCAGCGAGGAAACGGGGCTGCGGCCCAAGCCGATGGTGGAAGTGGGCGGGCGGCCCATTCTCTGGCACATCATGAAGATCTATTCGCATCATGGCGTGAACGACTTCATCATCTGCCTCGGCTATAAGGGCTATGTGATCAAGGAGTATTTCGCGAACTACTTCCTGCACATGTCCGACGTCACGTTCGACATGGCCAGCAACAAGATGGAAGTTCACCAGAACAACGCGGAGCCGTGGCGCGTGACGCTCGTCGAGACGGGCGCGGACACGCAGACCGGCGGCCGACTCGGTCGCGTTCGCGATTACCTGGCGGGCGAAGAGGATTTCTGCTTCACCTACGGTGACGGGGTGGCCGACGTCGACGTCGGCAAGCTGATCGCGTTCCATCGCGCGCACGGCAAGCAGGCGACGATCACCGCCACGCAGCCGCCGGGCCGCTTCGGCGCGCTGAACATCAATCACGGGCAAGTCGAAAGTTTTCGCGAAAAGCCTCAAGGCGACGGCGCGTGGATCAATGGCGGCTATTTCGTTCTGAAGCCCGCGGTCATCGACCTCATCGACGGCGACGACACGATCTGGGAACGCAAGCCGCTCGAGACGCTGGCCCGTCAAGGCCAACTGCAGGCCTACGAGCATCAAGGCTTCTGGCAGCCGATGGACACGTTGCGCGACAAGCACCACCTCGAGGAGCTTTGGGCGCGCGGGGAGGCACCGTGGAAAAAGTGGTAGTCGATCCGGCGTTCTGGCAAGGCAAGCGCGTTTTCCTGACGGGCCATACGGGCTTCAAGGGCGGCTGGCTCGCCTTGTGGCTGCAGCGGATGGGCGCGCAGGTGACGGGCTTCGCGCTCGCGCCGCCCGACGAGCCGAATCTCTTCACGCAGGCGAAAGTCGGCGAGAATATGGCCTCGGTGATCGGCGACATTCGCGATCCGGATACGCTCTCGCGCGCGCTGCGCGATGCGGCACCCGATATCGTGCTGCATCTGGCGGCGCAGCCGCTCGTGCGGTATTCGTACGAGGCGCCCGTCGAAACGTATGCCACCAACGTCATGGGCACGGTCCATCTGCTCGAGGCCGTGCGTGCCTGGGGACAGGCCAAGGCGTGCGTGGTGGTGAGCTCCGACAAGTGCTACGAGAACCGCGAATGGCCGTGGGGCTATCGCGAGAACGAAGCGATGGGCGGGTACGACCCCTATAGCAGCAGCAAGGGGTGTACGGAGCTTGTCGTCTCGGCGTATCGGAATTCGTATTTCAATGCCGCCGATTTCTCGCGGCACGGCCTTGCGTTGGCGAGCGGCCGCGCGGGCAACGTGATCGGCGGCGGCGACTGGGCGACGGACAGACTGGTGCCTGATTTGCTGCGAGCATTCGAGAGCGGCAAGCCGGCGCAGATCCGCAATCCGCACGCGATCCGGCCCTGGCAGCACGTGCTCGAGCCCGTGTCGGGCTACCTCGTGCTGGCACAGCGGCTTGCCAGCGGCGGGATGGATTGCGCGGAAGGCTGGAACTTCGGACCGGGCGACAATGATGCGAAGCCGGTGTCGTGGATTGCCGAGCGCATGGCGCAGATCTGGGGCAATGGCGCCGGTTACCGCGTCGACGATGCGACGAAGCACCCGCACGAGGCGCATTACCTGAAGCTCGACTGCTCCAAGGCGCGCAGCCGGCTCGGCTGGCAGCCGCGCTGGGATCTTGCGCGCGCGCTCGACGAAGTGGTCTCGTGGCATCGCGCCTATCTCGGCGGCGCCGACATGCGCGAGGTGTGCCTGGAACAAATTTCACGCTTTTGCGAAGCGTGACCCTTGATGGAAGTCCTCACAATGACTCAAGATTCCCTGAGAAAGCAAATCGGCGAACTCGCTCAACAATATTCGAAAGAGGCGTTTCGCCGGCGCGACTTCGAACCGGGCGTGACCGTCATCCCGCCCTCCGGCAAGGTGATCGACGGCGCTGAAGTCGGGCTGATGATCGAAGCGGCCCTCGATGGCTGGTTGACGACGGGACGCTTCAACGAAGCATTCGAGGCGCGCCTTGCCAAATTCCTGGGCGTGCAGAACGTCTTGACGACGAACTCCGGTTCGTCGGCCAACCTGCTTGCCTTCACGGCGCTGACCTCGCCGACGCTCGGCGAGCGCGCGATCGTGCCCGGCGACGAAGTGATCGGCGTGGCGGCGGGCTTCCCGACGACGGTCAATCCGATCATTCAGAACGGTGCGATTCCCGTTTTCGTCGACGTGGACATTCCGACCTACAACGTCGATCCGGCGTTGATCGAGGCGGCGATCACGCCGAAGACGAAGGCGATCATGCTGGCGCACACGCTCGGCAATCCGTACAACCTGAAGGTCGTGCGCGAACTGTGCGACAAGTACAACCTGTGGCTCGTCGAAGACTGCTGCGACGCGCTCGGCTCGCGCTACGATGGGCGGCTCGTCGGCACGTTCGGCGATATCGGCACGTTGAGCTTCTACCCCGCGCATCACATCACGATGGGCGAGGGCGGTGCGGTGTTCACGAACAATCCGGACCTGCGCCGCGCGGTGGAATCGATCCGCGATTGGGGCCGCGACTGCTACTGCCAGCCGGGCAAGGACAACACCTGCGGCAAGCGCTTTTGCTGGAAGCTGGGCGATCTGCCGTTCGGCTACGACCACAAGTACACGTACTCGCACCTCGGCTACAACCTGAAGATCTCCGACATGCAGGCCGCGTGCGCGCTCGCGCAGATGGACAAGCTCGAGAGCTTCATCGAGGCGCGCAAGCACAACTTCGACTACCTGAAGTCGAAACTGGCTTCGTGCGAGGAGTTTCTCATTCTGCCGGAGCCGACGCCCGGCAGCGAGCCGTCCTGGTTCGGCTTCCCGATCACGATTCGCGAATCCGCGTCGTTCAACCGCGTCGATCTGCTCGAGTACCTCGACCAGTATAAAATCGGCACGCGTTTGCTTTTCGCGGGCAATCTGACTCGCCAGCCGTATATGAAGGGGCGCAACTATCGCGTGTCGGGCACGCTCGAGCAGACGGACCGCATCATGAACCAGACGTTCTGGGTAGGGGTATACCCGGGGCTGACGTCCGAGATGCTCGATTACGTCGTCGATCGGCTCGAAACGTTCGTCGGCGTCAATTTTTAATCAGGACTGCAATTGCAAAAGTCGTTTTCCACGCGGATGGCGGAAGCCGCGGGAGATCTGCGCAAGGCGTTGAATGCCACCGAGACGTGGGTCTTTCTCGGCTGGCACGACATTCGTCAGCGCTACCGCCGTTCCGTGCTCGGGCCGTTCTGGATCACCCTGAGCACGGCGCTGCTCGTCGCCGGCCTCGGGGTCATGTATGCGGGACTGTTCCATCAGGACGTCGCACACTACATCCCGTATCTGGCGGCGGGGTTGATCACCTGGAACTTCATGGCGGCCGTGATCAACGAAAGCTGCTTCGTGTTCATGGGCGCGGAAGGAAGCATCAAGTCAGGACAGATACCGATCGCGTCCTATGTGCTGAGGCTGATCTGGCGCAACGTGATTATCTTCGCGCATAACGCGGTCGTGCTGCTGGCTGTCGTGCTCTGGTTCCGGCCGTTGAGCCTCACCGGCTTGGCGATGGCCGTAGTGGGGCTCGCCATCGTCGCGGTATTCCTGTTCTGGCTGGCGCTGCTCGTAGGCCTTCTGAGCGCGCGGTTTCGCGATATTCCGCAGATCGTCGCCAACGTGCTGCAGGTCGTGTTTTTCATGACTCCGATCATGTGGCGTGCCGACGTCCTGAAAAACCGGGAGTGGATCGCGGAGCTGAATCCGTTTTTCTACATGCTCGAGCTCGTGCGCAATCCGCTGCTAGGGGAGCGGTTCGATCCGGTGCTGTGGCAAAGCGTGGCGGCGGTGATGCTCGCAACGGCATTCCTGTCGTTCGCCTTTTTCTCGCGCTTTCGTTCGCGCATCGTGTATTGGTTGTAAGCCATGGCTCATATCACGGCAGAAGAACTCGTCGTCGAGTTTCCGATTTACCAGGGCGCGCAGCGGTCCATGAGAAAGACTTTTCTCAAGGCCGCGACGGGCGGCAGGCTCTCCGGTAGCGACAAGCGTGTCAGCGTGCGCGCCGTCGACGGCATGTCGTTTCACTTCGGTGACGGCGAGCGCATCGGCCTGCTCGGTCACAACGGCTCGGGCAAGACCACGTTGTTGAGGGCGCTCAGCGGGATTTACGAGCCGACTTCCGGCCGGCTCGACATCGAAGGCTCGGTGACTTCGCTGCTCGATATCGCAACGGGCTTCGACTCCGACGCCACAGGCGAAGAGAACATCGTATTGCGCGGGATCACGATGGGCCTGTCGCCGAAGCGCATTCGCCCGCATGCCGACGAAATCGCCGATTTCTCGGGGCTCGGCGAATACCTGAAACTCCCCGTGCGCACTTACTCGAGCGGCATGATGATGCGGCTCGCCTTTGCGATTTCGACATCGGTGGGTTCGGACATCCTGCTGATGGACGAATGGCTCAGCGTCGGCGACGACGAATTCCGCGAGCGCGCTTCCGAGCGCCTCACGCACCTCATGAACCGCTCGGCGATCGTCGTGATTGCATCGCATGATCAGGCGATGCTCGCACGGACATGCAGTCGGATTCTGCATGTTTCGCACGGCAAGATCGTCGGCGAAGAATCGATAGACTCAACGACTGAACGGAATCATGCAGAAGAAATATAGCGACTGGATCGCCGAATGGCTCAAGGCCGATGGCTACACGCATTGCTTTTTCGTTGCCGGCGGCAACATCATGCACTTGCTCGAGAGCCTCAGCCATCATTTGGAATGCGTGCCTGTGGTCCATGAAGTGGCGGCCGGGGTGGCTGCGGAATACTTCAACGCGACGTCGACCTCGGGCAAGGCACTTGCGCTGGTCACGGCGGGCCCCGGGCTCACGAACATCGTGACGGCATTGGCCGGTGCGTATCTGGAAAGTCGTGAGCTGCTCGTGATCGGCGGTCAGGTGAAGACGAGCGATCTCGCGCTTGGCCAACTGCGCCAGCGCGGTATCCAGGAGGTCGACGGGGTGGCGATCGCCAAGCCCGTGACGGTCGTCAGCCGGCGCCTCGACGCTCCGGTTTCGCGTGCCGAGTTCTCCGCTCTTTGCGCGAGCAACGAGAATGGTCGCCACGGCCCCGTTTTCATCGAACTACCGCTCGACGTTCAGGGCCGCCAACTCGCGGAGAACGAGTTGCCGACAGCGCAGCCGGACGTGCCGGCGGCACCCGTGCTGCCGGCCGGCGTGAAGCGCGCCGAGGAATCGATCGACGAAGCGCTGACATTGCTTGGCGCCGCGAAGCGCCCGGCATTCCTGATCGGGGGCGGTGTATCGCGTGAAACGGCGGCCGCGCTGGCTGCTGTTGCCGAGCGGCATGATTTGCCGCTCTTCACCACCTGGAACGGTATGGATCGTGTGCCTGCCGATCATCGCTGCTATTTCGGCCGGCCCAACACCTGGGGCCAGCGGTACGCCAACCTGCTGCTGCAGCAAGCCGACGTCATCTTCGCGCTCGGCACGCGGCTCGGTCTTCAGCAAACGGGCTTCAATTGGCAGGAGTTCGGCCTGAAGGCGAAAGTGGTTCAGATCGATTGCGACCCGGCGGAGCTCGCGAAGGGCCACCCGCGCGTGGACCTGCCCGTGTGCGCCGACGTCAATGCGTGGCTTGTGCCGATCATGCAGCGAATCGAGGGCCAATGGCCCGAGTGGCTGCACCATTGCGAAGAAGTCAAGAAGGCACTGCCGCTCGTGGAAGAAAACGCGACCCGGGAAGGCTACCTCTCGCCGTTCCGGTTCGTGGAGCGGCTCTCGACGCTCGCGCGTGCCGATGATGTCGTCATTCCCTGCAGCAGCGGCGGCGCGTTCACGGTCATGATGCAGACGTTCGCTCAAAAGGTCGGGCAGCGCATCGTGACGAACAAGGGGCTGGCGGCGATGGGTTACGGGCTGTCGGGCGCGATCGGCGCGGCGTTTGCGAATCGCGACCGCCGCGTGATTCTCGTCGAAGGCGACGGCGGTTTCTCGCAGAACCTGCAGGAAGTCGGAACGGTCGGCGTCAACAAGCTCAATCTCAAGATGTTCGTCTTCGACGATTCGGGCTATGCGTCGATTCGCATGACGCAACGCAATTATTTCGGCGGCCGGTACGTCGGCTGCGATCTGCAGACCGGCCTCGGCTTGCCGAACTGGGAAGCGCTTTTTGCCGCGTACGGCGTGCCGGCCGTGCGCGTGGGCGTCGGTTACGAAAACGATCCGCGCTTCATCGAGCAGTTCGAGGCCGAAGGCCCGTGTGCGTTCCTCGTGACGATCGATCCGGAACAGACCTACTTCCCGAAGATCACGAGCCGCGTGACGCCGACGGGCATGGCGTCCAACCCGCTTCACAAGATGTCGCCGGAGCTCTCCGAAGAGCTCTACTCGCGCGTCGCCAAGTACTTGATGTGAGCGGCAACGGTATGTCGTTGACCTCGCGAGACGAGGCCCTGGCACTGGCCCGGGGCCAATTGGAAGGAGTGAATCGGTACTGCTTCGCGCACGTGCCGCGCACGGGCGGTAGCGCGTTACTCGATTTTCTTTTCACCAACCTCGGCAACGACTTCGTGCTCGACACGTTCGTCGAGTCGAAGCGGTTCTCGATTTTCGCCGAGCTGCGCGACTCAGGGTCCTTCCAACGCGAGTTCGCTTCGCACCGGTTCTTGCACATTCACGTGCCGGTGCAAATCCAGCGCTATCTCGAGCCGGAGAAGGTTGCCTGCTTCACCGTGCTGCGTCATCCGTTCGATCGCATCGTGTCGTACTACGAATGGTCCAGGAAGATCTATCGCGACACGCAGAACGAGCAATTCGGCTGCCGGCCCGAGGTATCGCTGGAGTCGTTCATCGAATCGAAGATGGACGATATCAGCGTCTTCAATATCTACACCTACTTCTTCGCTTGTCTCGTCGACGAGGGCGTGGTGCGGCACGACGTCTGGCGCTCGATCATTGTCGCGCCCCCGAAAGACGCCTACGCGCTGGCACTCGAAGCGCTGCGGTCCTTTTATCTGACTGCACCGCTCGAGGAACTGGCCAACGCCGCGGCCATCCTGGCCGCGATCCATGAGCCGGAGTTCCTCGCCCGCCAGCAGGCCACCGGGGCCGGCGGGCTGGCGCCGCTGCGTCAGGTGTCTCGCAGCAGCAGCCGTACCGTGACGCGCCATGGGCAGCCCTTGAGCCTGCGCGCGATCGAATTGCTGATGGAGGCGTGCCGGTACGACCTGCCGCTCTACGAATACTGCATGAACCGTTTCTATCGACAGTGGGGCGGTTTTCTGTACATGAATACAGTGCAGGCCGAGTAAGGCCGGATCGTTCGGTGTGGCCCACATGAATGGGGGCTTTCGCTGAGACGCGCGCCGCTTCGTCGTTCAGCGGTTGGCGAATTCGCGCGGTAGGTGTATAAGATAAACCTATCGAACTTTATGCGTTGATTGTCCCCACCATGACGCTCACCGAACTCAAATACATCGTGGCGGTGGCGCGCGAGCGACATTTCGGCCGCGCCGCCGAGGCATGCTTCGTCAGCCAACCGACGTTGTCGGTTGCGATCAAGAAGCTCGAGGACGAGCTGAATGTGCAGATTTTCGAGCGCGGCACGAGCGAAGTCAGCGTCACGCCGATCGGCGAGCAGATTGTCACGCAGGCCCAGCGGGTGCTCGAGCAGACGCTCGCGATCAAGGAAATAGCCAAGCAAGGCAAGGATCCGCTGATCGGGCCGCTGCGGCTCGGCGTCATCTATACGATCGGGCCGTATCTACTGCCTACGCTCGTCAAGCAGATGATTCGGCGCGTGCCGCAGATGCCGTTGATGCTGCAGGAAAATTACACGCTGAAGTTGATCGAGCTGCTCAAGCAGGGGGAGATCGACGTCGCGATCATGGCCTTGCCGTTTCCCGAAACGGGGCTCATGGTGCGCCCGCTCTACGACGAGCCTTTCGTCGTGGCGCTGCCGGCCGGCCACGCGTGGGAATCCCGTAAAAAGATCGATCCGGACGACCTCAAGCAGGAGACGATGCTGCTGCTCGGCAACGGGCACTGCTTCCGCGATCATGTGCTCGGCGTGTGCCCCGAGTTGATGCGCTTCTCCCAGACTGCGGACGGCATTCAGAAGACGTTCGAGGGATCGTCGCTCGAAACGATTCGCCACATGGTGGCGAGCGGTGTCGGCATTACGGTACTGCCGCGCATGTCGGTGCCGGACGTGAGGCCGCATGCTGGCGGGCCCGATGCGGGGCTTCTCAGCTACGTGCCTTTTGACGATCCGGTGCCCGATCGTCGCGTCGTGCTCGCCTGGCGCAAAAGCTTCACACGCATGCCGGCTATCGATGCCATCAGCGATGCAATCGCCAATTGCGATCTGCCTGGCGTTACCAAGCTCAATATCCCAGCCGCGGTCAACTGACGGCGGGGCCGCTATATCGGCCCCTCCATCGGCCCCTCCATCGGCCCCTCCATCGGCCCCTCCATCGGCCCCTCCATCGGGCCTCCTCTGTCTGCTCGATCAGATGCCGCGGTCCACGCGGAAACTTTCGATAGCGCCCGCTCGCGCGGTTGGCGCGTGGTGTTGGTCTCGCCACGCGCGCGCCTATTGAATAGATAAAATCAATCAATTTAACATATTCAATAGTGTCGAATAAACTTCTTCCATGGGTTGCCGCAACCCCTCTGAGAAAGGAAGAAGCCATGTCACAGCTGATCGGTCGCATCTTTCAAACGAACAAGACCTCGGCCGATGGCCGTTCGCAGGGCGCTTCTGCCCGCTCCCGCGAAGCCGTCCTGGCATTGCTGGCGGACCGCGCCTGGGCTGCATAGCGCGCCCCTTCCCGCACGACAGACCCGATACCGAAAAAGGAGTGTTCCCCATGTCCGACCGCAAGCTCACCACCGCCGCCGGCGCGCCCGTCGCCGACAACCAGAACTCGTTGACTGCCGGCCCGCGCGGCCCCGTCGCCTTGCAGGATGTCTGGCTGCTCGAGAAGCTTGCGCATTTCGATCGGGAGGTGATCCCCGAGCGGCGCGTTCACGCCAAGGGTTCGGGCGCGTTCGGTACATTTACCGTCACCCATGACATCACGCGCTATACGAAGGCAAAGCTTTTCGGCGAAATCGGCAAGCAGACGCCGCTTTTCATCCGCTTTTCCACTGTGGCGGGCGAGCGCGGCGCGGCGGATGCCGAGCGCGACGTGCGCGGCTTTTCCATCAAGTTCTATACGGAGGAGGGCAATTGGGATGTCGTCGGCAACAACACACCGGTGTTTTTCATTCGCGATCCGCTCAAGTTCCCGGACTTCATTCACTCGCAAAAGCGCGACCCCTATACGAACCTGCGCAGTAACGTGGCCGCGTGGGATTTCTGGTCGCGCCATCCCGAATCGCTGCATCAGGTGACGATTCTCATGAGCGATCGCGGCATTCCGAAGAACTACCGGCAGCAGCACGGCTTCGGTTCGCACACGTTCTCCTTCGTCAACGATGCGGGCGAGCGTTTCTGGGTGAAGTTCCACTTCAAATCGGCACAGGGGGTGGAGAACTACACCGACGCGCAAGCGGCGCAGGTCATCGCGGGTGACCGCGAGAGCGCTCAGCGCGATCTGATCGAGAGTATCGATCGCGGCAACTTCCCGAAATGGCAGTTCCGCATTCAGGTGATGCCGGAGGCCGATGCGGCAAAGGTGCCCTACAACCCGTTCGATATCACGAAAGTCTGGCCGCATCGGGATTACCCGCTTATCGACGTGGGCGTGATCGAGTTGAATCGCAACGCGGGCAATTACTTCTCGGACGTCGAGCAGGCCGCGTTTACGCCTGCGAACGTGGTGCCGGGTATCGGCTTTTCGCCGGATCGCCTGCTGCAGGGGCGCCTCTTCTCGTATGGGGATGCGCAGCGGTACCGATTGGGCGTCAATCACCACCAGATCCCGGTGAACGCGCCGAGGTGTCCGTTCCACTCGTTTCACCGCGACGGCGCCATGCGTACCGACGGCAATCTGGGCGGCGCGCCGAACTACGAGCCGAACCGTTTCGGCGCGTTCGCTCAGGATCGCAGCGCAATGGAGCCGCCGCTCGCGGCGGGTACCGTCGAGCGCTATGACCATCGGGAGGACGACGACTACTACAGCCAGCCGGGCGCGCTCTTCAGGCTCTTCGATGCTGGCCAGCAGGCGCGGCTTTTCGACAACATCGCGCGTCATATCGATGGGGTGCCCGAGGAGATCGTCGCGCGTCAGCTCGAGCATTTTCGGCGTGCCGATCCCGCCTATGGCGCGGGGGTGGCCGCGGCCATCGAGCGCAGACGAGCGGCAAAAGCGGCAAACGTGGCGTAATGGCTCGGTAGCGTGGTGTGCGGCGTGCGCGAGGTGGCGCCGCATCCTTTGCCTGGGCTACACTGGCGCTCGGCTCGATGCAACGAGGCCGGGCATCTCGCTTCGTTCCGCGCGCATTGAACGTATCGCCGTCTTTACGATTGCATCATTCTTGAAGGAACAGCCATGGCAAAGAAAAACACCGCTACGCAAATCGACATCGGCATCAGCGACAAGGATCGCAAGAAGATTGCGGAAGGGCTCTCGCGACTGCTTGCCGACACGTACACGCTTTATCTCAAGACGCACAACTTCCATTGGAACGTGACAGGCCCGATGTTCAACACGCTGCACCTCATGTTCGAGACGCAGTACACGGAACTCGCATTGGCCGTCGACGCCATCGCCGAGCGCATTCGCGCACTGGGTGCGCCCGCGCCGGGCAGCTACAAGGAATTCGCCAAGCTTTCGTCGATCCCCGAGGCTGACGGCGTGCCGAGCGCCGAAGAGATGATTCGTCAGCTCGTGGAAGGCCAGGAAGCGGTCGTGCGCACGGCGCGCGCAATCTTCCCGGCTACCGACGCGGCGCACGACGAGCCGACGGCCGACCTGCTCACGCAACGGATGCAGACGCACGAAAAAACGGCGTGGATGCTGCGCGCGATGCTGGCGTAACGTCGCAACGCACGCCGATTCGTGCGTCGATTCGCATGCCGGCAGCGGCCCCCGCGCGAGTGAGCGCGCGCCGGCCGGCGACGACGCAGGGCTTTCCGGTTCGCTCCGGAAGGCCCTTTTCGTTTCGGCCTTAAAATACGGCAATCGACGCTCGAATCGGCTGCCCGATGTCCACCCTCATGTTTGCCCGCCTTCCGTTGTATCTGCGCCTGATCCGCATGCACAAGCCGATCGGCAGCCTGCTTTTGCTCTGGCCGACGCTCAACGCACTCTGGATCGCGTCGGACGGCCACCCGCCACTCTCGCTCATTGCAATCTTCGCCGTGGGCACGATCCTGATGCGCTCGGCGGGCTGCGCGATCAACGATTACGCCGACCGCGATTTCGACAAGCACGTCAAGCGCACGGCCGAACGGCCGTTGACGTCGGGGAAGATTCACGCGTGGGAGGCGGTGGCGATCGCGGTGAGCCTGGCGTTCATTTCGTTTCTGCTCATTCTGCCGCTCAACGGCCTGACGAAAGCGCTTTCGGTGGTGGCGCTCTTCGTTGCAGGCAGCTATCCGTTCACCAAGCGTTTTTTCGCGATTCCGCAAGCCTATCTCGGCATTGCGTTCGGCTTCGGCATCCCGATGGCCTTTGCGGCGGTGCAGAACCACGTACCGGCGATCGCCTGGGCCATGCTCGCGGCGAACGTGTTCTGGTCCGTTGCGTATGACACGGAGTACGCAATGGTCGATCGCGACGACGACATCAAGATCGGTATTCGGACCTCCGCCCTGACGTTCGGCCGCTTCGACATCGCCGCCATCATGCTCTGCTATGCGGCGACGCTCGGCATCTATGGCGTGCTCGGCGCGCAGCGTGGCTTCGGCTGGCCGTATTGGCTTGGGCTGGCTGGCGCGGCCGGCTGCGCGATCTATCACTACACGCTGATTCGCAACCGTGAGCGCATGGCCTGCTTCGCGGCGTTCAATCACAACAACTGGCTCGGCGGCGTGCTCTTTGCCGGTATTGCTGCGCACTATCTGATCGGTCGCTGAATCGACCGCAAGGTGGCTCTGTCGATGCGTTAAACATGCCGGGTGGCCGCCCGGCTAGCCGATGAAAGAACCGCCTTGGCGGGTCGCGCCGTCGTTCATGACTGCCACGCCGGTCCAATGCCAATCGTTTGCGCAAAAAAATAAAATAGCGAATTGCAAAGATAGAGGTGGTATTGGTATATTTTGGCTTTAGCAGGGTTTTGAGTTGCGAATAGATGCTCGCGCGAAAGTTATTACAAAGCCATAATAAACCTTACTAATTGACAACAACTGACCAGCTTTAACGGGGGCTGTATGAGCATCAGGTCGACTCTTGCCTGCGCGGCATCGCGTCCAGGCTTGTCATATCGAAGGCAAACGGTTGACGCGGCTACCCGCGCGAAATATCGCTGACGGGAACTGACGCACCGGAGCGCATCGCGCCCCGATGGTGTGTTGCGCATATGGCCGAATCCAACCCTCAAGTACCGCCTGATCCGGGCCTCTCGGCGCTCGTATTGATCGCGCGTTTTCATAACACCACCGCCGATGCGGGCCAGCTTCGCCATTCAGTGGGGGCAGGCACTGCACCGTTCGACGAGCCGATGCTCTTGCTCGCCGCGCGTTCGCTGGGCCTGAAAGCGCGCACGGTGGTAGTAAAGGCCGAGCGTCTCGCACGGACGCCTTTCCCCGCGCTCGCACTCGATAAGGAAGGCAAGCATTTCATTGTCGCGGGCTGTACCGCGGGCAAGGCTCTCGTGCTCGATAGCGGCCGTACATCGCCGGTTACGGTGATGCCCGATGAAGTGATGATACGCAGCGACGGCCGATTGATTCTGTTCGCGTCGCGCGCATCGCTTGCCGGCGAGTTGGCCCGGTTCGATTTTTCGTGGTTCATTCCGGCCGTGGTCAAGTATCGGCGGCTGTTGCTCGAGGTGCTGCTCGTCTCGGCGGTGCTCCAGTTGTTCGGGCTCGTATCCCCGCTGATGTTTCAGGTGGTCATGGACAAGGTGCTCGTCAACCGGGCCTTCAATACATTGAACGTCGTTTGCATCGCATTGCTGATCAGTTCCACGTTCGAAGTGCTGCTGACAGGGTTGCGTAATTACGTCTTCTCTCATACGGCGAATCGCATCGACGTCGAACTCGGGGCGCGCCTCTTTCGCCATATGCTCGCGCTCCCGCTCGCCTACTTCGGCGCGCGCCGCGTAGGCGACGTCGTTGCTCGCGTGCGTGAACTCGAAAATATCCGCAGCTTTCTGACCGGGCAGGCTCTCACCGCCGTCATCGATCTGTTCTTTTCGTTCATCTTCTTCGCGGTCATGTTCACGTACAGCGTGCGCCTCACGATCGTCGTGATGGCCTCTCTGCCTGTCTATGCCGCCATTTCGTTGACGCTCAACCCGGCGCTGCGTCAACGGTTGAACGAGAAATTCGCCCGGAACGCTGACAATCAATCATTCCTGGTCGAAACCGTCTCATCGACGGAAACCGTCAAATCGATGGCTGTCGAGCCGCAGTTTACGCGCCGCTGGGACAACCAGCTAGCCGCCTACGTAGCGGCGGGATTCCGCGTGAGCGAGCTCGGCAATGTCGGTCAGCAGCTCATCCAATATGTGGGCAAGCTTGTGACGCTGGCTACGCTTTACCTCGGTGCGAAACTTGTTATCGAAGGCGCACTGTCGGTGGGCGAACTCGTGGCATTCAACATGATGTCGCAGCGGGTGGCCACGCCTGTCTTGCGTCTCGCCCAACTCTGGCAAGACTTCCAGCAGATAGGGATCTCGATGGGAAGGCTCGGCGACATTCTGAACACGCGTACCGAATTGCCGCAAAGCCGGCAGGCGTTGCCGCCGATCCGAGGCGACGTCAGCTTCGAGCACATTCGCTTTCGTTATCGCGGCGATGGTCCACTCGTACTCCAGGATGTGTCGATCGACATTCGAGCCGGCCAGATCATCGGGATCGTCGGGCGCTCGGGCTCGGGAAAGAGCACCCTCACCAAACTGCTGCGGCGGCTCTACATTCCCGAGCACGGGCGTGTCTGCATCGACGGAATTGACCTTGCTCTGGCGGACCCGGCGTGGCTGCGTCGGCAAATCGGGGTAGTCCTGCAGGAAAACCGGCTCTTCAATCGGTCCATTCGCGAGAACATCGCTGTGGTGGATCCGGGCATGCCTCTCGGCGCGGTCATGCATGTGGCCCGCTTGGCCGGGGCGCACGAGTTCATTTCCGAACTGCCGGAAGGCTATGACACGGTTGTCGGCGAGCACGGATCGAATCTCTCGGGTGGGCAAAGGCAGCGCATTGCGATCGCGCGCGCACTTGCCACCGATCCGCGGATTTTGATCTTCGACGAGGCAACCAGCGCGCTCGACTTCGAAACCGAGCGGGTGATTCAGCAAAACATGCGTGCGATGTGCCAAGGGCGTACGGTCGTCATCATCGCGCACAGGCTCACTGCGGTGCGCCATGCCGATCAAATCATCGCGATGGATAAAGGGCGGGTAGTCGAGCGTGGAAAGCACGACGAACTGCTCGCTAGGGGGGGTATTACGCGCATTTGATTTCTCTTCAAAACGGTTGACCGACAGCGAAGAATTCGATCGACATGACGCCGCTGAGAGCCCAGGCTTTGTTCGACCTACTGCGCCGTTACGGTGCCGTGTTTCGTACGGCATGGTCGATTCGTCGCGAACTCGACGGGCAATCGCGCACGAGCCATGAATTGGCATTTCTGCCGGCGAACCTTGAGCTGGTCGAGACACCCGTGCATCCGCTGCCTCGCTGGTCGATGCGCCTCATCGTGGCGCTCGCCGCACTCGCCGCGCTCGTCGCCGCGTTTGGCCAGCTCGATATCGTGGCCGTCGCCAAGGGGCGGCTCATTCCGAACGATCGCATCAAGGTCATCCAACCCGCGCTCACCGGCGTAGTCCGCCGCATCGTCGTGCACGACGGGCAGCGCGTGCGCGCGGGCGATCTGCTTATCGAGCTCGATACGACGCAGGCAACCGCCGATGCCGATAAAGCCCGTGCTTCGAAGATCGATGCGGCGCTAACCGTCGCGCGTGCATCGGCGCTGCTGCAAGCGCAGGCAAACGGCCGCTCGCCAGCCGTTGCGGCTGCGGCGGATGCGTCGCCGGCCGATCTCGAGCAGGCGCAGCGCTTCGCTGAGGGCGTTTTCGAGGCTTTTGAAGACAAACTAAACGGATCGCGTGCGGAACTCGCGAAACGCGAGGCGGAACTTGCCACCACGCGCGAGCAGATCGCGAGCCTGACGGCGACCGCGCCGCTGGCGCGTCAGCAAGCGGATCGGTATCACGCGCTCGCGGCGGACAAATACGTCGCACAGACGGACTACCTCGACAAGGAACAGGCTGCGCTGCAGAAAGAACATGATCTGGCGGCACAGCAAAGCCGTGCACGCGAGCTGGCAGCGGGAATCGCGGAGCAAAAAGCCGATATCGCCTCGACCATCTCGCAGTTCCGCAGCACCCAGCTCGATACGCTCGACAAAGCCGCACAGCAGCTCAAGCAGAGCAGCCAGGACGAAACGAAAGCCGATACACGTCAAAAGCTGATGTCGTTGATGGCCCCGGTGGCTGGCACAGTCCAGCAATTGTCCGTGCATACGCTCGGCGGCGTGGTGACGACGGCTCAATCGTTGATGGAGATCGTCCCCGATGATTCGATCGAGGTCGAGGTCGATATCGAAAACAAGGACATCGGATTCGTGAAAGCCGGACAAAGCGCGGCAGTCAAGATCGATGCGTTTCCGTACACACGATTCGGCTATCTGACCGGGACGGTCGTATCCGTACCGAACGATGCGGTTCAGGACAAGAGGCTCGGCCTCAAGTTCGTGGCGCGCGTGCGCTTGTCGACGAATCGGATTTTGGCCAACGATCAATGGATTGCGTTGACGCCGGGCATGACCGTCACGGCAGAAATCAAGACTGGCAAGCGCAGCGTCGCACACTACTTCTTCGATCCCGTGGTCGAGGCAGGACAGGAAAGCCTGCATGAACGATAAGCAGCAAGTGGGCGAAGCAAAGCCGCAGCGTTTACATCATCGCCATATTGCGTGGGTGTTGCTTTCTCTCGCGGCCGTTGCTCACGCGTTCGATCCGCTTTTCTCGGAACGCGGGGTACCCCCGAGCGCGGCGGCATCGATGGTCGCTGCCGGGCCGCGCGGCGATGTCTGCGTTTTTGGCGCGTTATCGGCACCGCTTGCATTGCCGGATGCGATCGAGCGCGCCCTTTGCAATCATCCGAAGACACGCCAGGCGTGGGCGGACGTGAAAGCCGCGGCAGCGGCGGTGGGCGTGAGCCGAGCCGCTTACTTGCCTGGGGTGACGGCAAACTGGCAGGGCGTACGGGACGAAACGACCACGAACATCGACGGATTTCCACAATTCAATTCGAAATACCGCAACAGCCTGCTGCGGACGGACAGCATTTCGCTGAGTTGGGTTCTCTACGATTTCGGAGGACGGCGCGCCGCGCTTTCCAATGCTACGGCGTTGCTCGTTGCAGCGCGTGCGACGGAAGATGCCACGTTGCAGGAGACGTTCGCGAGCGTCGCCAAGGACTACTACGCGGCCCAGGCGGCCGAAGGCGCGCTTGCCGCGGCTCAGGAAATCGAACGGCACGCGAGCGACAGCTTCAAAGCGGCTACCGCAAAAGTCGATAAGGGCGTCGCACCAATCAGCGATCAGCTGCAGGCCCAAACCTCGTGGGCCGATGCCGTCGTCAACCGAACGAAGGCTGAGGGTGAATATAAGAACGCTGTTGGTACGCTTGCGGCGGACATGAATCTCGAGCCAGATACTCCGCTTGCGTTGCCGGAGGTGGCCGAGGGCGTGCTACCGGACGCGCAATTCGATGAGTCGATTTCCGAGCTCATCGGTGAAGCCAAACGTTCGCATCCAAGCATCGCAGCCGCGCAGGCACAGCTCGAAGCCTCCGAGGCGAAGGTTGCGCAGACGAAGGCGCAGGGGATGCCCACGCTCAGTCTGGTCGCGAAATATAGCCGAAACAATCAGCCGACGACATTGCAGATCGGCCAACCGCAATTCGCAACGACCGGACGAGAGTGGTATCTCGGCCTTCAATTAACGATTCCGCTGTTCGAAGGGTTCGGCAGAACCTATCAGGTTGAGCAAGCGCGAGCGCAGGCAGAGCATGAGAGAGACGTATTGGAGGAAGCCCGCCGGCAGGTGGGGCTGGATGTGTGGATCAGTTATCAGGCGTTGCAAGTTGCGAAGGTGAATGTCGGAAACAGCGCCATGCTGCTCGATGTTGCTGGTCGCTCGTATCAGGCGGCACAGCGGCGATACGACCAGGGCGTGGGCAGCATTTTGGAGCTGCTAACCACTCAGTCCTCGCTCGCGAGTGCAAAACGGCAACGGATTCAGGCATTGACCGACTGGCGTTCGGCAAGGTTGCAACTCGCCGCCAAGCTCGGGAGAGCTGGGCTGTGGGATGTAGGGAAGAGTCCTTGAGTGCCATCATGAAAAAGGATCGGGAGTTTGCGTCTGTAATTATGGAGGTGGGTCATGAGTGAATATAGTAGGGCCACGCTGGCGATTGTGGCTGCGCTGGGAATTTATGCTCCAGTCGGATTTTTGAATTGCAAGAATTTTCCGGTGACAATTCATGTCTTGCCGGATCGCTTGATTGGCCCAGTGTTGGCGATTTATGCGTTTTTAATTGCCGGAGTTTGGATCGTGGCAGTGGTGCTGTTTTTCGAGGCATGCAAGGTGGCTCCGCATGCTGTAGTGATTGAGAGGTGGAAGGCGAGATATTTTATTTTTGGATTGGCTGTGTATTTGATGGTTGTTCATTATGGGTCAATTCGATATTGTCGATGATCTGCAGGAAGTTTTGTTCGTATTGCTTTTCTCTGTGACGAGAGGTGGTGCTATGCACGGTAATGCTGCTGGTTATCGGATGGTTCAGTCCGATGATTGTGTCGAGAGCAATCCTTGTGGTGCTGTCTTTTATATGGTGAATCTAGATATTGGTAAAAATGGATTATGCCTAAATTCAATTTGGCGAGTCGCATTTTTTGCCATTGTTGTTGTCGTTTTGGTGATGGTGTCGGCATTGTATGTTGACGAATGCCGGGCGCAGCAGGAAACGTCGGGGGCTTCTGCTGCGTACGCAAAAGAAGCGGCTTATGAGAGTAGGGACGCGCGGCGATATGCCGTTGGAACGGTGAATGGCGTGAGGCTGAGAATTCCGAAGTATTATCTGCAATACGGCGTCGTCTATGTCGGCGATCGACGCGATGGATCTGGGTCAGCCTCCAGAGTCGTCACGCAGAATTCGCAAATCGATAATTTCGGTATATTGCTTCGCTTATCTAACCTTGAGCCTGTCTTGACGGAGCAGGATCGCAACGATTTCCGTGCTGCGACCTCTAAAACATTCTTTGAAAAAACGTGGATGATGGTGTCTTTCGATAATCATTATCCCCCTCCAACGGGCGGGTCAGACCGGCCGGAAATGGTTGAGCACTGGGGGCCATTCATACTGAACAAGGAGCGGCCGTACGGATTGATGCAGTGGGAGTCGAGGCAGTCAGTAGACGACGGTATGCGGGGTTTCTATGGACATGTTGAATATTTTTACAACAAATCAACAATTACGACGATAAAGTGTAGCACGCTTCGAAAGAAGGTCCCGCCTTTTGATACCTTTGATCACTGCGAGCATCATTTTATTGTGCCGGAATTAAATTTGATGGCTGAGGCGTTTTATACGAAAAAAGATCTGTATCGCTGGCGAGAAATAGAGGCAAGAGTCAACGATATAGCTCATTCATTCATCGGCAAATAAGAAATCATACTGCGTTTCTTGAGGAGAGTATCCATGGCCGTATCGATGACGACCTCCGAGTTGCAGCAAGCTCAGGCAATGATAGATGGAGGTGATCTTGCGGGCTTCTATAGTTTTATGGCAGATCAGGGTTGTCACTACGCTCTCTTGGTCGGCGAACTTATATCAGCGATCAGCTGCAGACCCAAGCCTGGTGGGCCGATGCCGTCGTCGACAGGACGAAGACCGAGGGCGAATATAGGAGCGCCGTGGGTACGCCTGCGGCCTTGCTTCGAAGCTAGGGAGAGCTGTGATGTGGGATATAGGAAATAATCTTTGAGTTTAATCATAAGAAACGGTCGTGAATGGCGGTGATGTTAGGTATCTCTTTGGTGGTTTAGTCGTGTATATCACAAGCAGTAATCGCGGGCTGAGCAGAGCAGCGCTTCGGTACGGCATGAGTGCAGTGGAAATGTCCCTTCGGGTGAGAGCGAGGGTGTTGATCGAATGGCTCGAGGTTGATTTCGGAGAAAAAGAATGATCGGTAGGTATGTAAAGGCGGTGATCAGCACCATGCTGGCAATGATTTTGATCGCTATGCTTATGTTTTTTGATTGCGAGAGACTTCCAGTAACAATTCATAGTTTGCCAAGTAATGTTGCGCTACTTTTTCTTATTATATATCCATTTTTGATGGCTGGCGCGATATTAGGTTCTATTTTTTACTATTTCAAAGCCTGTGGGGGAGGGCGGCGGAGATTGGTCATTACAAATATTCGGGCGACGTGCTTTTTGGTGGGATTTATCGTGTTTTTTGGTGCTGCTCATACTTTCTCGACTAGATATTGCAATTAAGCTTGGAAAAACTAATCGTCGTCGGAGGTTTTCGCTATTGATTATATTCGGGTGGTGGTTTTTTTGGGGACATATAGTTCGATATTGGTTGGGGGTAAGTGATCGGAGAGTATGTAGACAGGATCAGCGCCCAGCCTGCAACGATATTGCTCTCCACCCAGTTCTGCACTGCGCGTGCTCATTATGAGCCCGTTTGTGGTGACTGGTGCGATACTGGTTTCTATTTTCCACTATCCCAGTGCCTGCGAGGGCGGGCGCGAGAGGCTATTGTAAATATCCAAGCGTCATGCGATTTGATGGGTTAAATTTTGATTCTTGGTTCCGTGCATGCTCTGTCGGGTGGGTGTTGTGATTGATTTGGCGAATAGCAGATTATCGTGAAGTTGTGATGATTTATAAATTTGTTGAGGGAATTTGAGGATGGGAACTTTTATATCGGTTGCTGGGTATACGATTGGTAATCTCGACGGCGTCACGAGCGTAGTAGATGCTGCAAACACCTATACTGCCAATCCGTCCGTCGGAAATCGCATAGCCTACGAGGCTAGCTTGGCGAACGAAGCCGCCGCGTTAACTGCTATGATTCCGGGCGAAGGTATGGCATTCGCGAGTTATGCCCTCGCGGCGAATATTCAAAATTTGGCCGAAAATCATGATTCCATGACGAGCGACCAGATAATGTCGACCGAGGCGGCAATCGCCGGTGATATGGTCACGATTGTGGGGCAAGGTGCGGTGTTTCTAGGTTTATCGGAAATGTCGCTCAATCCGATAGTCGGTGGATCTGTAATTACAATCGGCCAAGTTGCGGAGGCCGTCGGTACTGTATTGGCGACAGTTGGCGCGTCTTTTGATAGCGATACGATCACCAACATCGTTACCCAACAACTTACAGATTCTGGCCTTACCCAGAACTCGGACGGCTCCTACAATCCTTCTAGCTTTAGCAGCTCCTACTTCATCTGCGATTCTAGCAATGCGTCGACAATGTTCAGTATTGCTGGTAGTAATAACACGAGCATACTCCAGTCGTCCAGCGAGCTTCCGTCTGTTACGGTCACCCCTTCGGGCGTTGCGACGGTCATTGTGCCCTCAGAAGGTAGCGAGATTGTCGTTACGGGGAGCTTGAACGTGGAGGTAGTTGGCAGTAACAACAACATTTCGTCGCAAGGTGCGATTATAACCGGCTCCCCGGTGCCTTCTGCTGCACCGGGCAGCATAAACGTTTCAGTCATCGGGGACGACAATCAAGTCATCGGGGGCAGCGGGAGCGTCGTAACATCATCTGGTCGAGGGAACGCGTTCGATCTGACGGGTAGCTCCGTGAATGTTACATCTGGCGATGCCAACATAATCGGCAATGAAAATGTCATCGCCGATACACCTGGTGCGTCGAGCACGTTATTGGGTATCTCCGGTACCGGAGACCTGGTGTACGCCTCCAGCACGAACGTGAACGTCTCATCAGGCTCCAGTGTGACAGTCACAGGCTCGTCAGATAGCATTTCGACGACAGATGCCAGGGTTACCGTGGTCGGCGCAAACAACGACGTGTCGGCCAGCTCTTCAACCGTGACGTTCGTCAGCGGTAGCACCGAGGAGCTTGTCACCGGCTCCAACAATACGATCAACGCCGGCAACAGCGTCACCGCGCAAATCGACGGCAACAACGAGAGCATCATTGCACAGTCCGGTGCCGATATCACGGCTGCGGGGCTCAACGATGCAGTTGCTGGCAGTTATGCCACGATCAATTTCGTCAGCGGCAGCAGCGGTGAACTCGTATTGGGATCCAACGACGTCATCAACGCCGGCAATAGTGTCACCGCGCAGATCGACGGCAACAACGAAAGCATCATCGAACAGTCCGGCGCGGACATTACGGCCGCCGGCTTCGATGATCAAGTTTCCGGCAGCTATGCCACAATCAACTTCGTCAGCGGTAGTGGTGACGAACTCGTTACAGGGTCCAACGACGTCATCAACGCCGGCAACAGCGTGACTGCGCAGATCGATGGCAATAATGAAAACATCATCGAGCAATCAGCGGCCGATATCACGGCGGCGGGCTTCAACGACGATGTAACAGCCAACTACGCAACGATCAGCTTCGTCAGTGGGAGCACCGGAGAGTTAATCGTCGGATCGTATGACTTGATCAACGCCAGCAATAGCGTGACGGCCCAAGTAGATGGCAACTCCGAGTTCATTTCGGAGCTCTCCGGCGCAGATGTCACGGCGGCCGGCGCGTTCGACACCGTTTTGGCCAGCTCTGCCACGATCAATTTCCTCAGTGGCAGCACGAACGAACTCATCGAAGGCTCGAACGACATTATTGGTCTCGGCAACAGCGTGACCGGAGAAGTCGTAGGCAACACGGACCGTATCGATGGAGGAACGTCGGATGTCATCGAAGTCGATGGCCAATATGATTCGTTCTACGGTTCATACGACATCATCGATTACCTGGGCAATGCCACTGGTGATGTCATCACCGGTGCTGGCGATAGCCTCGACTTCGGATCCACAGGCGAGGATTACGGCGACGACGACTACTGGGACGATGATTACGGTTTTTATGGACTTGCGGGATCCGATTCGGTCGTGCAATCGGCGGTGAATGCCAACATCGGCGTCGTCGCTCAATACGAACTGAACCAAGGGGACTACGCCGAGGCCGTCGCAGCCCAACTCGGTTTGCTGCAAGCGCGGCAGGCAGCCGCAGGCGCAGCCGGCGGTGTAGGCACAGCCGTTGCCGAGGGCGGGACATGGGGCAGCAATGTCATTACGTGGAGCGCCGAGGGCGGTACGCAGGAGTATGACGTGCAGATCGCTCAGGCATTCTCGACATGGGCGGCTGCGTCAGGATTGACTTTCAAGGAGGTCGGTGCCGACGATACGGCCGACATCCGTTTAAGTTTCGCCGATCTCGATACTGCCGACTCTGCCGTTGCCGGTTACACCACGTTTCAAGCGAAGTCCGGCGAGATCGAGAATGCATCGATTGAACTCGAGGATCCGTCGCAAGATCCCTTGGTCGCCGGCGCGGACGGACAGTTGACCTATACCGGCACCGAGGCCACGCTGGATCAGATGCTGCTTCACGAGATCGGGCATGCATTGGGGCTGGCCGACAATTCGGACAGCAACTCGATCATGTATTACGAACTCAACGCCGCTAATCGCACGCTCGATGCGACGGATACGGCTGGCATACAAGCGCTCTATAGCGAGGCGCCCGCCGCTGGTGGCAGTGCTGCCGTGCCGAGCGGCAGCGATACGATTGTGCCCGTGCAACTGAGCAACATGCTCGCGGCGCTCGCGTCGTTTGATCCAGCCTCGTCAACCGCGTCAAACACCACCATCGGCGGCATTTCGCAGGACGAGACGTTATTGGCGGCAAGCGGTTATTGAGGAAACACGGTTTGCTGGAAGGAGCGCGAACCTCGGTGCTCCTTCCAACGTTTACTGCCCGCCCAGTTCGTCCCCCATCTCTTTGGCGCGCGCATCGGCCGCGCGCACCCCTTTGACGATCGCCGCCTTCACGCCTTGCGCATCGAACGAAGCGAGCGCCGCGGCGGTCGTGCCGCCCTTGGACGTCACCCGCTCGCGCAGCACGCTCGCCGGCTCGTCCGATTGCACGGCAAGCTGGGCCGCGCCGGCGAACGTGGCAAGCGCGAGCGCGCGGCCCTGCTCATCGTCGAGCCCCAGTTCCTGAGCCGCCGCCTGCAACGCTTCGATGAAGTAAAAGACATAGGCCGGGCCGCTGCCTGAGATCGCCGTCACCGCATCGATCTTCGCTTCGTCGTCGAACCAGACCGTTTCGCCCACGGCACCGAGCACGGTCGTCGCAAGCGTGCGGCCCGTTTCGTCGACGCCGGGAAGGGCAGCCAGCCCCGTCACGCCCATGCCGATCAGCGCCGGCGTATTCGGCATCGCCCGCACGACGCGCGTATAGCCGCCGAGCCAACGGGAGAGGTCGGCGCCGCGAATGCCCGCTGCGATGCTGATGACGAGTTGCGTCGAAAGATGCGGCGCGAGCGCGGCCGCTACCTGCTTCATCACCTGTGGCTTGACCGCGAGCACGATGGCGTCGTAGCTGCCTAGCGCCTCGTCAGCGGCCGCGCCGGTGCGCACGCCGAACTGAGTTTCGAGCCGTTTGCGCGCGTCTTCGTTGACGTCGACGGCGTACAGGCCTGAGGCCGCGATGTCGCGCTTGACCAGGCCGCCGATCAAAGCGGCAGCCATATTGCCGCCGCCGATGAATGCGATTTTCATGGTGTTCGAGTCGAAAGGGAAAGGGGGAGTCGGGTCAGTGGGCGTACGTGCGTCCGCCGAAAATCGCCGTGCCGACACGCACGATCGTGGCGCCCTCCAGCACGGCTGCTTCGAGGTCGGACGACATGCCCATCGACAGCGTGTCGAGGTCCAGCCCCTCGCCGCGCAACTGGTCGAAGAGGATATGCAGCGCGCGGTGCGGTGCCCGTTGCGCTTCGAGGCCGTCGGCGGGCTCGGGAATCGACATGAGCCCGCGCAGCCGGAGATTCGGCAATGCCGCGATTTGGCGCGCAAGCGCCGTAGCCTCGGTGGGCGCGGCACCGCTTTTGGATGCTTCGCCGCTGACGTTCACCTGCAGGCAGACGTTGAGCGGCGGCAGATGTGCAGGCCGCTGCTCCGAAAGACGCTGAGCGATCTTGAGACGGTCGACCGAATGCACCCAGTCGAAATGTTCGGCGACGGGGCGCGTCTTGTTCGATTGCAACGGGCCGATGAAATGCCACTCGAGTTGCGCGCGGTATTCGGCTAGCGATTCGATCTTGGCGAGCGCTTCCTGTACGTAATTTTCGCCGAAGGCACGCTGACCGGCGGAGAAGGCGTCGCGCACCGCATCGGCGGGGAAGGTCTTCGATACGGCCAAAAGCCGCACCGACGACGGATCACGGCCGGCTGCCATGGCAGCGTCGGCGATGCGGCGATGAACGGCTTCGAGATTCTGAGCGAGATCGGACATAGCTGAGCGGTGGCGAGGCACGGCGTGTGCCATCTCGCGATTATACGGATGCAGGCGGCGCAGGGCCGCCATCGCGGCGCGCGATGCGCGCCGTGTCGTGTTCACGCGTACAGTAAATGCTCGACGAGCTCGACCCAATGCGCGACGGGCGTCGACGTACCGCTTTGCAGATGCGCGATGCACCCGACGTTGGCCGATACGATCATCTGCGGCTCGAGCGCGCCGAGGGCATCGAGCTTGCGATCGCGCAGCGTGTAAGCCAGCGACGGCTGCGTGATCGAATAGGTACCGGCGGAGCCGCAGCACAGATGGCTGTCGGCGGGCAGACGCACGTCGACGCCGAGCGTGGTCAAAAGCCGCTCCACGAGCCCCCTGATCTGTTGCCCATGCTGCAGCGTGCAAGGAGGGTGAAACGCGACCGTATGCACGCCACGCCGGCGTGCCAGCGCCATCAATTCCGCTTCGAAGCCGACGAGTACCTCGGAGATGTCGCGCGCCAGCTCGCTCACGCGGCGCGCTTTGTCGGCATAAGCGGCATCGTTGCGCAGCAGATGTCCGTACTCTTTCACCATGGCTCCGCAGCCGGACGCGTCGATGACGATGGCCTCGGCACCCGCTTCGATGTGCGGCCACCATGCGTCGATATTGACGCGCACATCGTCGAGCGCTTCATCGCGGTAACCGAGATGCAGTCGGATCGCGCCGCAACAGCCGGCCTCCGCGGCCACGATCGGCTGCACGCCCACGGCGTCGAGCACCCGCGCCGTCGCGATGCCGATGTTCGGGAGCATCGCCGGCTGCACGCAGCCCGCGAGCAGCAGCATTTTGCGCTCGTGCACGGCCTGCGGGCCGCTCGGCCAATCGAGCATACGTTGCCGGGCGGGTACCTTGTCGCGCAGCTTGCGCGGCAGCAGAGGTCGCACGAGCTGGCCGAGCCGCATCGCGGGCGTGAAGATCGCCGTATTGGGGACGACGCTCGCCAGCAGCCGCCGTACGAGCTGCTCCCGCCACGGGCGGGGCACCTGCTCTTCCACTTGCTGCCGCCCGATCTCGACGAGCCGGCCGTAGCGCACGCCGGACGGGCAGGTGGTCTCGCAACTGCGGCAGGTGAGGCACCGATCCAGATGCTGCTGCGTGCTGCGCGTGACAGGTGCGCCTTCGAGCATCTGCTTCATCAAGTAAATGCGTCCGCGCGGCCCGTCGAGTTCGTCCCCGAGCAGCTGATAGGTCGGACACGTCGCCGTGCAAAAGCCGCAGTGCACGCATTTGCGCAGAATCGCTTCGGCCTCTTCGCCGTCCGCCGTGTTGCTAATGAAATCCGCGAGATGGGTTTGCATCGGGGCGCTCGCTCGTTCCGGTCGGTCGATGGGTTAGAAGTCGGGGTAGAGCCGGCCGCGGTTGAATATGCGCGCCGGGTCGAACGCCGCTTTCAGGCCGCGATGAATCTTCATGAGCGGTGCCGGCAAAGGCGTGAAGATGCCGGCGTTGCGATCGAACTCGCGGCCTGCGCGGAACACCGTCGCATGACCGCCCGCCTGCTTGGCGCTGATGCGTACCGTTTGTGCATCGGCATCGGTGATCCACCAGCGCTGAGCACCGCCCCATTCCATGAGCTGTGTGCCCGGCAGTTGCAGCGGCTCTGTGACCGACGGCAGGGCCAGACGCCAAAGCGCGGAGCGGGGCGGGATCGTCGAGAAGAAGGGATCGGTCTGTTCGCGCAAGCCTTCCCAGAAGCGTTCCGCCTCGACCGCATCGACAACCTCGCCGCCAAGCACATTGCGCGCGGTTTTGACGGCCGTTTCTGCGCCCGACAGTCGCACGGCCAAGGTGCCGTTGCGCCACGCGCTGGCCGTGATCGGCAATGGCCGTCCGCACCACTCGTTGAGCTTGCGAACAGCGTCGGTTCCGTTCATGTCGAACTTGAGCGTGATTTCGGCGAACGGGCGCGGCAGCACCTTGATCGACAGTTCGAGAATGAGCCCGAGCGTGCCGAGCGAGCCGGCCATGAGCCGCGAGACATCGTAACCGGCCACGTTCTTGACCACCTGGCCGCCGAAACGCAGGACCTGACCATTGCCGTTCAATATGGTCGCGCCAAGGACGAAGTCGCGCACGGCCCCGGCCGACGTACGGCGCGGCCCCGCGATGCCGGCCGCAATGCAACCGCCGAGAGTCGCTTCGCGTCCGAAATGGGGCGGCTCGAAGGCCAGCATTTGATTATGCTCGGCCAGGGCCGCTTCGAGTTCCGCGAGCGGCGTGCCGCAGCGCGCCGTGACGACGAGCTCGGCCGGATCGTACGAGACGATGCCCCGGTAGGCGCGCGTATCGAGTATCTCTCCTTGAAGGGACTGGCCGTACCAGTCCTTGGTGCCGGCGCCGCGCAGGCGCAGCGGCCGCTCGTCGGCAGTGGCGGCGCGTACGCGCTGCGCCCAATGCTCGACGATCTCGTCACCTTGCATGGCTTCCCGCTTCGTTGTGTCGTTCATCCGGTTGCCGTCGTTGCCTCAAGCTTCGATTGTACCGGCCGACTTTGCGCAGGCAAGCCGAGGGTGAGCCAGGGCAGGCTGGTGTTTACCCCCGGCGTTTCAGAATCTGGGCAGATCCGGATGCGGTAAAAGGCCGCCGCGCACGCGCATTCGCCCATACTCGGCGCAGCGGGCGCGCGTCGGAATGCCCTTGCTCGGATTGAGCAGCGCCGCGGGATCGAAGGCCCGCTTGACTGCGAAAAATGCATCGCATTCGGCTGGCGTGAACTGGACGCACATCGAATTGATCTTCTCGATACCGACGCCGTGTTCGCCCGTCACCGTTCCGCCGAGTTCGACGCAGGTTTCGAGAATTTCGGCGCCGAACGCCTCGGCGCGCGAGAGTTCGTCAGGATTGTTGCCGTTGAAGAGAATGAGCGGATGCATGTTGCCGTCGCCCGCGTGAAAGACGTTGATGCAGGCGAGGCCATACTTCGTCTCCATGCCCTCGATGCGGGCCAGCAGCGGCCCGATGCTGCGCCTCGGCACCGTGCCGTCCATGCAGTAGTAGTCGGGCGACAGGCGCCCGGCCGCCGGAAACGCGTTCTTGCGGCCCGACCAGAATTTGAGCCGCTCGGCCTCGTTGCGCGAAATCTGCAGCCTTGTCGCGCCGTGCTCGCGCAGCACGGCCGTCATCCGCACGATTTCGTCGGCCACCTCCTCGGGCGTGCCGTCCGATTCGCACAGCAAAATGGCCGCCGCGTCGAGGTCGTAGCCCGCGCCGACGAACGATTCGACGGCGCGTGTGGCCGGCTTGTCCATCATCTCGAGGCCAGCCGGAATGATGCCGGCGGCGATGATGGCCGCCACGGCTTCGCCGCCCTTGATCACGTCGTCGAAGCTGGCCATGACGACCTGTGCCGTGGACGGCTTCGGAATCAGCTTCACCGTGACCTCGGTGACGATCGCGAACATGCCTTCGCTGCCGATCAACACGGCCAGCAGGTCCAGCCCCGGCGCGTCGGGCCCGAGCGAGCCGAACTCGACGATCTCGCCGTCCATCGTGACGGCCCGCACGCGCAGGACGTTATGGATGGTCAAGCCATACTTGAGGCAATGCACGCCGCCCGAGTTTTCGGCGACGTTGCCGCCGATCGTGCAGGCGATCTGAGACGACGGGTCCGGCGCGTAGTAGAGCCCGTACGGCGCCGCCGCCTCGGAAACGGCCAGATTGCGCACGCCGGGTTGAACCGTGGCGGTGCGCGCGTAAGCATCGACGTCGACGATCTTCGTGAAGCGCGACAGCGACACGACGATGCCTTCCGCAATCGGCGTTGCCCCGCCCGAAAGACCCGTGCCCGCGCCACGCGGCACGACCGGCACGGCCAGGCGTTTGCAGATCTGCACGATGCGCTGAACCTGCGCTTCGGTTTCGGGTAGCACGACGGCGAGCGGCAACTGCCGGTAGGCACTCAAGCCGTCGCATTCGTAGGGAGCCGTATCTTCGTCGCGATAGAGCAGGCAGTGCGCGGGCAATGTCGCCATCAACGCCTGTACGACTTCTCGCTGCCGCGCCTCACGGGCTTCGCGCATGAGCGCGCCGATTTCGGCCGGTTCGGGAACGACCGCTGTCATGTGCCTCCTCGGGCCGCGCTCATGCGCGGTAAGAAAAGATCTTGCCGGGGTTCATCAGGTTGTTCGGATCGAGCGCATGCTTGAGCGCACGCATTACGTCGATGGCGTCGCTGCCGTGTTCCTCGACGAGAAAGGCCATCTTGTGCAGGCCGACGCCGTGTTCGCCCGTACAGGTTCCATCCATGCGCAGTGCGCGCTCGACGATGCGGCTGTTCAGTCGCTCGGCTTCGGCGAGCTCTTCCGGCCTGGTCGGATCGATGAGCATGGCCACATGGAAGTTGCCGTCGCCGACGTGGCCGACGATCGGGCAAGGCAGCGGCGAGGCCACGAGGTCCGCCTCCGTTTCGACGACGCACTCGGCCAGGCGCGATATCGGCACGCAAACGTCCGTCGTGACGGCGCGGCAGCCGGGCTTCAACTGCAGCATCGCGAAGTAGGCGTTGTGCCGCGCGTTCCAGAGGCGGCTGCGCTCCTCGGGGCGGGTCGCCCAGGTAAAGCCGCTGCCGCAATGGCTGGTGGCCAGTTCGTCGACACGTTGGGCCTGTTCCTGAACGCTCGCGTCGGTGCCGTGGAACTCGAAAAAGAGCGTCGGCGATTCGGTCAGCGCGAGATTCGAATGGCGGTTGATCGCGCGGATGGCGAGCGCATCGACGAACTCGACCCGCGCGACCGGCACGCCGAGCTGGATCGTCTCGATGACGGTGCGCACCGCTTCGCCCATCGAGGGAAACGCGCAGATGGCCGCGGAGACGGCCTCGGGCTGAGGGTAGAGCCGGACGGTGACCTCGGTGATGACGCCAAGAGTGCCCTCCGAGCCCACGAAAAGGCGCGTGAGATCGTAGCCGGCCGACGATTTGCGCGCGCGGGTGCCGGTTTTGATGACGCGGCCGTCGGCCAGCACGACGGTCAGGCCGAGCACGTTCTCGCGCATCGTGCCGTAGCGCACGGCGTTGGTGCCCGAGGCGCGCGTGGCGGACATGCCGCCGAGGCTCGCGTCGGCGCCCGGGTCGATCGGAAAGAAGAGGCCCGTATCGCGCAGCGCTTCGTTGAGCGCCTTGCGCGATACGCCGGCCTCGACCGTCGCCGTCAGATCTTCGGCATCGATCGACAGCACGCGGTTCATGCCCGAGAGATCGATCGATACGCCGCCTTCCACCGCGAGCAGATGGCCTTCGAGCGACGAGCCGTTGCCATAGGGGATGACGGGGGTCCGATGGCGCGCGCAGAGTTCGACGACGGTCCGGACCTCGTCGGTGCTCGTGGCGAAGACCACGGCGTCGGGCAGTTGCGGGTCGAATGGCGATTCGTCGCGCCCATGGTGCGTGCGCACCGCTTCGGACGTCGACACGCGCTCGGCGAAGGCGGCCTTCAGCGCGGCGAGCAGACTGTCCGGAAAAGGCCGGCGCGGGCGGACGGCAGCCGGGGGCACGGGATGGTTCACGAGGGTGTCTCCTGATCGCTCCCGCCTGCGAGGGGCGGGCGATAGTTGCATAGCCGGGTGTCGATTGCCAGCGCGGCGGGCGTGCTGCAATCGGCGAGCGGATCCATTCTACGCCGATGGTATGCCCCCACGAGCGCGGGCGGCCCGCATGCCTATAATGGGGCGCTTCACCTTTATCGCCGGGCGCGGCATCCATGGGAGGACGGGAGGATGGGTCATCGATTGAGCAGGATCGCCACGCGCACCGGCGACGACGGCACGACGGGTCTCGGCGACGGCAGCCGGGTACGCAAGGACGATGCGCGTATTGCGGCGATGGGGGACGTGGACGAGTTGAACTCGCATATCGGCGTACTGCTCACGGAGCCGTTACCCGAAGACGTACGCGACGTCCTGACGGTCGTGCAGCACGATCTGTTCGATCTGGGCGGCGAACTTTGCATCCCCGGACACACGATGATCGGCGATAGCCACCTCGCGCGCATCGACGGTTGGCTCGCCCATTACAACGCGCAATTGGCGCCGCTCGCCGAATTCATCCTGCCGGGCGGCGCGCGGGCCGCGGCGCATGCCCACGTTTGCCGCACCGTATGCCGGCGCGCCGAACGCGCAATTGTCGCGCTTGGCGCAGCCGAGCCGCTGCAGCCGGCGCCGCGCCGCTACGTCAATCGCCTGTCCGATCTGCTGTTCGTGCTCGCGCGCGTGCTAAACCGCGCCGGCGGCGGCACCGACGTCCTCTGGCAGCGCGGCAGAAATACCTGAGCGGCAAAGGGGCGGGGTCGCTCGCCCCCTTGCTCCGGCGGCGCGCAGCCCTGCGCTGCACTGCGACAAATTGCCCTATGTCGAAACGCCTCTGTTAACAAGTATTCTTGATGTATGTTAACGAGGAGCCCGAACGATATGTCCCCGCTTACCCCCGATCAGATCACGCGCGTCAAGGCGACGGCACCGGTTTTCGCCGAGCACGGCGCCGTCATCACGAAGCACTTTTACCGCCGGATGTTCGCCAACCGCCCGGAGCTGCGCAATCTGTTCAACCAGACGCATCAGACGAGCGGCAGCCAGGCCGACGTGCTCGCGCATGCTGTCTACGCCTATGCGGCCAACATCGACAACCTCGGCGCGCTTGGCGCTGCCGTGGGCCGTATTGCCAACAAGCATGCGAGCTTGAACATTCGCCCGGAGCACTACCCGATCGTCGGCGAAAATCTGCTGGCATCGGTGGTGGAGGTGCTCGGCGATGCCGTCGACGAGGCAACGCTCGAAGCATGGCGCGCGGCCTACGCGCAGCTCGCCCAGATCATGATCGGTGCTGAGGCGAAGCTCTACGAGCAGGCCCCGTGGAGTGGCTACCGTCCGTTCGTGGTCTCCCGCAAGCAGGTGGAAAGCGACGAAATCACGTCCTTCTATCTGACCCCTGCCGACGGCGCTCAGGCCTGCGGTTTCCGCCCTGGCCAGTTCGTGACGGTCAAGCGTTACGTGGGCGAGCTCGGCGTCGATCAGCCGCGCCAATACAGTTTGTCCGATGCGCCGAATGGAAAGTGGCTGCGCATTTCGGTCAAGCGCGAAGCGGCGAAGGAGACGTTGCCGGCGGGACGTCTGTCGACGCTGCTGCACGATGGCGTGGAAGAAGGCGCGATCGTCGAGGTGACGGCGCCGATGGGCGAGTTCTGCCTCGATCTCGACAAGACGACGCCGGTCGTGCTCGTCTCGGGCGGCGTCGGCATCACGCCGATGATGTCGATGCTGTCGACGTTGATCGCGCAGGGCAGCCAGCGCCGTGTCTCGTTCGTGCATGCCTGCCGCAACGGGCGCGTGCATGCGTTCAAGGATTGGCTCGCCAAGACGGTGGCCGCGCACGCGAATGTTTCGCGGGCGGTCTTCTACGAGGAAGTGGGCGAAGGCGACCGCGAAGGCGTCGATTACGACTTCACGGGGCGCATCGATTTCGCCCGCATCGCCGGCCAAGCGGTGCTGCCGGACGCCGACTACTACCTCTGCGGCCCGATCCCGTTCATGCAGCAGCAACGCGAGGCGCTGATCGGGCTCGGCGTCGATGCGGCGCGGATCCACACCGAAGTTTTCGGTTCAGGCGCTGTATGATGCGCAGGCGCGAGCCGGCCGCCGCCGGTTCGCGCCGATCCGATCAGGCGAGAAACAACAAGGGCCGCCCGGCACACGGGCGGCCCTTGTTGCATTCGGGGGCGGCGAGATGGGGAGCCCATGCGCGCCGCGGGCATCCCGGTCATTCCGGGTGCCCGCGATTCAATTCCCGCTGCCGCGCGCGATGCGGCGTGCCTTGACGCTTTCGGCCAGCCCTTCGAGCACGCCGATGCTTTCGTCCCAGCCGATGCAGGCGTCGGTAATGCTCTGCCCGTAGGTGAGCTGGCACCCTTCCACGAGATCCTGACGCCCTGCGACGAGGTGCGACTCGACCATCACGCCGACGATACGCTCGTCGCCCGCTGCGACCTGCCGGCCGATGTCGGCGCACACGGGAATCTGGTTCTCGTGCTTTTTCGAGCTGTTCGCGTGGCTTGCGTCGATCATAAGACGCGCGGCGAGGCCCGATTTGCTGATGGCCGAGCAGGCGGCATCGACGCTCTCGGCATCGTAGTTTGGCACTTTGCCGCCGCGCAGGATCACGTGGCAATCCTCGTTGCCGGCCGTCGAGACGATGGCCGAATGGCCGCCCTTCGTCACCGACAGGAAATGGTGCGGCTGTGAGGCCGCCTTGATCGCATCGACGGCGATCTTGACGTTGCCGTCGGTGCCGTTTTTGAAGCCCACGGGGCAGGACAGCCCCGAGGCCAGTTCGCGATGCACCTGCGATTCGGTCGTGCGGGCCCCGATGGCGCCCCACGACACGAGATCGGCAATGTATTGCGGGCTGATCATGTCGAGATACTCGGTGCCGGCGGGCACGCCGAGCTCGTTGATCCCGACGAGCAGTTCGCGAGCCGTGCGCAGACCTTCGTTGATCTTGAAGCTGTTGTCGAGATGCGGATCGTTGATGAGGCCCTTCCAGCCCACCGTCGTGCGCGGCTTTTCGAAGTACACGCGCATGACGATCTCGAGCTCCCCCGCGAAACGCTTGCGCTCGGGCGCGAGGCGGCGGGCATAGTCGAGCGCCGCCTCCGGATCGTGTATCGAGCAGGGGCCGATCACGACGATGAGCCGGTCGTCCATGCCGTGCAGGATCCGATGCAACGCTGCGCGCGTGGTGAAAATCAGATCGGCAACCGGCTCCGCGCAGGGAAACTCCCGGAGCAGATGCGCGGGCGGCGTCAGTTCCTTGAGTTCGCGAATGCGGACATCGTCGGTGTTGTGGGGGGGCATGCTTCGTTTCTCCTTATCGATTCGGCGCGGTGCGGTCGGTGTGGTGCGCGTCCGCGGCTCGGCTGGTCTTGGCGAGCCGCGGCAAAAAAAAACCGCCGGGCTCTGCCGGCGGTTCTTTCGGGAATTCGGGTTTGCGCAGTGCGCTAACACCCCTCTCGATCCGCCGGCGGACTGAGATACCAAAAGAAGTAAAAATAAAACTTCGTGGTCATGGCGGCTTTGAAGCTCGTCAAAAAGGGTGCTCCCGCTTTTATACGCCCGCCGGGCGTGGCTGGCAAGCTGCACGCCCGGAAAACGCGGAAAATCCGCATAATCGGTCAAAACGACGCAGATTAACGGCGCCGCGCTGCGGATTCAGAGCGTGCCGCCTACCGTCATCTTCTCGATGCGCAGCGTCGGCTGGCCGACACCCACCGGCACGCTTTGGCCTTCCTTTCCGCACACGCCCACGCCGGTATCGAGTGACATGTCATTGCCGATCATCGTCACGTACTTGAGCGACTCGGGCCCGCTGCCGATCAGCGTCGCACCTTTCACCGGGTACGTCACCTTGCCGTCTTCGATCATGTACGCCTCGGATGCCGAGAACACGAACTTGCCGTTGGTGATATCGACCTGGCCACCGCCGAAGTTGACTGCGTAAAGGCCGTTCTTCACCGACGCGAGGATCTCCCGTGGGTCCTTGTCGCCATTGAGCATGTAGGTGTTGGTCATGCGCGGCATCGGCAGCGCCGCATACGATTCGCGCCGCGCATTGCCCGTCACCGGCATCTTCATGAGCCGCGCGTTGAGGGTGTCCTGGATGTAGCCCTTCAGCACGCCGTCTTCGATCAGCGTCGTGCACTGCGTCGGGTTGCCTTCGTCATCGATGTTGAGCGAGCCGCGCCGGTTCGGCAGCGTGCCGTCGTCCACCACCGTCACGCCCTTGGCCGCCACGCGCTCACCGATGCGTCCCGCGAATGCCGACGAGCCCTTGCGGTTGAAGTCGCCCTCAAGGCCGTGGCCGATCGCCTCGTGCAGCAGCACGCCGGGCCAGCCCGGCCCGAGCACGACTGTCATCGTGCCGGCCGGCGCGGGCCGCGCTTCGAGATTGACGAGCGCCGCATCGACGGCGTCGCGTACGTAGCTCGCGAGGACGTCGTCCGTGAAGTAGCCATAGTCGAAGCGGCCGCCGCCGCCGCCCGTGCCGATCTCGCGCCGGCCGTTCTGCTCCGCGATGACGGTTACCGAAACGCGCACGAGCGGCCGCACGTCGGCCGCCAGCGCGCCGTCGCTGCGCGCCACGAGCACGACGTCGTATTCGCCCGCGAGCCCGGCCATCACCTGCGTCACGCGCGGATCTTTTGCACGCGCCATCTGCTCGACGCGCTCGAGCAGTTTCACTTTCGCCGTTGCGTCGAGCGAGGCGAGCGGGTCGGCCGGCAGATAGAGATCGCGGCCGGCCACGCCTTTGAGTGTCGTGGCGACCTTGATCTTCTGCTTGCCGCCGCCCGCCTTGGCGATCGAGCGCGTGGCTGCGGCCGCCTGCGCGAGCGCTGCGGGAGAAAGGTCGTCGGAGTAGGCGAAAGCCGTGCGGTCGCCCGAGACGGCTCGCACGCCTACGCCCTGGTCGATGCTGAAGCTGCCCGACTTGACGATGCCTTCCTCGAGACTCCAGGCTTCGCTGCGCGTTGCCTGAAAGTAGAGGTCCGCGTAGTCGACGCGGTGAGTGAAGATATCGGCGAGCGTGCGCGTGAGGAGCGCCTCGTCGAGGCCGTACGGTGCGAGCAGCGCGTCTTTCGCCGTCGCCAGATTGCGGATGCCGGGTTCGATGATGTTCATGCGGATGGTTCGTGCGAAAAGCGGTTCGGTTGAGCAGTTTGCTGCGGATGCTTCGTTCGTTTCGGGGTTCGGGCCGGTTGTATCGGCAACCCGGGCGGGCTGCCGCCTGGGCGTTGCGCGCGGTGCGTACGGCGCCCGCTAGGCCAGCACACGATGGCGCCACGCGGGCAGGCTGCGCCTGACTTCGTCGATGCGCGTACGCTCGATGTCGCCCGCCACCACGCCCGCGCCTTCTTGCGCGCGCACGGCGACGATCTCGCCCCACGGGTCGATCAGCATACTGTGACCCCAGGTGCGCCGGCCGTTTTCGTGCGTGCCGCCTTGCGCCGCGGCAAGCACGTAGCATTGGTTTTCGACCGCCCGCGCGCGCAGCAGCGTCTCCCAATGCGCACGCCCCGTGGTGTAGGTGAACGCCGAGGGTACGACGATCAGCGCGACATCCCCCATGCGGCGGTAAAGCTCGGGAAAGCGCAGATCGTAGCAGACGGACAGCCCCACTCGGCCAAGCGGGGCCTCGAACGTGCGCACCTCCTTGCCGGGCTGGATCGTGCGCGCCTCGTCGAACGATTCGCTGCCTTTCTCGAAGTTGAAAAGATGGATCTTGTCGTAGCGCGCCTCTTGAGTACCGTCGGGCCCGAACACGAGTGTCGTGTTGAGTACGCGGGTGGCGTCCGCCGCGGCTCCGCCCGCCGCGAGCGGCAGCGTGCCGCCGATGACCCACACGCGGTGGCGGCGTGCCGTATCGGCGAGAAAGCGCTGGATCGGACCATCGCCGTACGCTTCGCGCACAGCCAGCTTGTCCGTCTCCTTATGGCCCATGAAGCAGAAGTACTCGGGCAGCAGCACGAGCTCGGCGCCGGCGGCGGCGGCTTCGGCGACGAGTTGCGCGGCAGCGTCGAGATTGCGCTCGCGATCGGGCGTGCTGACCATCTGCAGCGCGGCGACGCGAAATGGCTTCGTCGGTAGGTCTTGTCGATCGCTCATCGGTCGGGGCGGCGAGCGCAACGCCTGCGGGGCGCGGCGCGTCACTCGTGGATCGCTTCTGTCGGAGCAGTCATCTTACCCCGATCGCCCGACAGTCGCTCGACGGTGGGATGGGACCATGACCCCGTTATCGTGTAGCGGCTCGCGAACGCGTGGGCGATCGACTCCGACAGTGCCAGGTTCGCCACGAACGCCCCCAGGCCGAGCAGCGGGTTGACGATGGCTGCCGCGATGACGGCCGAACCGGCATTCAGCGTCGGCGTGACCATGACCCGCAGGTCCTGCGTTTCGGCGGCGAGGTTCACCGTGCCCGTCACGTCGGCCCGGGCCGGCGCCGTCACGATATGGAAGTCGTCGAGATGGCCGATGCCGTCTATCACGCGCCCCTTGCCCGTGATGCTTTCGAAAGGCAGCCCTTCGCCGAGTACGTCCCTGAAGTTCAGCGTGACTACCCGCGCGAGGCTTTGCAGGCTCAGCACGCCCAACAGTTTCGCGACCCCCGGGTCGACCTTGAGAACCTGGCCGTGACGCAGATCGAGCGCCATCTGGCCGTGCAGCGTGGGGTAGTCGACGGCTGTCGGGCCACCACGCCAGAACATCTTGCCCGAGAGCGAGCCGGTGCCCGCCTTGACCGTGCGCGGCAGGCCGAGCTGATCGAGCAGCGCGCCCGCGTCTGCGATGTCGAGCTTGAAATCGATCGCCGTGCGACGTGGCGCATCTTCGTCTGCGGCCGCGGCGCTCAGCCGCCGCGTAGTGCGCCAGTTTGCTGTTGCGACCAGGTGGGCTGCCGCGTTCGTGAGTTCCAGCTTGTCGAGCTGCCAGACAGGCATGCCGTCTTCTTCCCGGTTGTGCGCGTCGACTGCGAGCCGCCCGAAGCGGTGCCCGCGCACCGTCAAATCGTCGATGAGCAGATCGATGGCCGGCATCTGTTCTCTCGTCGCCGAGGAAATCTGCCCGACGAGATCGTGATGCGTACTCTCGGGAATGACGGCTTTCGTGAGATGCGCTTTCAGAAGGCCGCTGTCGTTGCCGGCCGCGCGAGGCTCCCAGGCCAGCGTGCCCGCGAGCTGATCCGATGCGATCGTGGCTTGCCAGTTGCCCGGCACGCCCGAGCCGTCGAACTCGACGCCGGTCCATCGACGCTCGAGGAGCGTCAGCTCGCCCACGTGGGCCTTCAACTGCGTTGGCTTGAACTGCCGCAGCGGATCCGCGGCGCTGCCCGCCGGTTGCCCAGCCTTGCTTTGCGGCGCGCCGGCGTGCAGTTCGCCGACGAGGGCGCGCCAGGCATCCGCATCGAGCGAGGGCAGCGTGGCAACCACGTTCACGCCCGAACCGGTCAGCGCAGCGGGGCGGCCGATGCCGATCGCACCCTGCTCGACCTTGAGGGCGTGAGCGAGCGAGGTCTGCGTCGCATCGCGGCGCAGGAGATAGGTGGCCGCGATCGGGCCCAGTTCGAGTTCGGCGCGCGAAAGCGCGCCATTGCCGGCTTCGGTAGGCTTGACGGTGAACGAGAAGGGCATTGGCGTGCCGAGCGCCTTGTTGAGCGGTTCCGGCAAATCGAGCGCGAGGCCGGTCAGATCCGAGCGCGCGACGATTTGCGGGGTGCCGTTTCTGGCGCCGCGGATCTGAAGCGAATACGGCGCCGCGCCGTACACGTGTGCCAGCAGCTTGCCGGCCGGCCCCTGCAGGTCGAGGTCGCGCGCGCTGTCGGCCGCTATGCGTCCATCGACGTCGAATGCATAGCGGCCGTCGGTTGCAAGCGTGCCGTTGGCGCGTACCTCGCCTCCGAGCCAGCGGCCCGTGACGTGCTCGAGCGCGAGCGTATGTTCCGTAAAGTGCACGCGCCCCCGAAGCCGGTCGAGCGGTGGCCATTGATCGCGCTCGATCGTGCTGTCGATGAGGCCGACGGTGCCGCTCACGCCCACCTGCGGCTCGTTCGTACGCGGCACGGTGAGCGTCAGGTCGAGCGTGGCGGCCCCGTTCGCCCGCACTTTCTCCGCGACGTGCCCCGTCATGCTGCCTGCCGCGCTCTCGTTGAGATAGCCGAGGAAATCGGCGAGCGGCCCGTGCGCCCGGCCGTCGATCACGAGGCTCGACGCATGGTTGCCGAGATCGTCGATGCGGCCGTTGACGCGGTCGAGCACGACGCGTTTGTAGCGGGCCGCGTCGATATCGAAGCGCAAAACGTTCTGGGCCAGCGTGAAGACGCCGTCGATTCCCTCGAGCGCTGGCCAGTAGTCCGGCTCGCCGCTCTTGAGCGTCTTGGGCGGGTACGGCGACGGGTCGAACTTGCCGCCGGCAAACGGCGCGACGACCTTGAAGATGCCTGCGGTGGGCTCGCGCGAGTAGGGGAATTTGTCGAGGCCGCCGCGCACCTCGATCGTCGCGTTGCGCGCAACGCCGTCTTTCAGCGCGTGGCCGAGATAGTGACGCAGGTGCTCGCCGATGCTCGTCGGCAGATACCGCGGAATGCTCGGGAGGGTCGCACGATCGATTTTCGCGGCGAGTTCGAGCACACCGCGGCCGTGGCCCGGGTTCGTGTAGGTCGCCACGACGCTGCCTGCCGTATCGGCGTTCGCGACACTCAACTCCGGCACGTTCACCGCGAACGCCTTGTGCGGCTCGCCCGGCGCCGGCGTGATCGTCCAGCTTCCGTGGCCGCGCAGGCGATCGAACGCCAGGCGCGGATCGTCGAACTCGCCCGGCAGTGTGATGGTGGCGTTGGCTGTATCGACCGTGGCCGTGCCGCGTGTCTCGTCCGCGTCGATCGCTCCCCAGAGATTTTCGAAGCCGGGCAGCCCCGCGCGCGGGTGGCCGGCCGCCGAGAGCCCCGGCGGCGGTTCCTGTGCCGCGACGCTCACGCCTTCGAGTTCGCCTTTTACCCTGTAGCGGATGATGGGGGCCGTGCCTGCGGTGCGCTGCTCGCTCACCGCCTGCGAAGTTTCGGGGCGCGCGCGCTCGACCTCGATCGCGTAGTTCGCGACGAGCCCACGCGGATCGAACCGCACGAGTTCGTCGAGGAAGCGCTCCGGTACGGGCAGCGCCCGGCTGAATTCCGCGAGCACGCCCAGATCGACGCGGTCCCCCGCCACGCTCATCAACTGCCCATGGCGCGCGTCGGGCACGCGGTAGCGGCCCGTCAATGTCTCGAACGCGAGCGTGCGGCTGACCGGCGTTCCGTCCGCGAGCGGCGGCTGGCCGAGTTCGGCGTGCAAATTGGTCAGTCGGATGCGGTAGTCGCTTTGCGGCGCGATTTGCGCCGCCCAGCCGAAACGAGCCGCTGGTACGTCGAGCGGCGGTTGGGTCGGCCGCACCCGCAGGGCGATATCGCTGCCCTGGAGCTCGCCTTGCGCCGAGCGCAACTGGCCGCCCGAGAACGTGGTCCAGATCGCGTTGTCGATGCGCCCCGCATACAGCGTGAACGGCACCTTCACGTAGCGCGCGAGCGAGGGAAGATCGACCGGGCCCGTGGAGACGTAGGCTTGCCCACTCCAGTTTTGCGGTGCGCCGATTTCGTGCAGCGGCAGATGGCGGAACCGCGCGCGAAAGTCGAGCGGCCCCTTGAGCACGGTGCCGTCGGCTGGTGCCTGCAGCGCGACGCGGTGCGAGAGGCCCTGGTTGAAGATCGCCGCGCGTATGTCGTGCAGCGCGAGCTCCGGCGCTTTACGCTGCCCGTCGCGCCACCGCAGCGTGCCGCCGCGCAGGACGATCGCATGCTGCGAGAGCACCCAGCTCGAGAAGGTCGAGTCGCTGCTGGTGTGCATCGTCGGCACCTGCACGCCGGCCACCGACAAACTGCCGTCGGGCGCGCGCTCGACGAGCACGTCGGGGCGCTCGACGACGAGGCTTGCCAGTGTCGCCTTGCCGCGCATCAATGCGCTCCACGAGAGCGTGGCCGTGGCGCGCGGCACCGAGAGGGCGAGCGCGCCGTTGCGATCATGGATCTCGAGGTCCGTCACGTCGACGCCCGGTTCGAGCCCCGACCAATGCGCATCGAGCCGGCCGATGCGCAGCTCGACGTGCAGCCTGCTCGAAACGAGGGCCTCGATACGCGGACGGAACGTGTCGATACGCGGGAGAACGAGGTAGCGCAGGCCGAGGAATGCAGCGCCGACGACGAAGTAGATGATGGCGGCGACCGCGAGCGACGCCTTCAGCGCTCGGCGCAGCAGACGAAGATCGGGGCGCGCAGGTCCGGCAACGGCCTTTTCGACGGATTCCTTGCTGTCGGACATGCTGCAGTGAATCGGGGCTGTGGTAGTTTGGCGTCTCGGACGACGAAATGTAACACAGGGGCGCGCGCCGGCGTGGCTGCAAGTGCCGTGCCGGGCCTCGGCAATGTTGCTGAATCTTGCAAAACCTCATTCACGAACGACATCTCGAAGCGCCACGCGCGCACCATCCTGATCCATGACTGCTGCCGCACTGTCGAGTTCCGCTTATTCCTCCTATGCCGCGCGCGCGATGGCGGCGCGGCCTGAACTGGCCGCGCTCGTCGCGGCCTGGGCCCAGGCGCCCATGACCCGGGAGCGCATCGACGCGCGCCTTGCGGCGTTGGCGGCCGAAGAGCGCCTGGCCGGCGGGCTGGACGAGCACGCGCCGCTGCCCGAGCCGGCATTGCGCCGGGCGCTGCGCCGCTTGCGCACGGAGGTGTTCTGCGCGGTCATGGAGCGCGACCTTGCCGGCACCGGCGATCTCGACGAGGTCATGGGGGCGATGACCGACCTCGCGGAGGCCGCGATCCAGTACGCGCTGGCTGCGCTCACGGCCGATCTGGAAGCGCTTTACGGCGAGCCGCGCGGCCCCGAGGGGGAGAAGCTCACGCTTGGCGTGCTCGGCATGGGCAAGCTCGGTGGCCGCGAACTGAACGTTTCGTCCGACATCGATCTCATCTTCGTCTACGAGGACGAAGGCGAGACGGCGGGCGGTGCGCGGCCGCCGATCGCGACGCAGGAATTCTTCACGCGGCTGGGGCGCCGCCTGATCGGCGCCCTCGCGGAGCAGACGGCCGACGGCTACGTATTTCGCGTGGATATGCGCCTGAGGCCGAACGGCGATTCGGGTCCGCTCGTGTGCAGCCTTGGCATGCTCGAAGAGTACTTCTACGTGCAGGGGCGCGAGTGGGAGCGCTACGCCTGGATCAAGGGGCGCCTCGTATCGGGGCGCGAGGGCGAGGCGGCCCAGCGTCTCGCCTCGCAGCTCGATGCGCTCGTCAAACCGTTCGTCTACCGGCGCTATCTCGACTTCGGCGTGATAAGCGCCATCCGCTCGCTGCATCGTCAGATCGGCGAAGAGGCCCGGCGGCGTGCGTCGATGAGGCCGGACAAAGCCGACGACATCAAGCTCGGGCGCGGCGGCATCCGCGAGATCGAGTTCAGCGCGCAAGTGTTTCAACTGATCCGGGGTGGCCAGGACGCCGGTTTCCGCATACGCCCGACGCTCGCCGTACTCCAGCATGCGGCCGCGCGCGGACTGCTCGCGCCGGCGGTTTGCACGGGGCTCACGCAGGCGTACCGTTTCCTGCGCACGGTCGAGCACCGGCTGCAATACAGGCAGGATGCGCAAACGCACGCCATCCCGGTCGACGAGCACGAGCGTGCGCGGCTTGCCGAATCGCTGGGCTTCGCCGACTACGCGGCGCTTTGCGCGAAGCTCGAGACGCATCGCGAGTTCGTCCAGGCGCAGTTCGATCAGATTTTCGCCGACAAGACACGCCGGCATGGCGAGGCTGTGCACGACGAGCGCGGCGCTGCCGAGATCTGGACGAGCGCGCTCGAGGACGATGCGACGACCGAGCCGCTCGGCGCGCGTCTGGCCGCGCTCGGCTTTGGCGACGCCGGCGAGGTGCTGGCCCGGCTCTCCGGGGTACGGCGCTCGTCGCGCTACCAGCGGCTGCCCGAGCGCAGCCGGGAGCGCTTCGATACCATCGTGCGACGCGCGCTCGATGCCACCGCGGTACTCGAGCCGGCCGACAAGCGCGGCCCGACGCTGGCCCGCCTCATCGAACTGCTGGAAGCAGTCGGGCGGCGCGGGGCCTACCTCGCACTGCTCGACGAGTACCCAGCCGCGCTCGAGCGCGTGATCGCACTGCTCTCGGCTTCGCGCTGGGGGGGCGGCTACCTGGCCCGGCATCCTCAACTCCTCGACGAACTGCTCGACGACGAAGCGATCGCGACCCCCTTCGACTGGGCCGAATTCAGGGCCTCACTGCGTGCGCGTCTTGCCGCGGCCGACGGCGTCGAGCAGCAAATGGACTTGCTGCGTCATGCGCATCAGGCCGAGGTTTTCCGCATTCTGCTCATCGATCTGGCCGGCAAGCTCACGGTCGAGCAGGTGAGCGACCGTCTCTCGGAGCTGGCCGATTCGGTGCTCGACGTCACGATCGAGGCGGTCTGGCAGCAATTGCCGAAGCGGCATCGCGAGGTGCCCCACTTCGCCGCCATCGCCTATGGCAAGCTCGGCGGCAAGGAGCTGGGCTACGCCTCGGACCTCGATCTGATCTTTCTCTATGACGATCCCGACGAGGCTGCGGCCGAAATCTATGCCACGTTCACGCGGCGCCTGATCACCTGGCTGACGACGGCCACCGGTGCGGGCGTGTTGTTCGATATCGATCTCCGGTTAAGGCCGAACGGCGAGGCGGGGCTGCTCATCACCGATCTCGACGCGTTCCGCCGCTATCAGTTGCGTGAGGGCGACGCTGCGAACACGGCCTGGGTTTGGGAGCACCAGGCGATCACGCGCGCGCGCTTTTGTGCCGGCGATGCCCGCATAGGCACCCAATTCGAGGCGATTCGCGCCCAGGTGCTGACGATGCCGCGCGAAGCCGGGCCGCTGGCCGAGGAGATCGTGGCGATGCGGGAGCGCGTAGACGCGGGGCACCCGAACCGCAGTGAGTTCTTCGATCTCAAGCACGACCGCGGCGGGATGGTGGACATCGAATTCATCGTTCAGTATTGGGTGTTGCTGCATGCGGCGGCGCATCCCGAACTGATCCGCAATACAGGCAACATCGCGCTTTTGCGCGAGGTCTCGCGCTTCGGGCTGATGAGCCGGGAGGAAGCCGGGACCGTGGGCGCGGCCTACCGGACCTATCGCAAGCTGCAGCACAGGCTGCGCCTGGACGGCATGGAAAAGGCGCGCGTGCCGACACAACAGGTTGCCGCCGAACGCGATGCGGTGTTGGGCCTGTGGAGGCGAGTGTTTGGTTAGACCGTGCCGCGTGCGGCCCGCCAGCCGCGGCTCAGGCCGCCAGCATTTCCTTCGCGTGACGTCGGGTCGTTGCCGTGATCTCGAGCCCGCCCAGCATGCGGGCGACCTCTTCGATCCGGTTTGCGTGGTCGAGCGGCGTGACGGTCGAGAGCGTGCCTCCATCGGACGCAGCCGCCTTGGCGACCTGGAAATGGTGATCGCCGCGCGCCGCGACCTGGGGCAAATGCGTGACGCAAAGCACCTGCCGGTCACGGCCGAGCTGATGCAGCAGGCGGCCGACAACCTCGGCCACGCCGCCGCCGATACCGGTGTCCACTTCGTCGAAGATGAGTGTGGGCGTCGGGCTCGCCGTGCTTGCGATCACCGCCAATGCAAGGCTGATGCGGGCGAGTTCACCGCCCGACGCCACTTTGGCCAGTGGCCGGGTTGGCACCCCGGCGTGTCCCGCGACGCGAAACTCGATCTGCTCGAGCCCATGTGCGCCGCCTTCCGCGAGCGGCACGAGCGCCACCTCGAAACTGCCGCCGGCCATCGAGAGCTCCTGCATGCCGGTGGTGACGGCGGCGCCGAGCGCTTTCGCCGCCTTGGCACGGGCTTTCGATAGCTGCCTCGCGTCGCGCAGGTAGACTTCGCGCGCCGCCTCGACGGCCGCCGTCAGCTTGTCCAGGTCCGCGGCGGCATCGAGCGCGGCCAGTTGCGCGCGGCGCGCCTCGTGCTCGGCCGGCAGCGTCTCGGGCTGCAGGCGGAACTTGCGCGCGAGCGAGTGCAGCGCGTCGAGCCGTGCCTCGACCTGTGCCAGCCGGTCCGGATCGAGTTCGAGCCGCTGCGCATAATGCGAGAGCGAATAGGACGCCTCGCGCAATTGAATCTCGGCCGGTTCGAGCGAAGCGAGCGCGTCGCCCAACGCGGGGTCGATATCCGCAAGCCCGCGCAGCCTCGAAATCATGGCGCCGAGTTGGCCGAGCATCGCATCGTCGCCTTCGGAGAGGGCGTCGAGCGTTCCGCGCACGCCTTCGATCAGGCTCGCCGAATGTGCAAGCCGCCGGTGCTCGGCGCTGATCTCGTCCCATTCCCCGGGCTGCGGGGCGAGTTTGTCGAGCTCGGCCAACTGCCAGGCAAGGCGCTCGCGTTCGAGCTGAATTTCGCGGTCGCGCGTGCGCGCGAGCTCCAGCGCATGGGCCGCGTCGCGCCAGACGCGATGGGCGCCCGCGACCTTCGCCGCTTGCGCCGCAAGGCCGGCATGGGTATCGAAGAGCGTGCGCTGCGCGTCCGGGCGCATGAGCAATTGATGCGCATGCTGCCCGTGGATGTCGACGAGCATCTCTCCCACCTCGCGCAACTGGGCGAGGGTGGCCTGCGTGCCGTTGATGAAGGCACGGGAGCGGCCGTTTGCATCCACTACGCGTCGCAGCAGCACTGTGTCGCGACCGTGCTCGTCGGCTTCGCCGTTCGAAAGCGCCTGATCGTCGAGCCAGCGCATCGCTTCGGCCGTGGCGGCGAATTCCGCCGTGATGTCGGCGCGGGCCATGCCTGTGCGGACGACATCGGCATCGGCGCGCGCGCCGAGCGCGAGCGCCAGGGCGTCGATGAGGATCGATTTGCCGGCGCCCGTTTCGCCGGAGAAGACCGTGAAGCCGCGGTCGAATTCGAGGTCGAGCGCGGCGACGATGACGAAGTCGCGTATCGAAAGATGGCGGAGCATGAGATCGTATTGGCGTCGTGTGGTCGTGGCGCGCGGGCGGGCCTCAGATGCCGCGCGCCGCTGCGGTGCGCTTATTGCGCCTCATCGGGGTCCTTGTCCTTGTCCTCGTCGCTCGACGGATGCTCGTTCCAGTGGAGCTTTTGCCGCAGAGTCGCGTAGTAGCTATAGCCGATCGGATGCAGGAACGGTACGGTGTGCTTCGAACGGCGGACCTCGATCGTGTCATTGAGTTGCACGGCCGTAAACGACTGCATGTCGAAATTCACGTTGACGTCACGCCCGGCGATGATCTGAATACTGACTTTGCAGTCGTCTGGCAGCACGATCGGCCGGTTCGACAGCGCATGAGGCGCGATCGGTACGAGCACGATGCCGCGCAACTGCGGATGCAGAATCGGGCCCTGGCTCGAGAGCGCGTAAGCCGTGGATCCCGTGGGCGTGGCGACGATGAGGCCGTCCGAGCGCTGGTTGTACATGAACCGCCCGTCCACCGAGGCGCGCAACTCCGCCATTCCGGAGAACCCACTGCGATTGACCACGACGTCGTTGAACGCCAGCGCATGATAGATCGGCTCGCCCGCGCGCATGATGCGCGCCTCCAGCAGCGTGCGTTCCTCGCGCTCGAAGCTCCCGGCCAGCATCTGTGGGACGCGCTGCTGCATCTCCGAGATCGGGATGTCGGTGATGAAGCCGAGGCGCCCCTGGTTGATGCCGATGAGCGGTGTCCGATAGGGCGCGAGTTGCCGACCAATGCCGAGCATGGTGCCGTCGCCGCCCAGTACCACGGCAACGTCGGCGCGCGCGCCGATCTCGGCCGGCGTGGCCGATGGGTAGCCGGCGGCGCCGATGTCGCGCGCCGTGTCCGTTTCGAAGATGACCTCGAACCCGCGCTGAGCGATGCATGCCGCGAGGGCGGTGAGGGACGCGCCGATGCCGGGCGTGTTGCTGCGCCCGATGAGCGCGACGGTCTTGAATTGGCTGCCAATTTCCATGCCGGCATTACACCACAGGTTAAGGCTCTAAAAGAACCGTCGAGCGAGCCGTTGGCGACGGCGGCGGCAACCCGGCTGCATCCGCCGGGTTGATTTGTCGCTAGAATGATGTCGTGCCGATGACGAATCGGCCCGGCCGGCGCCCCCGCCGCGCGTGGGTGCCCCAATCTGGGGCGCCCATACAGAGGGGCGGGGGCCGGTATGCGGGCACGCTGCCGTGCCCGGCGGGCATCGGCGTTTGGGTTAAATTTTGCGTCATGTTAGAACCACGCGCACAAACTCTACTGAAAACCCTGATCGAGCGATATATCGCGGAAGGTCAGCCGGTTGGCTCGCGCACGCTTTCGCGGTATTCGGGGCTCGAACTGAGTCCAGCCACGATCCGCAACGTGATGTCGGACCTGGAGGAAATGGGGCTCGTGGCGAGCCCGCACACGTCGGCCGGACGCATCCCCACGCCGCGCGGCTATCGCCTTTTCGTCGACACGATGCTCACGGTCGAATCGGTCGAGGACGAGGCGGCGCTTGCCCGTGCCGTGAAACACACGCTTCGACCGGGCGAGCCGCAAAAGGTGATCGCCGCGGCCGCGAGCGTGCTCTCGCGGCTGTCTCAGTTCGCGGGTGTGGTCCTCACGCCGCGCCGCAGCCACGTGTTCAAGCAGATCGAGTTCATGCGCCTTTCGGCCAAGCGCATCCTGCTCATTATCGTGACGCCGGAAGGCGACGTGCAGAACCGCATGATGGCGACACAGCGCGATTATTCGCCGTCGGAACTGACCGAGGCCTCCAACTATATCAACGCTCACTTCGCAGGCTTGTCGTTCGACGAGGTGAGGCGGCGCCTGCGCGAGGAAATCGACCAGTTGCGCGGCGATATGACGGCGCTCATGCACGCTGCCGTGACGGCGAGCACCGAGGAAAGCGAGGGCGAGGAAACGGTGCTGATTTCCGGCGAGCGCAATCTGCTCGAGGTGGCGGACCTTTCGTCCGACATGGCGCGCCTGCGCAAGCTTTTCGACGTATTCGACCAAAAGACGAGCCTCCTGCAGTTGCTGGACGTATCGAGTCACGCGCAAGGCGTGCAGATCTTCATCGGCGGGGAGTCGACTCTCGTGCCGATCGAGCAGATGAGCGTCGTGACGGCGCCGTACGAGGTAAACGGCAAGATCGTTGGCACGCTTGGCGTGATCGGACCTACGCGCATGGCCTACAGCCGCGTTATTCCGATCGTCGACATTACCGCCCGACTGCTCTCCACGGCGTTGAGCCAGCAGTAACGGCCGCCGCACCGCATCCACCGCCGATCGACCCATCATGCCCGCTGCGGGCCGGTTGTGCCATTGGCCGAACGGCCGAGTGGAGCGGCGAGCGGCCGTCGTTATAATGTCCTGCACCTGAACCTGGTCTCGCGGCGCGAGGCCCCTCTTATCGCCTATGCGTTTCGACCTCGAGCTGCCGTCGCAGCCCGCCACGTCTCATCGCGTTGCCGTGCTGCTGATCAACCTCGGCACGCCTGACGCGCCGACGCCGCGCGCGGTGCGCCGCTATCTTGCGCAGTTTCTGTCCGACCCGCGAGTGGTCGAGATTCCGCCGCTCGTGTGGCAACCGTTGCTGCGCGGCCTGATTTTGCCGCTGCGCGGGCGCTCGTCGGCACGAAAGTACGCAGCCGTCTGGATGCCCGAAGGCTCGCCGCTGCGCGTGTATACCGAAAAGCAGGTGGAGGCGCTGCGCACGTTGCTCCACGCCAACGGCTACCCTGTCATCGTCGAGTATGCAATGCGATACGGCACGCCGGGTATCGGCGCGATGCTCAAGCAACTGAAGCTTGCGGGGGCGGAGCGCGTGCTGCTGATGCCGATGTACCCGCAGTATTCGGCCTCCACGACGGCAACGGCATTCGACGATGCCTTCGCCGCGCTGGGGCGCATGCGCAATCAGCCCGAAGTCCGCACGGTCCGGCACTATGCCGACCATCCCGCGTATATCCGCGCGCTGGCCGCCCAGGTGCGCGGTTACTGGGCGGCGCACGGGCATCCGGATTTCTCCACCGGCGACAAACTCGTGCTCAGTTTTCACGGCGTGCCCAAGCGCACGCTCGACCTGGGGGATCCGTACCACGATCAATGCCGGCAGACGGCTGCCCTGCTCATGGCGGAACTCGGCCTCACGTCGACCGAATGTCTTGTCACGTTCCAATCCCGCTTTGGCCGGGCGCAGTGGTTGCAGCCTTATACGGCGCCGACGCTGCACGAGCTCGGTGCGGCTGGCGTACGTCGGGCCGACGTCTTCTGCCCGGGCTTCACGGCGGACTGTCTCGAGACGATCGAGGAGATCGGCATCGAAGTCCGGGACGAATTTCTGAATGCGGGCGGCAAGGCGTTTCACCGCATTCCGTGTCTGAACGCAACGCCCGCATGGGTCGCGGCACTTGGCGAGATCGTCGCGCAGCAGCTCGCCGGCTGGCCAGTGGGCGCACCTGCTCATGCAGGAGCGTTGGCATGAGGTGCCGGCAAGTGGGACTTGCCCGTGCGCCTCGGTTTGCCGATGCGGGCAGGATCGTTGCACCCGTTGGTTCTCGAAAGGGGCGATCGCGCTCCGAAGTAGCAGCATTGCGATGAACTACAAGATTTCGACGGAACCGGGCGCGCGCCTGCGTATCGACAAATGGCTGTGGGCTGCACGTTTTTTCAAGACGCGTTCGCTCGCGGCCGACGCGGTCGAAAAGGGGCGAGTGCGCATTGGCGGCGCGGCCGTCAAACCGGCCAAGGACGTCCGTGTGGGCGATCTTGTTCAGATCGATGTCGATCGCCTCGTCTGGGAGGTCCGCGTCGTGGGCATATGCGAGGTGCGCGGGCCGGCGAGCGTCGCGCAGACGCTTTACGCGGAAACGACCGAGAGTCAGGCCCGGCGCACGGCGGAGACGGAGCGCCGCAAGACCTATCGTGAGCCGGCTGCTTCCCTGCATGGGCGGCCGACGAAGCGCGACCGACGTGTTATCGACAAACTTTCAGGTGGGGATTGAAGAAGTGCTCGAACGTGGCATGGACGACCCCGTATTCGGTCGTCTTGTCGGTGACGGCACCGGAGATGCAGATGGTCGTGGTCCCTGCGACGAGTACCAGCGCGACCACGGCGATAGCAAAGGTCAGTTTCACGGTACTCCTCCAAGGAGAAGCGCGCTACGAACTTGCGCGAACGGATGGAACGGTGCGGCAGGCGCGGCGCTTGCCACCCGACCGGAACGCGGCCGGCCTGCATGAAGGCAGTGTAGGGCAAACCATAATGGCGCTCAATGCGGCTTGCGTTCAGGGGCCGTAACCGGTGTTACCGATCGTTTCGCGCTGCCCACGGATGGTGCGGTAACGGGGCGCGGGCTCTTGAAAAGCCGTTGCGCACCCCCATTTGCACCGGCGATGCGCGCCAGAGAGTTGCGTTTTAGCAACGCGCCGCGCGCCCCCGAGGTGCCCCCGGCGCCGCGACTCGAGCCGGGGCGCGACTTTACCGCCGCTTTGATTTCACTTATTAGGACGATTCAGCGACATGGAACACCCGCAAGACAATTCGCCGAACCAGAATCCCGCGAGCGCCGGCGAGGGCGCCCAGCCGATTGGCGATCAGGTCGCGGCGCAAGCCGCCGCGGCACCCGCGGAACCGCAGCCTGCGCCCGAAGCGGCGCTTGCGGAGGCGCAGGCCAAGATCGCCGAGCTCAGCGAGAGTTTTCTGCGCGCCAAGGCCGAGACGGAGAACATCCGCCGCCGCGCGCAGGAGGACGTTTCCAAGGCGCATAAGTTCGCGATCGAGAGCTTCGCCGAGCATCTGCTGCCTGTTATCGACAGCCTCGAGGCAGCGCTTGCCGATTCGTCGGGTGACGTGGCGAAACTGCGTGAAGGCGTCGAACTGACGCTGCGCCAGCTCCAGGCCGCGATGGAAAAGGGGCGCGTTGCCGCGCTCAACCCGGTCGGCGAGAAGTTCGATCCGCACCGTCACCAGGCGATTTCGATGGTCCCCGCCGAGCAGGAGGCCAATACGGTCGTGTCGGTGCTGCAAAAGGGCTATGTGATCGCCGACCGCGTGCTGCGTCCGGCGCTGGTGACGGTCGCGCAGGCGAAGTGAGTCTGGTGTAGGCGTGAGCTCGCCCACCTTCGCGCTTGCGCAACGGCGATGAGCCCCGATCAGGCCGGCCCCACCGCGTTCTCCGTATTCAGGATGGAGGCGGTGAGCGCGGGCGGGTTCGATGCGAAGCTGGCGGCGGCGGGTGACGCTCTCGTCGTCGTCTTTTTTTGGGGCGTGAACTGCTTCAACTGCGAAATTGCAAAGAAGGCGATGCTGGCGCAGCCGGAGGCCATTCGCGCGCTCGGGCTTACCTGGTTTCACGCCAACGTGTACGAGGAGCGTGACCTCGCGCGCCGCTTCGCGCTGCACGGGGTGCCGACCTGGTACTTCTTTTACCGTGGCAAGCGGCTCGGGCGCGCGACGGGCTGGCACGGCATCGAGCCATTCCAGGCGGCGGTGGCCGCGGCGCGCGAAAAGGCCAGGGCGGAGGTGCAATCGGCTGGGGCGCACGCGGGTGCAACCGCGCAGCCGCCGATTGAAAAAAATTAATGACCGCATTGCCCGGGTGGGCTTGAAAACGGTACGGGGGCACTCATGTTGAGTGCAGGTTTGAATTGAACGGGCGGCTTGGCCGAATGTGTCGCCGCCCTCGGGATCGAAAGTCAGGAGATTAGGAAAAATGGGCAAAATCATCGGCATCGACCTCGGCACCACGAACTCGTGCGTGGCGCTGATGGAAGGCAATCAGGTCAAGGTGATCGAAAATTCGGAAGGCGCCCGCACGACGCCGTCGATCATCGCTTACATGGACGACGGCGAGATCCTCGTTGGCGCGCCGGCCAAGCGCCAGTCGGTGACGAACCCGAAGAACACGCTCTTTGCGGTCAAGCGCCTGATCGGCCGCCGCTTCGAGGAAAAAGAAGTGCAAAAGGACATCGGCCTGATGCCCTACGAGATCATCAAGGCCGAAAACGGCGACGCCTGGGTGCAGGCGCGCGACAAGAAGCTCGCGCCGCCGCAGATTTCCGCCGAAGTGCTGCGCAAGATGAAGAAGACGGCCGAGGACTACCTCGGGGAGCCGGTCACCGAGGCGGTGATCACGGTGCCGGCCTACTTCAACGATAGCCAGCGGCAGGCCACGAAGGATGCGGGCCGCATCGCGGGCCTCGAAGTAAAGCGGATCATCAACGAGCCGACGGCGGCAGCGCTCGCGTTCGGCCTCGACAAAGCCGAAAAGGGCGACCGCAAGATCGCGGTCTACGACCTCGGCGGCGGCACGTTCGACATCTCGATCATCGAAATCGCGGACGTCGATGGCGAAATGCAGTTCGAAGTGCTCTCGACGAACGGCGACACGTTCCTCGGTGGCGAAGACTTCGACCAGCGCATCATCGATTACATCATCGGCGAGTTCAAGAAGGAGCAGGGAGTCGACCTCTCGAAGGACGTGCTCGCGTTGCAGCGCCTGAAGGAAGCCGCCGAGAAGGCGAAGATCGAGCTTTCGTCGAGCCAGCAGACCGAAATCAATCTGCCGTACATCACGGCCGACGCGACGGGTCCGAAGCACTTGAACCTGAAGATTACGCGCGCGAAGCTCGAGGCGCTCGTCGAGGATCTGATCCAGCGTACGATCGAGCCCTGCCGCATCGCGATCAAGGATGCGGGCGTGAAAGTAAGCGACATCGACGACGTCATCCTCGTCGGCGGCATGACGCGCATGCCGAAGGTCCTGGAAACGGTGAAGGAGTTCTTCGGCAAGGATCCGCGCCGCGACGTGAACCCTGACGAGGCCGTGGCCGTTGGCGCCGCGATCCAGGGCCAGGTGCTCTCGGGCGACCGCAAGGACGTGCTGCTGCTCGACGTGACGCCGCTTTCGCTCGGTATCGAGACGCTCGGCGGCGTGATGACGAAGATGATCAACAAGAATACGACGATTCCGACGAAGCACCAGCAGGTGTACTCGACGGCCGACGACAACCAGTCGGCGGTGACGATCAAGGTATTCCAAGGCGAGCGCGAGATGGCAGCGGGCAACAAGCTGCTTGGCGAATTCAATCTCGAGGGTATTCCTCCCGCACCGCGTGGCGTGCCGCAGATCGAGGTGACCTTCGACATCGACGCGAACGGCATTTTGCACGTGGGCGCTCGCGACAAGGGCACGGGCAAGGAGAGCAAGATCACCATCAAGGCGAACTCGGGCCTCTCGGAAGCCGAGATCGAGAAGATGGTGAAGGATGCCGAAGCGAACGCCGAGGAAGATCACCGTCTGCGTGAGCTGGCTGACGCGCGCAATCAGGGCGACGCACTCGCGCACAGCACGAAGAAGGCGCTCGCCGAATATGGCGACAAGGTCGATGCGGACGAGAAGGAGAAGATCGAATCCGCGCTGAAGGACCTCGAGGAAACGTTGAAAAACACCTCGAGCGACAAGGCGACGATCGAGGCAAAGATCGAGGCTGTGGCGAAGGTCTCGCAAAAGCTCGGCGAAAAGATGTACGCCGACATGCAGGCGCAAAACGCGGCCGGCGCTGCCGGTGCTGCGGCGGGCGCGGGCGCTGGCGCGGGCGCGAGCCAGCAGTCGTCGGGCAAGCCCGAGGACGACGTCGTCGATGCAGAGTTCAAGGAAGTGAAGAAGGACTGAGCTCGGCTCCAGCCGAAGGAAACGGCCGGTACGTCCCGTAGGGGCGGCTGGCCGGCGACGCGCCTGGCGGACTTTCGGGTTCTCCGGGCACATTTGCTTTATGGACGGCGTGCGCGCCGCGGCTTGTCTGGCCGGCCGCGGTACACACGCCGAACGGGTCGCGAGACTCGACAGCATGGGAAAGGAGCGGCCGCGCGTGGCGCGTGGCCGGCGGCGAACCGATGGCGAAAAGGGATTACTACGAGGTTCTGGGCGTTGCGAAAAACGCGAGCGATGACGAGATCAAGAAGGCATATCGCAAGCTCGCGATGAAGTACCACCCCGACCGCAATCCGGACAACAAGAACGCGGAAGAGCACTTCAAGGAAGCCAAGGAGGCTTACGAAATGCTCTCCGAGCCGCAAAAGCGGGCGGCTTACGATCAGTACGGGCATGCGGGCGTCGATCCGAACATGGCCGGCGCCGGCGCGCAGGGTTTCGGCGGCTTCGCCGATGCGTTCGGCGACATCTTCGGCGATATCTTCGGTCAGGCCGCGGGCGGCAACCGTCGCGCGGGCCCGCAGGTCTATCGCGGCGCCGATCTGCGCTACAGCATGGAGATCACGCTGGAGCAGGCCGCGCACGGCTGCGAGACGCAAATCCGCGTGCCGAGTTGGGTTTCGTGCGAGGTCTGCCACGGCTCGGGCGCGAAGCCCGGCACGAAGCCCGAAACCTGCCCGACTTGTCACGGCTCCGGCGCAGTGCGCATGTCGCAGGGCTTTTTCAGCATTCAGCAGACGTGCCCGAAGTGCCATGGCAGCGGCACCCATATTCCCGATCCATGCGCGCATTGCCACGGTGCCGGCAAGGTGAAGGAAACGAAGACACTCGAAGTGAAGATTCCCGCCGGCATCGACGACGGCATGCGGATCCGCTCCTCGGGCAACGGCGAGCCGGGGCTCAACGGCGGGCCTCCCGGCGATCTCTACGTGGAGATCCATATCAAGTCGCACTCGGTATTCGAGCGCGAGGGCGACGATCTGCACTGCCAGATGCCGATTCCGTTCACGACGGCGGCGCTCGGCGGCGAGATCGAAGTGCCCACGCTCGCGGGCCGTGCGAGCTTTACGGTACCGGAAGGCACGCAGTCAGCCAAGACGTTCCGGCTGCGCGGCAAGGGCATCAAGGGCTTGCGTTCGAGCGTGCCCGGCGATCTGTACGTGCACGTCCTGGTGGAGACGCCCGTGAAGCTGACCGACGCCCAGCGCGACTTGCTGCGCCAGTTCGAGAAATCGCTCGTGGAGGGGGGGCCGCGTCACAGCCCCCAAAGCAAAAGCTGGTTCGACCGGGTGAAGAGCTTTTTTGATTGAGACCGTGACGCGGGGTGACGCGACTGGGCGCGAGCCCGGCCGGGCACCAATGGGTTCGTGGTCGTCGCAGCGAGTGGATAGATGATGGCAGACGAGTGCGGCACGGTGTTCGCGCTGCTGGATGATTGCGATGCGAGCGATCAGCGTCGCACGAGTCGGTTGTATACGGGATTCGTTCGCGAGCAAGTATGCGGCGAGGGGGCCGGGCTCGAGGCGGCATGCGAAGCGGTGCGGGCTGCCATGCGGGGCGGCCTTCATGCGGTCGTGCTTGGAGACTACGAGTTCGGCCGCGATCTGCATTTGAAGGGCGATGGACTGACGCAGCGGCGCCAATCGGGCACGCTGCGTTTTTTGTTGTTCGAACACTGCGAGAAACTCGCGCGGGCGCAAGTGGACGCATGGCTCGTCGCGGCCGACGGGGGGAGGCCGGAGCCGTCGGTGGCCGGGGCGGCGAACGTGGAGCAGAGCGTTGGCGCGCAAGCCTTCGATGACGCCATCGCCGCGGTTCACGAGGCCCTTGTTGCCGGCGAGTCGTATCAAATCAACTACACGTACCGCCTGTTCTTCGACGTGTTCGGCCCGCCGGTTGCGCTTTACCGGCGGCTGAGGGCGCGGCAGCCGGTGCGCTATGGCGCGCTCATTGCCTTGCCGGGTGACGAATGGGTCGTGTCGTGTTCGCCTGAGCTCTTTGTCGAAAAGACCGGCTCGCGCCTGCGCACGCGGCCGATGAAAGGCACGACGGCACGTGGTGCCACGCCCGAAGACGATGCGCGGGCCGAGGCGTTTTTGCGCAGCGATCCGAAAAACCGCGCCGAGAATCTCATGATCGTCGACCTGTTGCGCAACGACGTATCGCGGGTCGCGGCGACCGGCTCGGTTCACGTGCCGGCGCTCTTTTCGGTCGAGCCCTATCCATCGATCTGGGCGATGACGTCCACGATCGAGGCCGAACTGGCCGATGGCGTCTCATTTGCGGGGCTCATTCGAGCGCTCTTTCCATGCGGCTCGATCACGGGTGCGCCGAAGCATCGAACGATGGAACTCATCGACGAGATCGAGACGACGCCGCGCGGCCTCTACACCGGCACGCTAGGCTGGCTCGATGCCGCGCGGCATGGTGCCGGCATGCGAGAGGGCGAATGCGGAGACTTTTGCCTCTCGGTGACCATTCGCACGCTGACGCTCGGCGCCATCGACACCAACACGGGCTTGCGCCGGGGCACGATGGGTGTCGGTGGCGGCATCGTGCTGGACAGTGTGGCGGCGGACGAGTATGCCGAATGCCGGCTCAAGGCGCGGTTCTTGACCGGTGCCGATCCCGGCTTTCAGCTATTCGAAACGATGCAGGCGACCCGCGCCGCGGGCGTCGCGTATCTCGACCGCCATCTCGCGCGCCTCGGCCGCAGTGCTGCGACACTCGGGTTCGCGTTCGACGAGGCGGTACTGCGTGCGCAGGTTGCCGATCGCTGCGCTCAGTTGCCCGCAAGCGGTCTGCAGCGGTTTCGCCTCGCACTGGCGAAAGATGGCCGCGTTGAAATCACCGCGGCCCCACTTGCGCCGCTCGAGGGGTGGGAAGGGCGGCAGCAGGGTGGGCTGCCCGTTGTGGGCGTACTGCTTTCTACCGAGTACGGCGTGCCGCCGATGCGCTCCGACGATTGGCTGCTCGGGCACAAAACCACACGCCGTGCGAGCTACGACCGCGGCTGGCGCGAAGCCGAAGCGCGAGGTGCGTTCGATATGCTGTTCTTCAACGAGCGCGGCGAGCTGACGGAAGGCGGCCGCACGAATGTGTTCGTCAAGCGCGATGGCGCCTGGTGGACTCCGCCGCTCTCGGCCGGCGTACTGCCGGGCGTCATGCGCGCGGCGCTGCTCGACGACGCTGCATTTGGCGCACGCGAACGCACGCTGACGATGGACGACCTGATTCATGCCGAAGCGATTGTCGTCTGCAACGCGCTGCGCGGCGCACTGCCGGCTCAAATCGTCCGGTATGGCGCCGATACGGCCTGAGGTTCCGGGCGATGGAGCGATGAAGGCCGGCGAGCGCGCTCGCCGGCATGCCGCACCCGCCGCTCAGAACTCGTGCTCGGGGGCGGGGAAGGTGCCTTCTTTCACGGCCCGCACGTAGGATTCGATGGCGGCCTGAATGCTCGGGGCGCCGGCCATGAAGTCCTTCACGAACCGTGCCGCCTTGCCGGGGAAGATTCCGAGCATATCGTGCAGGACGAGCACTTGGCCCGAGCAGTCGACGCCGGCGCCGATACCGATTGTCGGAATGCGCAGCTCGTTGGTCACGCCGGCGGCAACGGCGGACGGGATTGCCTCGAGCACGACCAACTGTGCGCCGGCGTCCTGCACGGCGCGGGCGTCGCTAACGAGTTGGGCCGCTCCCGCCTCCGTCTTTCCCTGCACCTTGAATCCACCGAACGCATGCACCGATTGCGGCGTCAGGCCGATGTGCGCGCATACGGGTACTGAGCGCTCCACGAGAAACCGGATCGTATCGGCCAGCCATTCGCCGCCTTCGATCTTGATCATTTGGGCACCGGCGCGCATGACCTTGACGGCGCTTGCGAATGCGTCGGCCGGCGTGCCGTAGGTGCCGAACGGCAGATCGGCAATGACGAGCGCGCGCGGTGCGGCACGGGCAACGCACGCCGTGTGATAGGCGATGTCGTCGAGCGTGACGGGCAACGTCGTCGAGTGGCCCTGCAACACGTTGCCGAGCGAGTCGCCAATCAGCAACGAGTCCACGCCTGCCCGGTCGAGCAGCGACGCGAAGCTCGCGTCGTAGCAGGTGAGCATGGTGATTTTTTCGCCGGTTTCGCGCATGGCTTGCAGCTTCGGCACGGTGACTTTGGGCCGGCTGGTTTCCTGCAGATAAGTCATCTGACGTCTCGTTCTCGAAAAGAGGGGGGAGCCGGCACGGCGCATGTGGCCATGCCGCGTCTCACTGTGCTTTGACGAAGCTGGCCTTGCGCCCGCGCATCGTTTCGATGCGCTCGACGACGAGCGCGAAATCCGCCTCCGATTCGAGCGGATTCAGGTGCTCGGTATTGACCGTGAGCACCGGGCTGCCGTCATAGTGATAGAAGAACTGATCGTAGGCCTCGGCGAGCTTTCGCAGATACGCCTCGGACATCGGCGTCTCCTCGGGCCGCGCTCGTTTGCGCACGCGTTCGAGCAGCGTGGGCGGGCTTGCCTGGAGGTACACCACGAGATCCGGCTGGGGGCCGCTCGCCGCAAGCCCGGCTGCCAGCGTGCGGTAAAGCGCCCATTCGTCGTCGGAGAGTGTCAGTCGCGCGAAGATGTCACTTTTTTGCGTTATGAAATCGGCGATGAGCGGCCGTCCCACCGCCAGCGACGCCGCTGCCTCGCGCGCCTGCCCGGCGCGCTGCAGCGCAAATTGCAGCTCGGTGGGTAACGCGTAGCGCGCCATGTCGCCGTAGAAACGCTCGAGAAACGGATTGTCGTTCGGGCGCTCGAAAAGCTCGGTCATCGCCCATCGCTCGGCAAGCCGGCGCGCAAGCGACGTCTTGCCCGCGCCGATCGGACCCTCGACGGCGAGATAGCGGTATGGGCTTTGCCGCTGCGGGGCTGTGACGGTGAGTGCTGGCGCGTTCATTGGCATCCGCTCTTGGCCGGCTCCGCGCCGTGAGGCGAGGCATTGCCCGGTGGCGTGCCCCCCGACGTATCGACGCCCGACGTATCGACGCCCGACGTATCGTCACGTGAACCGCCGGCTTTTGCCCGCAGTTTATCCAGCGCCATGCAACGGCACGTCTGCACCTTCTCGATCCGCTGATCGGCGACAGCCGACAGCAGCGCTTGCGCCGGTCCCACGCCTGGGATCGTCGCGTCGACGTCGATTTCAACGAGCGGCACGAGCACGAACGCGCGCTCGGCCGCACGCGGGTGCGGAATCACGAGGTCGGGCGCATCGAACCTCTCGTCGCCGAAGAGGACGATGTCGATGTCGAGCGTGCGGGGCGCATTGCGAAACGGCCGCTCGCGGCCGAAATGATGCTCGATGCTATGGCACAGCCCGAGCAGCGAGTGGGGCGAGAGCGATGTTTCGATTTTGACGACGAGATTGTAGTAGTCGTCGCCCTGTGCGTCGATCGGCGCGGTACGGTAGAGGCTCGATTTGGCGAGCACCGTGATCGTCTGCTGCTGGGCAAGGCAGACGACCGCGTCCTTCAGGGACTGGCGGGCGTCGCCGAGATTCGCACCGAGGCCGAGATATGCAACCGTCATGACATGGCTTCCTACGACTTCACCACTTCATTACTTGGCCCTTCGCGCTGGCCGGCCGGTTCGTCAGTCCTCGCGCAGGTCGTGCGTTGCCGCCGTACCTGCGTCGTTTGCCGACGAATCGCCGGGCGATTCGTCGCCGGGCGTCGCTTCGCTGCCGGCCTTGCGGCCTTTGCCACCGCGACGGCGGCGTTTGCGCGGCGCGCGCTCCTTGTCGCCATGCGCGAGCAGGGCTTCCCGCTCGGCTGTATCGCCTTCGATGAACGCCGTCCACCATTCGCCGATGGCCGGGTCCAACTCGCCCGATTCACAGCGCAGCAGGAGGAAATCATACCCCGCTCTAAATCTTTGGTGTTCGAGCAGCCTCAGCGCGCTGCGGCCCGAGCGTTTTTCGAGGCGCGACTGCAGACCCCAGATCTCGCGCATGTCGGCCGAAAACCGCTTGTGGATCGCGAGTTTTTCGGTCTGCATGTCGAGCACGTCGTCCATCGCGTGGTGCAGCGCGGGAACCGGGTACTCGCCGGCGCGCTCGAACCCCTGCGCGCGCTGTTGCACGTCGTGCCAAAGCAGTGTCGCGAACAGGAAGCCCGGTGAGACGGGTTTGCCGGCACGCACGCGCGCATCCGTGTTGTTGAGCGCGAGCGTGATGAACGATTCGCCGTGCGGCTGTTCGAGCACGACGTCCAGCAATGGCAGCAGCCCGTGATGAAGGCCTTCCTTGCGCAATTGCTTCAGGCAGGCGAGCGCATGCCCCGAGAGCAACAGCTTCAGCATCTCGTCGAAAAGGCGAGCCGCCGGTACGTTGTGGATGAGGTCGGCGAGTGGCTTGATCGGGTTGCGCGTAGCGTCGTCGATCTCGAAGCCGAGCTTCGCTGCGAAGCGCACGACGCGCAGCATGCGCACCGGATCCTCGCGGTAGCGCGTGGCGGGATCGCCGATCATCTTCAGCACGCGCGCGCGGATGTCGTCCATACCGTTGTGGTAGTCGAGCACCGTTTGCGTGGCCGGGTCGTAATACATCGCGTTGATCGTGAAGTCGCGCCGCGTTGCATCCTCGTGCTGTTCGCCCCAGACGTTGTCGCGCAGCACGCGTCCGCTCGCGTCCACGGCATGCGTGCGGCGATCGAGTTCCTCGCGCCGCTGGCGCCGGCCCGGCGCCGGGCCCGCGGCAGGGGCCTCGACGGCCGGCGCCGCATCCACGAGCGCGCGGAAAGTCGACACTTCGATGATCTCTTGCCCGAACTGGACGTGCACGATCTGGAAGCGCCGGCCGATCAGGCGCGCCCGGCGAAAGAGCCGCTGCACCTCGTCGGGCGTGGCATCGGTGGCGACGTCGAAGTCCTTCGGTGCGATTCCGAGCAGCAGATCGCGCACGGCCCCGCCCACGATGAAGGCGCGGTAGCCGGCCTGCTGGAGCGTGTCGGTGACGCGCACGGCGTTGCGCGAAATGAGCGTGGGGTCGATCCCATGGATGTCGGACGACAGGATGACGGGTGCGTCGGGCTCAGGCGCATCGGCGCCGCGCGCGGCGCGCGAGCCATTGCCGCGCGGCTTCGGGGCGCGGCTCGAGCGTTTCGCCTCGAGTTTCGCCTCGACGGGCGCGGCGTCGCCCACGGCCTCGGGCGCCGGGGTGTCGACGGGGGCGGCCGTATTCTGGCCGAGCAGCTTGCGGATGAGTTTCTTGATCACGACGGTTGGAACAGATCGAGGATGCGCCAGCCTTTTGCTTCGGCGTGAGCCCGCAGCGTTGCATCGGGGTTGGTCGCGATCGGATCGGTGACTTTCTCGAGCAGCGGAATGTCGTTGTGCGAGTCGCTGTAGAACCAGCTGTGTTCGAAATCGGCGAGTGTCTTGCCGAGCGAGGCGAGCCACGCCTCGACACGCACGATCTTGCCTTCACGGTAGCTCGGCGTGCCGGCGCCTCGGCCCGTGAACGGCGAGTGCGGCTGGCCGTCGACCGTTTCCACCTCGCAGGCGATCAGCATTTCGACGCCGAATGCGTCGGCGATCGGGCGCGTGATGAATTCGTTCGTCGCGGTGACGATGCAGCAGAGGTCGCCGTTGTCCTGGTGCTTGCGCACGAGTTCGAGCGCGGCCGGTACGAGTGCCGGCCGGATGACTTCGTGCATGAACTGCTCATGCCAGGCCGCGAGTTGCGCGCGCGAGTACCGGGCAAGCGGCGTCAGCATCGTTTCCAGATAGGCGTGGATATCGAGCTGACCGGTCTTGTAGTCGGCATAGAAGCGATCGACATCGCGCATGAAGGTTTCGGCGTCGACAATGCCGAGCCTCACCATGAAGCGGCCCCATTCGTGGTCGCTGTCAGTCGGAATGAGCGTGTGATCGAGATCGAAGAGAGCGAGATTCGTCATGAGGGCGCATTTTACTCGAAGCTGCCACGGGGAGCGGGTAGCCCATCGCGGGGCGTATCCGCCGGGGTGTCGCCGGCATCCCAGAGCGACGCCTGCCGGGGAGCGCGCGGCGGCCTGGGGGCGGCGTCCGGCTCGGGGGCCGAGGCTGGCGGCGCAGGTGTATTTTCCGCCGCCACGGCCTCGTCCGACCCCTCGCCGAGCGCCCCGTCGTGCGCCTCGTCGGCAGCGGAGGATTCGGATGCCTTTCCCGGCGTTTCCCCGCGCAGTTGCTCGGGCGGCTGCGCGAGCATCGTGCGCAGAAGCGGCAGCGTGACGGCGCGCTTTTGCTCGAGCGAGAAACGGTCGAGTGCGTCGAGCAGCGCCATGAGGCTCGGCATGTCGCGGCGGAAATGCGTGAGCAGGTAGGCGGGTACGTCTTCGGCGAGCGCGAGGCCACGCTCCTTGGCGGCATGCTTGAGCACGGCGGCCTTGCGCTCGTCCGGCAGCGGCGCGAGATGGAACACGAGGCCCCAGCCGAGCCGCGTGCGCAGGTCTTCGCGCACGTCGAGGGCGATCGGCGCGGCATTGCCGGCTGCGACGAGCGCGGCGCCGGGATGCGCGCGCACCTCGTTGAATAGATTGAAGAGCGCAATTTGCTGCGCGCCGGAAAGCCGGTCGCAGTCGTCCACGGCGTAGATCGGCACCTCGGCGGAGAACGCGAACGCCGCGAGCCCGCTTTGCGGCCCGATGAAGCGGCCGCGCCCCGGCCCCGCGCTATGCACCAGCGCGGCCAGCAAATGGCTGCGCCCGCTGCCGGGCTCACCCCATACGTAGTAGGTGCGATCGGGAACCGGGCCCGCGGCCAGCGCGCTTTCGAGCGCCGCGAGCCGTGAAACGAGCTCGGCGTTGGCGCCGGCGAAGAAGTTGTCGAACGTCGACGGCGGAGGCGTGCCGAGGTCGAGCGTCAGTTGGCGATGCACAGTCACGATGAGCGTAATCGGTCAGTTCTTGTAAAGTCCGCTCGCCAGATAGCCGCGGCGCATTTCGCGCAGCGCGGTCGAGAGAATCGCGCTCACGGGCAGCGCGAGCAGCACGCCGAAAAAGCCGAACAGCTGCCCGAAGGCAAGCAAGGCGAAGATCACGGCGAGCGGATGCAGGCCAATGCGTTCGCCGACGAGCCGCGGCGTGAGGATGAAGCTCTCGAGCACCTGGCCGATACCGTAGATGATGGCCACCGCAACGAAGCCATACCAGTCGCCGAACTGCAGCAGCGCGGCGAGCAGGGCGAGCGCGAGCCCCGTGGCGTAGCCGACGTACGGAATAAAGACGGCGAGGCCCGTGAAAATGCCGACGGGAACGGCGATCTCGAAGCGCGCGATGCTGAGCGCGATCACGTAGTAGACGGCGAGCACGCACATGACCAGCAGCTGGCCGCGCAGGTACTGCGACAGCATACGGTCCATCTCGACGACGAGCTCGCTCGTCTTGTCGAGCCAGCGCCGTGGCACGAGCGCGGCCACGCGCGCGAGCATCATGTTCCAGTCGTAGAGCAGGTAGTAGAGCACGAGCGGTACCATGACGAGGTTGCCGACAAGCGTGATCATGACGTTGCTGCTCGTGCGCAGCGACTTCCATGCGGCGAGCGCGAACGCCTGCGCGCTGCTTTCGATCTGGCTCGAGAGCATGTCCCTCAAGCTCGAGAAATCGAGTACGTCGGCCAGCCCGACGAAGGCGAGCTTGGGTTGCGCCCAGTCGTGCAGGCGTGCCGTGAGCGCTGGAATCTGCCGCTGCAACTGGGGCAGCTCGCGCTGCACCACGGCGACGAGCAGCAGCGCAAGCAGCACGACGAGCAACGCGAACACGAGCATCATCAGCAAGGCGGCGACGCCGCGCGGCACGCGATGGCGCACGAGCCAGGCCACGCCGGGCTGCAGGATATAGGCGATGATGGCGCCGAGCAAAAACGGCGTGAGCACCGGGCGCAGCAGCGACAGCAGGATGCCGAGCACGAGCGCGACCGTGCCCCAGAAGATCGCCTGGCGTTGATACGGCGTGAGGAGCGGTGAGTTCTGCGACAAGGGCGTTCCGAGGTGAGGGCCGTGCGGCGAAACCGGGCGAGCCGACCGGCCGGCAACTGTGTAGGGAACCGGATGGGCGCCAACGCGCCGGCACCGGATCGGCAACCGTGCACGGACGGGGGAATCGCCAAAGCGCTACCACCCATCCGCATCGGGTAAAATCGCATTTTACCGACCTTCTCGCACTTCCCCATGAATCAACCGAAATCCGCTCAGGACGGACAAGATCCGGCACAAGGCCTGTCGTATCGCGACGCGGGCGTCGACATCGACGCCGGCGACGCGCTCGTCGATGCGATCAAGCCCTTTGCGAAGAAGACGCTGCGCGACGGCGTGCTCGGCGGTATCGGCGGGTTCGGCGCGCTCTTCGAGGTGCCGAAGAAGTACCGCGAGCCGGTGCTCGTTTCGGGCACGGACGGCGTCGGCACCAAGCTCAAGCTCGCCTTTCATCTGAACAAGCACGACACGGTCGGCCAGGATCTCGTGGCCATGAGCGTCAACGACATCCTCGTGCAGGGCGCGGAACCGCTGTTCTTCCTCGACTACTTCGCCTGCGGCAAGCTCGACGTGGCCACGGCCGCCACCGTCGTCAAGGGAATCGCCCAGGGCTGCGAGCTTGCGGGCTGCGCGCTGATCGGCGGCGAAACGGCGGAAATGCCGGGCATGTACCCTGACGGCGAGTACGATCTCGCGGGCTTCGCCGTTGGCGCGGTGGAAAAGAGCAAGATCATCGACGGCAGCACCATCGTCCCGGGCGACGTGGTGCTCGGCCTCGCGTCGAGCGGCATCCATTCGAACGGGTTTTCGCTCGTGCGCAAGATCATCGAGCGCGCCAACCCCGATCTTTCGGCGGACTTCCACGGCCGCTCGCTGGCCGACGCGCTGATGGCGCCCACGCGCATCTACGTGAAACCCCTGCTGGCACTGATGCAAAGCATCGCCGTGAAGGGCATGGCGCACATCACGGGCGGCGGTCTGGTGGAGAACATCCCGCGCGTGCTGGCCGATGGCCTGACGGCCGAGCTCGACGGCAAGGCCTGGCCGATGCCGCCGCTGTTCTCGTGGCTGCAGCAGCACGGCGGCGTGGCGGATGCCGAGATGCACCGCGTCTTCAACTGCGGGATCGGCATGGCCGTGATCGTGGCGGCAGCCGATGCCGATGAAGCCGTGCGCCAACTGAGCGATGCGGGCGAACAGGTCTGGAAGATCGGCGCCGTGCGCGAGCGCCGCGAAGGCGAGGCGCAGACGATCGTCGTCTGACGCGGGCGCCGGCGCGTTTCGCGCGGCCTCGAAGAAACCGCCTGGACATCGTCCGGCGGTTTTTTTTCGACGCTTTGCCGCTATGCGCTACCCGTGCGCCGGTTCGTCGATCCAATCCGGGTGGCGCGCCTGCCCTCCGCGTCCGATTGGTTCAATCCGTTCAATTCTCCCCGATCGCGCGCTCGATTGACTGTACCGCATCGCGCGTTGCCGAAGCGGCGCAGCAGTCCACGACGACGCGGTGCGGCATCGAGCGCAGCCAGGTGAGCTGCCGTTTGCAGAGCTGGCGCGTCGCGAATACGCCTTTATCGCGCATCGTGGCCCGATCGATCGTGCCGTCGAGGTATTCCCACGCCTGCCGGTAGCCGACGCAACGCATCGACGGCAGCGCGGCATGAAGATCTCCGCGTGCACGCAGCGCGCTCACTTCGTCGACAAAGCCGGCTGCGAGCATGGCGTCGAAGCGCCGCGCGATGCGTTCGTGCAGAACTGAGCGATCGGACGGCTCGAGCGCGATCGGCGCGAAACGGTAGGGGGCGGTTTGCCTTGCGGCGCTCGCCTCGGCGATCAGCGCCGACATCGGGCGCCCCGTCAGCAGAAAGATCTCGAGCGCACGCTGGATGCGCTGGGCATCGTTTGGCGCGAGGCGAGCGGCCGTTGCGGCGTCCACGGTCGCGAGCCGCGCATGCAGCGCAGGCCAACCCTCGCGTGCGGCGTCGGCCTCGAGGTTGGCCCGGAGTTGCGCATCGGCTGGCGGCAGATCGTCCAGCCCCTGTTCCAGAGCCTTGTAATAGAGCATCGTGCCGCCCACGAAAAGCGGCGTGCGCCCCCGCGCGAGAATCTCGCCGGCGAGCCGCAGGGCGTCCGCGCGGAACTGCGCGGCGGAGTAGGCGTCCGTCGGTTCGATGATGTCAATGAGGTGGTGGGGCACCGCCGCGCGTTCGGCGGGCGTCGGCTTTGCCGTGCCGATGTCCATGCCGCGGTAGACGAGCGCCGAATCCACGCTGACGATTTCGAGCGGCAGCCGCCCGGCCGCCTCGAGTGCGGCCGCCGTCTTGCCCGACGCCGTGGGACCGAGCAGGCAGGCAATCACCGTTGCGCCCATGCCGCCTACTGCCCGCGCATGAAGAGCCGGTCCAGGTCCCCGAGCGTCAACTGGTACCACGTCGGGCGCCCGTGATTGCATTGGTCCGCGCGCTCCGTCGCCTCCATCTGGCGCAGCAGCGCGTTCATTTCGTCGAGTGTGAGGCGCCGGTTGGCACGCACCGCATGATGGCAGGCAAGTGTGCCGAGCAACTCGTGCTGCTGCTCCGTCAGTACGCGCGAGCCGCCGTACGCATGCAGGTCGGCGAGCACGGCGCGCGCAAGCGCGGGCAGGTCGGCGTCCTTGAGCAGCGCGGGCACGGCGCGGATCGCGAGCGTCGTCGGCGAAAGCGCGGCCAGGTCGAAGCCGAGCGCTTCGAGCGTCTCGCGCTCCTCGTCGACCGTGCCGATTTCGACCGGATCGGCCGGCATCGAGATCGGCAGCAGCAGGGGCTGCACGGCGATCGAGCGCTCTGCCAGCGCGCGCTTGAACTGTTCGTAAAGAATGCGCTCGTGGGCCGCGTGCATGTCGACGATGACGAGCCCGCGCGCGTTTTGCGCGAGTACGTAGATGCCATGGATCTGCCCGAGCGCGAACCCGAGCGGGTGATCGTCGTCGCCGCCGTGCGCCGGGGCGAAAGTCATTGCGCTGTCGCGCGCTTCGAGCCACGGCAGGGCCTGCCCGGCCTGTGCACCGTCGGTCAAGCCGCCGGCCGGGGCGATCGGCGCCATGGCGCTGGTACCCGTGCCGGCCGCCGCCTCCTTGCGCCCGAACAGCGCATCGTAAAGCGCGAGAGGCTCGGCGATGGGTAATCGGCCCTGGGCCATGCGCGAGTCGCGCATCCAGGTCGTGCCGGGGCGGATGGTGGCCGCGGAAGGGGCAGTGCCCGGCGCCGAAGCGGGCACCGGCGATGGCCACCCCTGCTGCCCCTGCGCCGGCAGCGGCTGTCCCTCCAGTCGCACGGCGTGCCCGCCCGCCGTCGTTTCCGGCGAGGCGCCGGCATGCCGGGCCAGCGCGCGCTGGAGTGCATGGAAGACGAACTGGTGCACCGCGCGCGAGTCACGAAAGCGCACCTCGATCTTGGACGGGTGGACGTTGACGTCGACGGCTTCGGGCGGCAGGTCGAGAAAGAGCACGTAGGACGGGTAGCGGTCCCCGTGCAGAACGTCTTCGTAGGCCGCGCGCACGGCATGCGTGAGCAGCTTGTCGCGGACGAAACGTCCGTTCACGAAGAAGTATTGCTGGTCCGCCCGGCCACGGCTTGCCGTCGGCAATCCGGCGCAGCCGTAGAGCGCGAGCGGGCCGGCCTCCTCCTGCAACGGAAGATGCGCCTGCGCAAAGGCGTCGCCGAGAATGCCTGCCACGCGCTGGGCCGGCTCCGTCGCGTTCCAGTGCTCGAGCGCGCGACCGTTGTGAAGCACGGAAATTGCCACGTCGGGCCGTGCAAGCGCCGCGCGGCGCACCATTTCCAGGCAGTGCCCGAGTTCCGTCTGCTCGCTCTTCAGGAACTTCCGGCGCGCGGGCGTGTTGAAGTAGAGCTCGCGGACCTCGATCGTCGTACCCACACCGCCCGCCGCGGGCGCAAGCGCGCCCGTGTGCGCTTCGATGCGCGTGGCATGCGCGGCGTCGGCCGTGCGGCTCGTAATGAACGTTTCGGCCACCGACGCAATCGAAGCAAGCGCCTCGCCACGAAACCCGAGCGTCGCGACGGCCTCCAGCTCGGCGAGCGAGCGAATCTTGCTCGTAGCGTGACGCATCAGGGCGAGCGACAGCTCCGCCGCCGGAATCCCGCAGCCGTCGTCGGCGATCGAGATCCGCTTCACGCCGCCGCCGTCGAGCAGGATGCGCAGCGTCGTTGCGCCGGCGTCGAGTGCGTTTTCGAGCAGCTCCTTCACGACGGAGGCTGGCCGCTCGACGACTTCGCCTGCGGCGATCTGGCTGATCAACTGGTCGGGCAGCGGCTGGATGGCGCGGGGCCGCCGCATTTCGGGTGTGCCCCGCTCGAGAGCCGCGCCGGACGAGGATTCGGGAATTTCGGACATGCGGCGATTATAACGAGTGGCCGGTTGTCGAACGGACAGAGGCCCAGGCGCCAGGGCACCGTTTCGGTTTCGTGCCCGACAGTTTGGGTATCATGGCGCGACCGGCGCCGCTTGCGCGGCGCATGCGCTTTTCTTCATAAGGGATGCATTTGGATACGCTGCTTCATTTTGCCGGGCTCGTTCTGCACATCGATGCATTTCTGGGCGATTTCGTCAGCCAGTACGGCGCCTGGGTCTATGCGGTGTTGTTTCTGATCGTCTTTTGCGAAACCGGCCTCGTCATTCTGCCGTTTCTGCCCGGCGATTCGCTGCTCTTCATCGGCGGCGCGTTCTGTGCGAGCGGCAAAATGGATCTCGCCTCGCTGATCGGCCTGCTGCTGCTGGCATCGATTGCCGGCAACAGCCTGAACTTCGCCATCGGCAAGGCGATCGGCCCCGCGGTCTTCAAAACGCGTATCCGGTTCGTCGAGCGGTTCCTGGATCGCAAGGCATTGCAACGTACGCACGACTTCTACGAGCGCCATGGCGGCAAGACGATCGTGCTCGCGCGCTTCATCCCGGTCGTGCGCACGTTCGCACCGTTCGTCGCCGGCGTATCCGAGATGAGCGCCGGCCGATTTCAATTCTTCAACGTGGCTGGCGCGCTGCTCTGGGTGCTGCTGCTCGTATTGGCGGGCTACTTCTTCGGCAACATCCCGTTCGTGCGCCAGTATCTGAACGTGATCGTGCTTGTCGGCATCGGGGCCGCCATCGTCCCCGTCGCGTTGGCGGCGCTCTGGAAGCTGTGGCGCCGCAAGAGCGCGCCGCCTGTCGCGCATAAGCAAAGCGGCCGCTGACGCCCCGGCGCGCGGCCCGAACTTCGAGGCGATGCGGCGTTTTCGACCATGACGATCGACACCGGACACGCCGCCGCGCGGCACCTTCAGGACCCTGCGCATTACGCGCCGCCCGGGCCACCGCCGCCGCGCGCCATGCGCTTGGCGAAAGACGTGCTCGCCGGGCTTTCGATCGCGGGGCTGCTGCTGCCCGAGGCGGTCGCCTATGCCGGTATCGCCAACCTTCCGCCGCAGGCGGGAGTCGTCGCCTTGCTGGCGGGCCTCGTCGTCTATGCGCTCGCCGGAAGCAGCCGCTTCGCAATCGTCTCGGCAACATCGTCGTCTGCCGCGGTGTTGGCGGCCACCGTGAGCGCCGTCTCCGGCCCCGCGCTCGCCGTCGCCGCGGCGCTGGTGGCCGCAACAGGTGCGCTCTTTCTGCTGGCAGGCGCTGCCCGGCTCGGGGGTGTTTCCGATTTCATCGCCAAACCGGTGCTGCGCGGCTTCGCGTTCGGGCTGGCGTTGACGATCATCGTCAAGCAACTGCCGGGCGTGCTCGGCGTGACGGCGCAGTTCTCGGACGCTCCGCGAATGGCCTACGACCTGTTGCGTCAGGCGCCGCATTGGAATCTCGCGAGCGTGGCGCTCGGAGTCGGCGCGCTCGCGATTCTATCCATGCTCGGCCGCAGTGCGCGAATTCCGGCGACGCTCGTCGTCATCCTGCTCGGCATCGGGGCCGGCCACTGGGTCGACTGGCGGCATTGGGGAATCGGCGTTGTCGGCAGCATCGATCTGCGTGACGTGCGCTTCGGCCTGCCGGCCTTCAGGCGCCCCGAATGGCTCCAGACGACGGAGCTGGCCTTCGCGCTGATGCTGATCCTCTATGCGGAATCGTACGGCTCGATTCGTACGTTCGCCCTCAAGCATGGCGATCGGATCTCGGCCAATCGCGACCTCATCGCGCTGGGGAGCGCCAATCTCGTCTCGGGCCTGCTGCAAGGCATGCCGGTGGGGGCGGGCTACTCCGCGACGTCGGCCAACGAGACGGCGGGTGCGCAAACGCGCCTGGCGGGCCTGTGCGCCGCGCTTGTCGTAGCGCTCGTCGTGACTTTCCTGCTCGGCGAACTCGCGCGCATTCCCGAGCCGGTGCTCGCGGCTATCGTCATTCATGCCGTTAGCCATTCGATAAATCCAGGCATATTCCGCCCGTACTGGCAATGGCGACGCGACCGTCTGCTCGCCGTGGCGGCGCTCGCGGGCGTGCTGCTTTTCGGCGTCATGCATGGGCTCTTGGCCGCGATCGCGGTGAGCCTTTTCCTCACGCTGCGCGACCTCTCGGTGCCGAGCGTCAGCGTGCTCGGGCGCTTGCGCGAGAGCCACGATTTCGTCGACGTGTCGGCTCACGCGGACGCGAAGCCTGTCGACGGGATCCTGATCGTACGCCCTGAAGTGCCGCTCTTTTTCGCGAACGCGGAACGCGTTCTGAGCGAAGTGCGCTTGCTTGCGGCTTCGCGAGAGGACAAGCCACAGACCGTTATGCTGAGCCTCGAGGAAACGCCCGACGTCGACGGTTCGGCCATCGAAGCGATCCTCGTGTTTGCCGCGGAATTGCGTTCTCGCGGGCAGAGGCTCGTACTGGCGCGCCTCAAGCCGCGCGCGCTGGCGGCCTTGACGCGCGCCGCCGAGGACATCCTGCCACCGCAGGCGCTGCGCGAACTGAGCGTCGACGAATGCGTGCAGTCGGTCCTGGCGGAACGTGCGATGAGTGGATGAGCGGCCGGTGGGCCAGCCGCTCTTGCGTCAGGGCAGCGAGATCGTCAGATTGGCCGACTCGGCTTCGGGCTTGACGAGCTGCGAGTAGGGCGCGAGCGTGCGCAACGTCGAATCGCGCAGGTAGGTGTGAAGACCAAAAAACGCGCCAAGGCCGATCAACGCGAATACGGCGGCGATCGTCCAGAGCGGCACTTCGTGCTTGAGCCGGTGCGCGATCTGGTCGGGCAGGGCCCAGTGCGGGGCGAAGGCCGCACGCTTGCCTTTCATGTGCGCGATTTCGTCGCCGAGCCGTGCTGTGAGGTAGGAGAGCTTCTCCGGACCCTCGAGCAGATATTTGCCCTGGAAGCCGAGCAGCAGGCACATATGGAAGACTTCGAGCGACTGCAGCCGGGCTGCGCCCTGGGCGCGGCAGGCTTCGAGATGATCGAAGAACTTCTCGCCCGCGAGCTGCTCGCCGAACAGTACGAGCTGCAGCGGGCGGCGTTCCCAGTCCGCGCGGATCTTGAACTGGGACGAGAGCACGGCTTCGTCGATCGCCGCGCAAAACGCGAACTTCGCCGCATAGACATCGTCGGCCGGCACGTTCAGTTTTTTTGCTCCGCGCTCGAAATCGGCGAGAAACGCCTGTACGCGCGAGGTGAACTCCGCCGCATCGGCCGGCTCATGCCCCTCCTTGAGCAAGAACAGCATGAAAAAGCCGTCGTAGAGCAGGTCGCGCAGCGAGCGGGCCTGGAATGCCGCGTCCGATCCTTGCATCGGCGCGGCGGGCGACATCGTGCCGCCGAAGAGGGAGGGGACTTCGGTCATGATGTGACGGCGATCAGTTCGAGTTTGAGATCGTTGATGCCCGACGGCGTGTAGATCATCGCCGATTGGGCTTGCAGCATCCGGTCATACAGTGCGCCGCGGGCTTCCAGCGCGAAATAGCACGCGCCCGGGCGCACCGGCACGGCTGGCGGTACCTGCGGCGTGTAGACGAGGCGCACGCCCGGCATGGCCGAGAGCACGAGCTTGTCGACGTCGTCGGGGGCACCGACCTTGAAGCGCGCCGGCACTGCCTCGACGAGTTCGACGGGCGGCAGGTCGGCCGACACGGCGATGAAAAACGTGGTCTTTTCGTCGATCTTGCCCGAATCGAGCCGGCCCACATGAAACGACGGCCGCACCTCCTCGAGGGCGATGGCGAAGTGCCGCGTCGAAATGACGGTTTCGAGCAGGTCGCGCACGATCGTGTCGAGCAACGCGAAGGCGGGGCCCGGCTCGTCGTGGCGATAAACGGGCAGCTCCGAGAGCGAGTATTGCTTCGAGAACGTCATGAGCTGCCCCGCGAGCCGCAACAACTCCTGAAAGAGGCGCTCCGGATGCAGTGCCGCGTGCTGCAGCAGGTGAAGCAGCGACGCAGCGGCCGCGTTGGCTGTATGCAGCAGCCAGAACGATGCGATGTCGCCCGAGCGGAACTCGATGATGTTCTTGGTCGGCTCGCGGTGAAAACCGTAAAGCGCGCTCACTTTGGCCTGCAGCGCGTCGATGAGCTGGCGCAGGCGCTGATGCAGCACCGGAGACGCTTCGATCGAAAGGCACGGCGGCACGAACGTTTCGTCGAGTTCGAAGCCCGAGGTGGCCGTGCGGTGCAGGCGTGCGATCGGCACGGTGACGAGCTGCGCGCGCGGCTCGTTATGGCCGATCAGCTTGACGCGCGGCTGCAGGAACGTAAGGCTCGCCGTTGCCGCGTCGGTATAGAGGTCGGCAACCGCTTGCTGCTTCGTCGCGTAGCGCGCCGAAAAACTGCCATCCGATGCGCTCGAATAGTTGCCGCCCGCGTCGCGCAGCGGCTGCATCGCAAGGTAGAACATGAACTCGCCCACACCTTCAGGCAGTGTCTCCAGCGCGACGGGCTCGGGCAGGACATCCTCCTGCGGTGCCGAATAGAGGGTGCCGTCGGGAAATACGAGCGAAAGCTCGGTGATGCGCAACGAGTTGTTGCTGAGCGAATCGGCGTCGAACCGTACCGAACGCAGCCCCCAGCTGAAAGGCTGCAGCGCGCGCAACGACTCCGCGAGGCGCGCCTCGTGATAAGCGTCTTGCTGCTGGAAATGCTGAGGCCTCAGAAAGAGTCCCTCTCCCCAAAGCAATTTCGCCGAATAACTCATCTCGAATCCGCTTGTTTATGACAAAGAGCCGCATGGCGCGGTGGTAAAGCTGCATTCAACCTGCATTGGTCGCGCTTTGCCGTGAATTTAACCGCAGGAGACGGACGAGAGCAAATTCAGCGGCGGCATGGGCAGCCCCGGGTCCGGTGGAATGACGGTGCCGTTCGTCACGGTCATTGCACAGTTGTGAAGGCCGATCATTATGCCCGATTTCTCGGATTTCGCCGGATCGAAGGCGAATTTCCAACGCCGTAGCGCAGGGTCGCGGAACAGGGCGACCACGCCGAAGGCTTGGGCCTCGCGCGAGACTTTTTCCACCATTTGATAGCGCTGGCCCGGGATCAGCGTGACTTCGCGCACGCTGAGCAGATCCGCCCCGAGCGCGCTTTTTTCCTTGGCCGGATCGGTGAACGCGTCGAACGAGGCCTGCTGGAACGAAGTCGGATCCTTCAATATATAGAGCCGCACCACGAGCGCGAGCGGATGGTTGTCGGTGGCCGCATTCAGGTTGGGCGCGGCTGCGAGCGTCAGCGGGACGTTGCGCGGCGGCTTTTGCGAGTCCGGCACATCGGGCTTGCCGAGGCCCGTGGCCTGCAGCGCCGACGAGGCGGCCGCGCCGAGCAGCGACACCCCCGCTGCGCACCCGCCGAGCAATACGCATGCCGCGAGCGGCACGATCCAAGTCGTGAAATAAGGCTTCATTTACATCTTCCGGTTTCTACCGGTACCCGTTGCGTAGAGGAGAAAAAAGCGCCGGTTGGACGTCGCCGATCGGTAGCTCCGACTCGTGACAGACAAGTTCGTATAGCTCGTCGTTCCGGCAAATTTTGCTTCAATTCCATTTAATGCCGAATTGGTTCGGAAATTGTTTCCTCCTGCGGCGCCGCTATACTTTGTTAAGGAATTTGAGGATGACGTATATCACGCGGCAGAAGTTGAATTATGGAAAATTGGCCGGTACTATACGCGCGCACTCGCCGCAAAGCAAAGCTGTACTTTCCCGGCGAATTAAATAAACCGCCAGGCGGTACCAACAAATGACGAAACAGCGACTTTCTCTCAAATTCTCCGCGGCCGTGCTCGTGTGCGCCGCTATAGCGGGCTGCGCAACTCAAAACACGGCCAATCAAACGCCGGAGGCATTTAACAAGGGTCTGGCCGATGCGGACACGGTCGCCAAGGCCGGTGACAAGGACCGCGCGCTTGCGCTCTATCAGCAGTTGACCAAGGCCGACCCGACGCGTGAAGAGCCCTGGTCGCGCATTGCCCAGATTCAGTTCGACCAGGCCCATTACGGGCAGGCAATCGTCGCGGCGCAAGAGGCGCTGCAGCGCGATTCGACGGACCGTGCGGCGAAGAGCGTGTTGGCCGTGGCCGGTCTGCGCGTCGCTACCGACTCGCTGGGCGAATTGCGGCAGGACGCAGCGCTCGCGGGCGACGCGAAGACCGACGCCCAGGCGCTCGCGCATCAACTGCGCGACACGCTCGGCCAGGACGCGCTCTTTCCCGAGGAAGTCGCGCAGAAGAAGCAGGCCATGAAGAAGCGTCGTATCGTGCGTCGCCCGGTGGCCGGGCAGCAGAAAGAGGCAGCGGGTGCCGAGCAGCCGGCTGCGAAGCCGGAAACGGCAGCCAAGCCCGCCGAGTCGGCAGGCAAGCCTGCGGCGGGCGGCGCCGATCCATTCAGCGCGCTGCGCTGAGGCCGGGCCGTTTCATTCAACCATTCGTTTCGGGGAGCCGTCGATGGCGAAGAAAGAGAGTATCCAAAAGCGCCTGCAAAAGGTGCGTCCTCCGCGCGTGCAGCTCACGTACGAGGTCGAGCGTGGCGACGCGATCGAGGTCAAGGAGCTGCCGTTCGTCGTCGGCGTGGTCGCGGATCTGGCCGGTCAGTCGGAAGTCGAGCAGCCCAAGCTGCGCGACCGCAAGTTCGTCAGCATCGATCGCGACAATTTCGATGACGTGATGAAGGGCGTCGAGCCGCGCGCCGCGTACCAGGTGAAGAACAAGCTCAGTGACGCAGGCGGCACGTTCGCCGTGGACCTGCGCTTCCGTTCGATGGACGACTTCAATCCCGACGAAGTCGTCTCGCAGATCGAGCCTCTGCGCCGTCTGCTCGAAGCGCGCACGAAGCTGGCCGATCTGCGCAACAAGCTTGCCGGCAACGACAAGCTCGAGAGCCTGCTGGGCGAGGTGCTCGTGAATACCGAGCAGGTGCGCTCGCTCGCCGGCGGGCGGGCCGAGGCCGACGGCCAGGATCAGGATCCGAACCAGAATCAGAAGAGCGAAGAGTAAAGCGGGGTGTGAGATGAATCAGCAAACGGCCACGGCGAGCGTCGCTCAGCCCGACACTGCGGCAGCGAGTTCCCTGCTCGACGAAATCGTCGAGAAGAGCAAGGTCGCGAAATCCGATTCCGAGCACGAGCGTGCGAAGGATCTCATCAGCGAGCTCGCGCATCAGGTGCTCGAGGGGACGGTCGTCGTCTCCGACAATCTTTCGGCCACGCTCGACGCGCGTATCGCCGAGCTCGACCGCCTCCTTTCCGCGCAGCTCAGCGAAGTGATGCACGCTCCGGCTTTCCAGCGCATGGAAAGCACGTGGCGCGGCCTCGACTATCTCTGCAAGGAGAGCAACACCGGCTCGACCATCAAGATCCGCGTGCTCAACGCGGCCAAGCGCGAGATCGTGCGCGACTTCAAGGCCGCGGCCGAATTCGACCAGAGCGCGCTCTTCAAGAAGATCTACGAAGAGGAGTTCGGCACGTTCGGCGGTGCGCCGTTCGGTGCGCTCGTGGGCGACTTCGAGATCACGCGTCAGCCCGAGGACATGTACTTCATCGAGCAGATGTCTCACGTGGCGGCGGCCGCGCATGCGCCGTTCATCACGTCGGCCTCGCCTGAACTGCTCGGGCTCGAATCGTATTCCGATCTCGGCAAGCCGCGCGACCTCGGCAAGGTGTTCGACACGGTCGAATACGCGAAGTGGAAGTCGTTCCGCGAGTCGGAAGATTCGCGCTACGTCGGGCTCACGCTGCCGCGCTACCTGGGCCGCCTGCCGTTCAATCCGAAAGACGGTCTGGTCGCGGACAAATTCAACTTCGTCGAAGACGTCGACGGCACCGATCACAACAAGTACCTGTGGTGCAATGCGGCGTGGGCGTTCGCCACGCGGCTGACTGCCGCGTTCGACGATTTCGGCTGGTGCGCCGCGATTCGCGGCGTGGAAGGCGGCGGGCTCGTAGAGGATCTGCCGACCCACACCTTCAAGACCGACGACGGCGAAATCGCGCTCAAATGCCCGACCGAGATCGCCATCACGGATCGCCGCGAGAAAGAGCTGAGCGACCTCGGTTTCATACCGCTCGTGCATTGCAAGAATTCCGACTACGCGGCGTTCTTCGCGGCGCAATCGGTGCAGCGGCCCAAAAAATACAACACCGACAGCGCCAATGCGAACGCGGTGCTGTCGGCGCAGCTGCAATACATCTTCTCGGTGTCGCGAATCGCTCATTACCTGAAGGCGATGATGCGTGACAAGATCGGCAGCTTCGCGTCGGCGCAGAACGTCGAAACCTTCCTGAACCGTTGGATCGCGCAGTACGTGCTGCTCGACGACAACGCCACGCAAGAGCAAAAGGCGCAGTTTCCGCTGCGCGAGGCGTCGATCCAGGTATCCGAGATTCCGGGCAAGCCGGGTTCGTATCGTTCGGTCGCATTCCTGCGGCCGCATTTTCAGCTCGACGAGCTGTCGATTTCACTGCGGCTCGTCGCTGATCTGCCGAAACCGGCAGGCGCATAACCTGAATTGAATTTTGAACGGGCCGGCGCGCAGCGCCCGGCCTGCTGTTAACAACCGCCACTTCGGGAGTAGAGGGCCATGAAGGACATGTACATGCAGTTCGGCAACCCCGCCATCAAAGGCGAATCGGCCGACAAGGATCATCTGAACTGGATCGAGCTCGCCTCGTGGAATCATTCGATCACGCAGCCGCGCTCGGCCACGGCGTCGACCGCGGGCGGCCACACGTCGGAGCGCTGCGAGCACTCCGACATGACGTTCACGAAGGACATCGACGTCGTGAGCCCGCTGCTTTATCAGCACGCCTCGGGTGGCACCACGTTCGACGAAGTCACGATCGACTTCATGCGCTCGGACGGCGAGGGCAAGCGCGTCAAGTACCTCGAGATCAAGCTCAAGTACGTGATCATTTCGAGCATTTCGCCGAGCGTGGTCAATGAAGGCCTGCCGACGGAAACGTTTTCGCTCAAGTACGCGGCCGTTCAATGGAAGTACACGCAGCAAAAGATCGGCGGTAACCAGGGCGGCAACGCACAGGGTGCCTGGAGCCTGACGAAGAACGACAAGACCTACGCGGTCTGACGGCGTCACGGTAATGTCCGCGCGGCCGTTCGGCCGCGCGGCCTTTTTGGCGCGACGAGAGCAGGCGGTGCTGTCCCATGAAGCGTTTTGAACCGAGCTTGCTCGACAAGCTATTCGATGACGATCCGCGCTCGCCGGCACCGGCTGCCATGCGGCAGCTGTCGCTCGAGGAGCTCAAGAGCCGCGTGGCGAGCGATGTCGAATCGCTTCTGAACACGCGCATTGCCCTCACGGAAGTGGAGCTGGAAAAGCTCGAGCAATGCAAGCGCTCGGTGCTCACTTACGGCCTCAACGATTTCGCGGGCAGAAGCCTGACGAGCCATGACGACCGTACGTTCATCTGCGAGTCGATCCGCTACGCGATCGACCGGCATGAGCCGCGCTTGCGCGAAGTGACGGTGGCGCTCGAAGTCGACACGCAATCAACCAATGCGCTCTATTTCGTGATTCGTGCGAAGCTCGTCGTGCATCCGGCCGAAGAGCCGGTCAGCTTCGATGCCATGCTGCAGGCGTCGACGCTGCAATATTCGGTGATGCGCTCGCGCCGCGCCGCGGACGCCGCCCGTACGCGCGTCTACGAATGAGCACGAGGCAACAGAAGGATTAAAGCGGGAAGCTCACGCTCGGGGAAGATCGATGGATGCGTTGCTGCCGTACTACGAGCGAGAGCTGGCATTCTTGCGGGAATATTCGCGTGGTTTCGCCGATCGCTATCCGAAGATCGCGGCGCGTCTCGCGATAGCGGCCGCACAAAGCGACGATCCGCACGTCGATCGCATGATCGACTCCTTCGCGCTGCTCAGCGCGCGCGTCGACAAGAAACTCGAAGACGAGTATCCCGAACTGACCGAGGCGCTCTTCGAGGTGCTCTATCCGCATTATCTGCGGCCGTTTCCGTCGTGCTCGATCGCCCAGTTCGGTGCGCAAGCGGCGGTAGCGCTCGACAAGCCCGTCACCATCGCACGCGGCACCGAACTGCTCAGCCGCGAAGTGCGCGGCGTGCGATGCCGGTTTCGCACCGCCTACGACGTGACGCTCGCGCCGTTGCGGATCGCGCGCGCCGAATGTCGCCCCGTTGCCGCACTGCCCGCTCACGCGCCGGTTTTACCGGCGAACGCATCGACCGTCGTTTCGTTCACGTTCGAGACGACCTCGGACAGCCGGACGTTGTCCGCGCTCGGCCTCGGTGCGTTGCGCGCCTACCTGCACGGCGAACAGTCGTTCATCGCGGCGCTTGCCGACGGCCTTTTCATCAAGGCCGTGGAAGCCTATGTCGAATCCGATGACCGCCCGCAGTGGGCGCGCCTTGCGTCGGTGCCGCTCGCGCAGGCCGGTGTCGCCGACGGTGAAGCCCTCATCGACTATCCGGCGAAGTCGCATCCGGCTTATCGGTTGTTGACCGAGTATTTCGCGTTTCCCGAGAAGTTCGACTTCATCGATTTCGATTTCGGCGCCATGCTGCAGGCGAGCGGCCGATGCCGGCGGCTGACGCTGCACGTCGTACTCGCGCAGGCCCGCGGCGACACGCAATCGGCGCGGCTCATCGAATCGCTGGCCGCGCATCATCTGCGGCTCTTCGCGACGCCCGTCGTCAATCTTTTCGCGCGGCGCGGCGAGCCCATTCGCGTGAGTCACGAGGCCGTGTCGTACCCGGTGATCGCGGATGCGGAGCATGCCAGCGCCTACGAGGTCTATTCGATCGATACCGTGCACGTGGTCAAGGAGCGAGTTCACGAGCAGACGGTTACAGAGTTCCGTCCATTCTATGCACTGCACCACGACGAGGCGCAGCGTGTCGGGCGCTATTGGTTCGCCCGCCGCGATCCTCGGGTGGCCGAGCAAAGCCCTGGCTACGAGACGGAGCTTTCGATCGTCGACAGCGCCTTCGAGCCTTCCCGGGCGCAAACCGATACAGCGAGCCTTGCGCTCACCTGCACGAACCGGAACCTGCCTGCGCGCCTCGCCATCGGGCTGGCCGGCGGGGATCTCTTCGCGGATCCCGACGTTTTCGCCGAGCCCATTTCGATGCTTTGCCGCCCGACGCCGAGCGTGCGCATCGAACGCGGCTCGTCCATGCATTGGCGGCTCTTGTCGCACCTCGCGCTCAACCATGTATCGCTCGCCGGCAGCGAACTCGATGCACTCAAAGAGGTGCTCGTGCTCTACGATTTGCGGCGTACCCCCGTTTCGGCGCGTCATGTCGCGGGCCTCGTCGAGATCGAGCGGCGCGCGGCCTGCCAATGGATGCCGGGTGAGCCATACGCGACCTTCGTGCGCGGCACCGAGATCCGGCTCACCATCGACGAGGGCAACTTCGTCGGCACGAGCCTCGCCTCGTTCGTGCGCGTGCTCGATACGTTTTTCGGGCTTTATGTGAATTTGAACAGTTTCATACAGCTGGTGGTCGTTTCGAAGCGCACCGGCGAGGAGATCGTGCGATGCAAGCCGCGCAGCGCAGAATCGACGCTGGCGTAGTGCAGCGGCTCGTCGACGAGCCCTACCGCTTCCAGTTCTTTCAAGCCGTACGCATGCTCGAGGTGTGGTTCGCACAGCGCGGCCCGCGGCATGCGGGCGAGCGGCCGGGGGAGCGTATCGGCTTTTGCAACACGCTGGCACTCACCTTCGCGCCGAGCGAGCTCGAGCGCGCGATAGCTTACGACGAAACGGGCACGGTGCTCCCCAATGACGCGCTCGGCGATGCGCCGGCGCTCGCGCGCGTCGATCTGACGCCGTCGTTTTTCGGTTTGCTGGGCGGGCAGGGCGCATTGCCGCTTCACTACACCGAGCAACTCGTCGCTCGCGAGCAGATCCAGCGCGATCACGCGGCACGTGAGTTCTTCGACGTTTTTTCGAGCCGCGCCACCGCGCTCTTTTACGCGGCATGGAAAAAGTACCGGCTGCCCTTTCATTACGAGCTCGATCGCGACGAGCGGTACATGCCACTGTTGCTCGCGCTGGGCGGGCTCGCGCACGCGCCGACGCGCGCGGCCCTGGCCGAAGGCAGCGGCGCAATCGCCGAAGAGGCGCTGGCGGGCTATGCGGTTCCGGCGCGGCACCGGCCGATGTCGGCCGCCTATCTGCAGCGGGTGCTTGCCGATTACTTCGGCGTACCGGTGTGCGTCGAGCAGTTCGCTGGCAAGTGGTACGCGGTGCCGCCCGAGCGCATGACGCAGGTCGGCCGCGCGAATGCCGTGCTCGGCGCGAGTGCGCTCGCCGGCGAGCGGGTCTGGCAGCGTGACATGCGTGCGCGGCTTGTCATCGGGCCGCTGCGCAAGGTCGAGTATGAGGCGTTCCTGCCCGGCGCGTCGCGCGCGGTTGCGCTCGAGCGCATGCTGAAGGTGCTCGTCGGCGTGATGATCGAGTACGAAGTGTCGCTCGTGCTGGCTCGGCACGAGGTTGGCACGAGCATCCTCGGCGAAGGCGCACGGCTCGGCTGGGATGCCTTCCTGTGCACGCGCGATGCCGACCACGACCGTGACGACGCTCGCTACGAGCTGCACGTCATCCACTGATTTCGAGACTACGGAACCCCGACCCATGAGTACGCCTTTGAAGACTCTCATCGCCAAGCTCGACGCGTTGTGCCTGGACGCGGCCACGCGCGCCGCAAGCTTGTGCCTCGCGCGCGGGCATTACGAGGTCGACCTCGAGCATCTCTTTTTGACGCTGCTCGACGACGCCGGCAGCGACCTGCGCGCGGTGCTGCGCGCGGACAAGCTCAGCGCCGATCAACTGCGTGCGGACCTCGAGCGCGAGCTCGGGCGCCTGAAGACGGGCAATACACGCACGCCCGTGTTTTCGCCGCATCTGATTTCGCTGTTCGAGCAGGCGTGGCTGATCGCGTCGCTCGACTCGCAAACGGGCCGCATCCGCTCGGGCCACCTGCTGCTCGCGCTGTTGAGCACCTCGGATCTGGCGCAGTTCGCGCAGCGCATGTCGCCGGTGTTCGGCCGCATTGCCGTGGAGCAGCTCAAGCACAATTTCGACGAAGCCACGGCGGGCTCGCGCGAGGCCCCCGAGCCGGCGCACCAGGCTTCGACGGGCGCGGCAGACGGTGCCGTGCAGGATCTTGCGGCGCCGGGCGCATCGAAGACGCCGGCGCTCGATACCTATACGACGAACCTCACGCAGCGCGCGAAGGAAGGCAAGATCGACCCGGTGATCGGGCGCGAAGCCGAGATCCGGCAAACGATCGACATTCTCATGCGCCGCCGGCAGAACAATCCGATCCTGACGGGCGAGGCCGGCGTCGGCAAGACGGCCGTGGTCGAAGGGCTCGCGCTGCGCATCGCCGTGGACGACGTGCCCGAGCCGCTCAAGGGCGTGGCGCTGCACGTGCTCGATATGGGGCTGCTGCAGGCGGGTGCCAGTGTGAAGGGCGAGTTCGAGAACCGGCTCAAGAGCGTGATCGATGAGGTGAAAAAAAGCGTTGTGCCGATCGTGCTCTTCATCGATGAGGCGCATACGATCATCGGCGCCGGCGGGCAGGCAGGCCAGAACGACGCCGCGAACCTGCTCAAGCCGGCGCTGGCGCGCGGCGAGCTGCGCACGATCGCGGCGACGACCTGGAGCGAGTATCGCAAATACTTCGAGAAGGATGTCGCGCTCGCGCGGCGCTTCCAGGTCGTGAAGATCGACGAGCCGGGCGAGACGCTTGCAGCCGCAATGGTACGCGGCCTCGCGCCGCGCATGGAGGGGCATTTCAACGTGCGGATTCTCGACGAGGCGATCACCGAAGCGGTGCGGCTCTCGCATCGCTACATCACCGGGCGGCAGCTTCCCGACAAGGCGATCGGCGTGCTCGACACCGCGTGCGCGAAGGTGGCGCTCGCCCATGGCTCGACACCGGCCGTCATCGACGACGCGCGCAAGCGCATCGAGCGCATCGACGCGGAGATTGCGGCGCTCGAGCGAGAAGTGCTTGCCGGCGCGCCCGGCCCGGCGCACGACGAGCGCCTCGTGGCATTGCGCGAGGCGCGCGCAACGGAACTCGAGACGCTTGCAGCGGACGAGGCGCGCTACGAATCCGAGCGGGCACTCGTCAAGCGCCTCGAAGGGCTGCGCAAGGCACTGGAGGAGGCCGCGCCCGGCGAGGTCGACGCGGTGCGGGCCGAGCTCGCCGAGCAGACGGCGGCGCTGCAGGCGCTCCAGCAGCCGAGACCGATGGTCCCGCTGCAAGTCGATGGGCACGTCGTTGCGGAGATCGTCGCATCGTGGACCGGCATTCCGCTCGGACGCATGGTGAAGGATGAGATCCGTACCGTGCTCACGCTCAAGGATCTGCTCGCCGCGCGCGTGATCGGGCAGGACCACGCACTCGACGCAATCGCGCAGCGCGTGCGCACCGCGAGCGCCAGCCTCGAAGATCCGAACAAGCCGCGCGGCGTCTTCCTCTTCGTCGGGCCCTCGGGCGTCGGCAAGACCGAAACTGCGCTCGCGCTGGCCGACATTCTCTACGGTGGCGAGCGCAAGCTCATTACGATCAACATGAGCGAGTACCAGGAGGCGCACAGCGTCTCCGGGCTCAAGGGCTCGCCCCCGGGCTACGTCGGCTACGGCGAGGGCGGAGTGCTGACAGAGGCCGTGCGGCGTAACCCGTACTCGGTGGTGCTGCTCGACGAAGTCGAGAAGGCACACCCCGATGTGCTCGAAATGTTCTTCCAGGTGTTCGACAAGGGCACGCTGGACGACGCGGAGGGCCGCGAGATCGATTTCCGCCACGCGCTGATCATCCTTACCTCGAACGTCGGCTCCTCGGCCGTGATGCAGGCCTGCCTGAACAAGCCGGCCGAGGAACTGCCCGATGCGGACGCGCTGTCCGAAGCGCTGCGGCCGCAGCTCTACAAGACGTTCAAGCCGGCCTTCCTCGGGCGTGTAAAGGTGATTCCGTATTACCCGATTTCGGACGACGTGCTGGCGGAAATCATCGCGCTCAAGCTCGGCCGCATCCGCGAGCGCATCGCCGCCAATCATCGCGCCGAGTTCGCCTGGGACGAATCGCTCGTCGAGGCGGTGCTCGCGCGTTGCACGGAAGTCGATTCGGGGGCGCGCAACGTCGACCACATTCTGAACGGGACGCTGTTGCCGGAGCTGGCGCAGCAGGTGCTCGCGCGCGTGGCGGAGGGCGCCCGGATCGAGCGCATTGCCGTGCGTGCCGGCGAAAACGGTGAATTCGAATACACGGTGGTCTGATATGGCAATCGATCTCGCGCCGCTCATCGCACCGCTCGGCGGCGCGTCGCCTTGCGGCGACGACTTGTTGTTCTCCAACGATTTCGATGCGATCCAGCACGCCCGCCGGTTCGACGACCCTTCGCTCGACCAGGGCGAGTGGGTGACCGAAATCAAGGAGGCCGATTGGGGCTTCGTGATCGACCGCGCCTCCGAGCTGCTGCGCACGCAGACGAAAGATCTGCGCCTCGCGGCCTGGTTGACCGAAGCGCTGGCGGTCAAGCAGGGTGTGCCGGGCCTCACGCTCGGTTATCAGCTGTTGGCGGGACTGTGCGAGCAGTATTGGGACACGGTGCATCCGCTGCCCGAGGGCGACGACACGGAATATCGTCTCGGCAACGTGAGCTGGCTCGTCGGGCGTACCGCGCAGCTCCTGCGCGAAATGCCGCTGACCGAGACGTCGAGCGGCAGCTTTACGGCGATCGATTGGGATGTGGCCACGCTTGCTGCGCAGGCAGCACGGCGCGACCCCGATCATGCGCAGGACATCTTGCGCGGCAAGCCTTCGTTCGAGCAGATCGATGCGGCCAAGCGCACCACTCCGACAGCGTTCTACAAGGCGCTGCTGGCGGACCTCAAGGCCTTCGAGGCGGCGATGAAGGCGCTCGAGAGCGTCCTCGACGCGCGGGCGAAGGACGCGGCGCCGAGCTTCCGTCAACCGAAAGAGGCGTACGAGCTCGTGTACGGCCTTGCCGAGCGGTTCGCGAAGGATGTGGGCGTGAGCGCCGACGCGTCGCCCGAGGCGAAGTCCGATGCCGCGCCGGTGCAGCCCGAGCGGGCCGAGCCGACTTTCAAGACTCCGATTTCACAAGGGGCCGCCATGACCGCGCCTTCGTTGCCGAGCCGGCAACCCGGTGTCATTCATACCCGTGCCGATGCCGTTGCCCAATTGCGGGCCGTTGCCGAGTTCTTTCGGGCGACCGAGCCCCATAGTCCCGCCGCCTATCTCGCCGACAAGGCTGCCGAATGGGCCGATATGCCGTTGCACCGGTGGCTCGAGCATGTCGTCAAGGACGATGGCTCGCTCGCGCATCTGCGCGAACTGCTTGGCGTGAAGCAGGACTCCTGAGCGGTAAGGGAGGAGCGGGAGGGAAAACGGCCGGCCGCGCGGCGCGCGCGCCCGGGAGCCGGCGGACAAATCTCAACATCTGGCGCGATCGCGGTTGGGACTTCGACTCCGCGGGACTACTCGTCGCGCCGACGGTGGTGCCGCCTAGGCCGCGAGCCCCGGAAAAATTCGGCGTCAAAGCCGATGCCGGCAGGAGATGGTTGCCCCCGAGTCGGGGTGCTAGCTGCTACGCGGCGCATGTGTGCATAGGCAGTGGGCGATCGCGCAATCGCTCGACGCGATGGCAGATCTGCCCGAGACCGAGCACCGCAAGTGGCTGTCAACATCGCCTTTCCGCGTCTCAGCGAAGCCAAACCGGAATTCTCGCGGCGATCCAGTCGATAGTGGTTGGCGGCATCGAGATATGCCTCTCTCCGTCGTATTCATCGGATGCGTCGAAGTAGATCAGCTTGCCGTCACGGATCTCGATCGGTTCGGTGCCTGGTCGAGCGCCCCAGAAGATGAAAAATTGTCGAGTGGCCAGCGTCGACCCATGCGCATCGGCTACGGTGATTTTGACCTGCTCTTCCTGATCCGCAAAGAAGCCATTGCTGTGGCCTCCGCCACTTCCGCAGATGTTGACGATATAGGTTGTACCGTCGACCCGCTTGATGCCGCCGTTTAGCTTTGCGTTGTAGTTGAAGCGCTGGCAATCGGTATCGTCAGTCGCGAACTGGTGAAAGTTGACGAGATAGAAGAAAGCCAAAAAGCCCAGCGTGACGATCGCTAGTCCTACGCGCTTCGATCGATTGAAATGGTCGAGGCTTCTGACAAGCCGGTAAAGGTAGAGCATGAAGAAGAGCGACGTGACGGCGAAGATCACGCTCTTCGCGTTCTTGATCGAGAAAAGCGTGATGGTATTTCTGGCATCGGCGGGCACGAACATCCACGCGATACCAACGACCAGACATACGACGATAGCGGCCAAGGCCGTCTTGAGGATGATGGAGATCGCCTTCATGGCTCGGCCGGGATGGTTCTGCATACGGTGTCAAATTTCAGCGCGATCGGCTTGTCCAGCTTGATGAGTTTGGGCTTACTGTAGACGATAAAGTCGCCCCCGCGATTATGCGCTGATCTCCACTCGCGGTAAGTCTTGTTATGAACTGGCCAGTAGACATCCTTCGCCAAAAACTTTCGAAACAGGCTGGTGCGCTTGTCGATCGGCTTGTCGACCTCATCCCCCTCAGGGAGGTAACGCCACTCCTCGACGGTCGAGTTCCCAACATTCAAGTTGCTGCTCTTGAAAAAATCGTTGATGGCTGCAATGTAAGACAAAACCATCCCGCTCTTGTTCCAGTGGCCGAGGTACTGGCTCTTGGAATGGGAATCGTCGTTGAACGAGTAGCTGTCCTTGATATAAACATAGATGTGGGTAATCTGCGCAACCGGTTCGAGGCAGAATATCCTGTTCTTGCCTTCGTACTTGTAATAACGTTCGCCGGTAGCGGTCGCCTTCCCTACCGCTGCGTAGAAGTTGAAGTTCGCTAAAGCGCCGGTCAGATCAGTCATCGCGGTGCCGTCGAGCGTGTCGAGGGATGACACGGGCTGGTACTGGAATCCCCAGGCGACGTGAAACTGGAGCGGGCTCTTCAGAAACGAGGAGGTGTCGATGACGATACCTGCCGCGTTCAATTGCCCGGCCGAAAAACTCTTCTCGACTATGGGTGTCAAGACCTTCGCTATGGCCCGAGCGGCATTCGGCGTGTAAATTGCCTGCTGGGTAAGTTGATCGAATCGCTTGGCTGCGCCGCGAAATTTTAATATCCATTCCAGCGTAACGGTTGTGTCGTCAAGCGGCTGAGCCGAATTGAGATCGTCGTTATAAACGTGGCTTGGGCTAGCGAACCATTCGCGTGCAAGTTTGGCCGCAATCGACCAGCCCATTTTGTCCATCGCTCTCGGGACGTCCTGAAGATCGAACTGCGGCAACTTATCGGCTTGTTCCGCGTCTTGAGGCGTCGCGCTCAACTGTGGCTTGGCGGGCGGTTTGGGGGAGGCTGGGGCAGTAGGGGACGAGTTATGCGTCGCGGCTGGAGTCTGTGATTTCGGTGGAGGCGTGGGCGGTCCATTCGGCGCACGCCGGTCGAACGAGATTTTTTGCTGCGTGTCGATGGGTACGCAGCCGACCATGCCGGAGTAACACTTCCACCGCTTGCTGGAATATAAAACTCCTGACTCCATCTGATAATACGGGGTTTTTCTGACGTTTGGCATAAGGTCTTGGATGACGACTTTTGAAATGAACTGACGTCAGATTAATCGAGACCCTGGCAAATCGGATGGTAATAATGAAAACATCAGTCAGATCAGTCCGCGATTGCGCAGGACGAAAAGACCCATGATTGCGTCAGTCGCGCGGCTTGGTCGCGATCATAGGAGCCGCCATCAATGAAGGCGCACGCCGCAAAGTCAGGGGCGCTGAGGCGCAAAGCCAAAACGCGGGCAAACAGGCGCCTCGCAAATCGTCTTGGCTGCTCAGGACGATCGGCGCGAAGTAGCGCTTGCAGGCTCCTTCGCGCCATTGGCCCAGGACCGGCTTGTAGGCCGCCGGCCTTACTTCCCGACGCGGAATTCGATCCGGCGGTTGCGTGCGCGGCCGTCGTCCGTGTCGTTCGATGCGATCGGCTGATCGGGGCCGACGCCCATCGTCGCCATCGACTGCGGCGCCACACCTTTGACGACGAGGTAGCCCTTCACCGCGTCGGCGCGGGCCTGGCTGAGCGCGATGTTAGCTGCGCGGCTGCCGGAATTGTCGGTGTGGCCGATGATCTCCACGCTCTTGCCCGTCATTTTTGCGAGCACGGCCGCCATCTGGTCCAGAATCGCGCGGCCTTGCGGCGTCAGCGTCGCGCTGCCGGTCTCGAACTCGATCGTCCGGTTGGCCAGCGCGTTGTCGAGCACGCCCTGCTCGGAGGCGCTCACGCGCAGGCCGTTCTTGATCGTATAGGTCGGGTTCAGTGCGTTGGCCATATCGCTTGCGATCTGCTGACGCTGCGCTTCGTTGCCTACTTCCCCCTTCACGTCGATCTGCGTGCCGTCGATCTTCAGTTGGCCCTTGCTGATCTGCTTGAGCTGCGGCCCGATCAGCTTTTGGACATTGGCCGCCCAGTTCGGCGGCGTATCGACGTTACCGACTTCGATCTGATCTACGACGTTCGCTGCGCCGTAAGTGTCGCGCAAACGCGTGAGCACCGCGGCGCGCGTTGCTTCGTCGGGCACCTTGCCGGCCACGACCACCTGCCCCGGTACCGCATTGGCCGGCGGCGGGACGCGCGTGGCGCCGGTCGCAGCCGGTGGCTGCGAGGCGGAGGGCGGCAGCGTCGTCGTCCGGATGGCGATGCCGCTGTTGTCGACGGGCGTGACGTTCGCGGGGCCGGCGTTGTCGGCGGCGGCGGGCGCGGCCCAGATCGCGCCGAGCGTCGCGGCGACGCCAAGCGCGCCGAGCCACAGGCGGGCGCGGCGCCGCGTGTCGATTGAAGTGCGAAGGAGACCCATTGCGTCACGCCCCGACGAAGGCTTCGCGGAACGTATCGATGGCGATACGCAGCGATAGCTGAGGTTGCTCGAGGTAACTGACGAGCTTGCTGATTCCATGTTCGTTCTGCGCGTGTTCGTCGATCCACTCGGGATCGTCGATGTCGATATTTTGGGCGGCATACGCCTGCGGATCGATGACGCTGTGCAGCGTCTTGGCCGAGGCACCGTTGAAGCCGATCACGAGCCGTTCCCGTTCGGCAATCGTGCCGATGAAGATCGCGATCTCGAAATCGGCCTGGCCGAGAAACGGCGCCACCAGCTCGAGCCAGAATGCGGCCACGAGGCTGCGGTAGAACGTATCGGTGGGCAGCGGCAGTGTGAGGCCGCGCTCGAGGTGGCGCGACTTGCTCTGCATCACGGGCTTGAGCAGCGAGCCGAGCGCGAGCATCGCTCCGCGCAGCCGCACCGGGTGGCCGCTCGCGAGCAGCATCTGCTCGAGACCGGCAAGCGTCTGATGCTCGACGAAGTCCGCGAACGTGCCGTCGTGGGAGTTCGACTGACCGACGTCGATCGGCACCTGGATATCGCCGAGGGCCTGCAGCGCCGCGCCGGGTTCCTCGCTCTCGTAGAGCTCGCGCATCTGCCCGGCGGCGCGCGACCACAGCCGCGCAAATGCGAGCGGGCTGCGCGCGAGGAAAGCGAGCGGCCGCTCCACTTCGAGCGCGGTTGCCGCCAGCAGCGGGAAGCGGCGCGACGAGACGTCGTGGCTCGCCATCATGTGCCCGGCGATCGCGAGCTTGCTTTGCGAGCCGAGGAAGGCGAAATGCATGGGCCTCGCGTCTTCGTAGACGATCTTCCAGCGCGGGTCCTCCGCGAGCAGCTCCATGGCCTGGGCGACCCAGCGGTCCAGCGTCTGCAGCAGTTGCGGATTGTTCGTGCTCTTCACGAAGTCGCCGCGCGAAGGGATCTTGCCGAAGTAGGCCAGTTGCGCCTGGACCGATTGCGTCATTGGGCGGCTCCCGGGTTCGTGGCTGCGGCACTGGCCGCGGCCGGGGTGGTCGATGCGGTCTGTGCCGCCGGCGCGGAAGCAGCCGGCGTGCCGATCGCGGCTGCCGCGCTTGCGCGCGCGGCAGCCACGTCGACGACCGAAACCGGCAACTGTGTGCCTCGCAGGCTCTGCTGCTGCGGCGCGTCGCCCTTGCCGCTCGAAGGCTGAGAGGTGCTGACGATGCGCATGCTGAACGCCACCGTCACATCACCCTGCGACCACGAAAGGTCGAAGGTGCCGTCGGCGTTGCGCTTGCGCTGCGCCGAGTTGATCAGCTTTTCGAGGCCATAGCGCCCCGGCTCGTTGACGAACTGGATCGTGCGGCCGTCGAACGTCGTGGCCGTCAGCGTCGCGCCGGCCGCGCCTTGCGGGTTCGGCCAGACGAAGTTCATCCATTGCGCCGGCGTGTTGCGGTAGCGCAGTTGCTGCCCGTCGATCGTGATCGTGTACTCGGTCGTACGCGAGCCCGGTTGCGGCAGGATCTGGAACACCGTCTGCGGCTCGGCCGCGGCCTGGCCGCCGCTCGCGGCCGCGCCGGAGAGCGGCGCGACCCAGCGCGCGAAGCTGCCCGAGAAATCGGGCGTGAGCGCGATGCCCATGCCGCCCCACGTGCGCGGGCTCAGCGTATCGCCGCGGCGCACGGCGAGCGGGCCGAGCGTCGTGCCGACGAACTTCGACACGGCGCCCTCGGGGCCGAAGATCTGCGCGATTTCACCCGCGCCGGCTTCGACCTTCGCGCTCGACGAGAACGGATACTTGGTGGCGAGCGACGCCTGGAACGGCTGATAAACCTGCGCGGTCCAGATCTTGTTGACTTCGTCGCTGGCCGGGCCGATCACGACGGCGAAGGCCTGCATGAGCGGGCGCACGAGCAATGGCCGCAGCGCCTTGCGCTGATCGTCGGTGAGCCCGTTGAGCATCTGCTCGTCGACGAACTTGAGCGAATCGGCAAGCTCCGAACCGTTGCCCTCGAGCGTTTGCTGCATCAACTGCCGCGAGCCGGGGCCGGGGTCCCCCTGATTCTTGATCAGGTTGAAGCGCGTGCGGGTCTTCGAGAGCGTGTCCATATAGCCGCGCAGCAGCGACGTGTTGTCGTGCATGGCGACAATGCGGGCGAGCCCCGTGAAGGCCGCGCCAACCGGCCCCATCGACGTCGACGGAATGATCGCGCCCGCGTCGATATCCACACCTGCGTTCCTGGCCGCCTGCTCGCGCGACGAGAAGAGCCGCTTGAACCATCCCGTCATGCCCTTTTGCGCTTTTTGCAGCGTGGTGGAAGCGAGGGCCGGGTTGTCCCATGCGGTCTGATCGTAAGCCGTCTCCAGGATCTTGCGGATCGGGGAGTCCTGCGGATCCCCCAGGCGGTTCATCGTGGCGACGGCCTGATCGAAACTGCCGAAATCCTGAACCGAGATGCCTTGCAGGAAGCGCTGCCAGTGCTGCGCATAGTCCGACTTGTACATGCTGACGAGCGCCTTCTGGATCTGCTCCGGGCTCCCCTCGAGCGTCAGGTCGTCCTGCGACGCCGTGTTGAGCACCCAGTCCTTGGCCTGCAGTTCCTTCGTCGCGGCATCGCGGATGGCCGGCTGCACGTACTCGAACCAGGCGTCGCGCGTAAACGTGCCCGGAATCGCATAGCTGCCGGCGACGAGGTTCGTGTTGTTCTCGCCGACGATGCGCGCCACCGTCATCGGCGCGAAGCGCGTCGAGGCACGGGCCTTGATCTCTTCGTAGACGCGCTGGCGTGCCGGCATGCCGCGTACCACCCGGCGCAGGTTCTCGCGCGTCTGATCCACGAGCGAGAGGTTCGGCTCGATCATCGGCCAGTCGTCGTCGGATACGCGCGAGAGGTAGAACGTGATCATGCGCTCGGCGCTGCGGATCATGTCGTCGCGGGACATGTTGCCGCGATTCGTTTCGAGCCAGCCGCGCCAAAACCGCGCGAGCTGGTCGGTCAGGTGCGCCGCCTCGACGTGCCGCTTGTCCGACAGCATGAGGTAGGTCTTCAGCGCGTTATAGGCGTCTTCCACGTTGGTCGGCGAGGCATCGCTGTAGAGCCCGCCTTGCGCGGCCGGCGCGAGCGCGCTGCCCGTGCGCGCCGAGACGGGCACGGCGCCCGACTCGGGCGGGCGTGTGAGCGGCGCCAACTGGTCGGGATGTGCGTCGACTTCCTTCAGGAAGGCGCCCAGATTCGCCGAGACCGGCACCAGCATCAACTGCTTGACGCCGCGATAGTACTCGGCCAGCAGACGCTGTTCGATGCGATCGCCCTGGTAGAGCCCGAGCGAGACCGAAAGCGGACGGTCTCGTCTGAAGCGCTCGAGCTGCTCGATCCGGTCTTCGAGGATATCCATGGCCTGCAGGCGCGATTGCAGGTCGTTGCGGTTCTGCTGCAGCCGCACGATGTTGTCGAGGTCGGCCTGCACGTTCGTGACGAGCTGCTGGTTGCCGATCGTCGACCAGGTCCAGCCGCCCAGCGCGAGCGCGAGCACGGCGACGAACGCGAAGAACGTGCCGTAGCGCAGGCGCGTCTTGGCCGGGCTGGCGAACTGCCGCACCGTTTGGCGGTCGGCGAAGATGACCTTCGAGAACAGGTCGCGCAGAAAGAAACCGTTTTTCGAACTGGCTGCCCGCGGTGCGGGCAGCGTATCGCCGCCGAGCCCGAAGCGATGCGCGATGCGCTGCGCCGCCGCGCTCGTCGTCTGCCCTTCCTGCAGCGCGCTCGTGAAGTAAAAGCCACGCAGAATCGGCTTGTACTGGAACGGGTTCTCCTCGAACAGCGTCGCGAGGAACATGCGCAAGGCCGGCTTGATCGTGAGGAATTCGAGCGGGAAGCTCAACTGGCCTGGCGAGAGGGCCTTGCCGCGGTTGATCGACATCTGCGCGATGCTGATTTCCTTGAGCCCTTCGTAGAGCTCCTCGAAGCGCTCGTCGAAGAGCGCCACGATGTCGCGTTTTTCGTCGGGTTGATAGGGCAGGGTGGCGCCCCATGCGCGATCGTATTCGTTGCGCTCGCTGCCGCTGAAGAACTCCGAAAAACCTGTGATGAGGTCGGCCTTCGTGAACATCACGTAGACGGGCGCGAAGACCTCGAGTTTTTCCGTCAGCTCCTGCACACGCTGGCGCAGGCTGCGTGCGAGGTTGATCGTGGCGTCGGGCCGGCTCGACGTGAGTTCGGCAATGCTCGCCGTCACGATGATGCCGTTGATCGGCGCTTTCGGCCGGTAGCGCTTGAGCAATCCGAGAAAGCCCAGCCATTCGGACCGGTCTTCCTCGTGCACCGAGTAGCGGCCCGCCGTGTCGAGCAGAATACCTTCGGTCGTGAAAAACCAGTCGCAGTTACGCGTGCCGCCGATCCCGTGAATGACGGCATCGTGCTTGTCGGCGAACGGGAACTGCAGCCCCGAGTTCAGCACCGCGCTGCTTTTACCGGCCGCCGGGTTGCCGATGACGATGTACCACGGCAGTTCGTAGAGCGCCGAGCCCCCCGAGATCTGGCCGATTTTCGATGTCTTGATCGTGCGCACGGCGTCGACGAGGCGCGTGCGCAGCACGTCGAGTTCGGCGCCTTTGCCCGGCTGCTGTGGGGCGGCCGTTTTGGCCGCCTCGGCCTGCTGCTCGATCATCTCCCCGAGCTTGCGGTTCGCTCGCCGCGCCGCGATGCGCCGCCAAAGCCAGACGATGAAGACGAGCGCGAGCAGGGCGCCGAAGACAAGGGCCGGCCATTCGAGGTCGATCTCCAGCCACAGCGCGCCGCCGAACAGGATCGCCGCGATGACGACGAGCCCGAAGACCGTCATCGTGATTTTATGGGTGAGCGCGTTGAGAAAGCGTTGCATAAGGCGTTCTTCTATAGGAGTGGCGCGAGGCGTCGCAGCGAATGGCGTTGTGCGGACCCGATCACTTGCCCGCGCTGCGGGCAGTGGACGGGCGTCCGAGAACGAATCCAGGCTTGTGATATTCGACGTGCCCGAAATCCATCAATTTCCATCGCCCCCCCCAAGTCAGGCCGACTTGCTCGGCCGTTTGTCCGTATAGCTGATAGCCGCGCATGGCCCAAGGATCTTTTTCTGAAATGACAAGCTTGCCGTTGCGTAAAAAGGCGTTGTCGGCCGCGAGTCCGTATTGGTGATAGCTCTGGAATGCGGCAGCATTCGTCACGCCCCCCAACTGCGCGAGCCGGTCTTGCCGTTCCGGGCTCCGATAACCTTCAAGCAATGCCATTTCGTATCCGTACTGCTCGCGCATGATCTTGTACACGAGCAACAGACGTGTTCTAAAGTCTGCATCGAGCAGCGCCCAATCGCGGCTTGCATCCCGTAATGCTGGACGGACCTGTTCGACTTCCTGCGTTGCAAACACCTCGGGCGGCAAAGGTGGCGGCGGAACGAGCCGTTCGCCATGCAGCAGCGCGGCGATTTTCTCGTCCGGCACGCGGGTGTCGCCGTCGTACTGGAAAAGCAGCCGGCCGCGCAATGCAATTGCGAGCAAAGGAGGCGCGGCAAGGATACCCGCCGTAATCAAAATCATCAAGCGACGGCGAATCAGTATTTTTTTCGTATTTGTGATCGCCGATTGCGAAATTCTTACTGATTCGCTGAAGCGGCTGCGAGCGTGCGTGGCGCCGCGCGATGCCCGCAGACTGACACGCCGCTGTAAACGAAGCGCCGCATTCAATAGGGCGGCACGGGCGGAGGGCAATAGCAACACGGCCGCCACGGTTACGGCGATCGCGAAATATGCGGAAAGTGCAACAGCAATCAAGGTCGGCCCCGCGCATGGGAAATAAATTGTCTTTTGTAATGCTTGCTCTTAGAATCTGGCCTGCTGCAAGGGAGGCCGGATTACATTATCGCGGCGAATTAAACCAGGATTCAACGAGACAGTGAATGAGTGCGCCGGACACTTCCAGCTCCAAAGCGCGGCCGAGCTTGCTTTCCGATACGGCCAAAAGCGCCGCCGATAGCGACTCGCGTATCCTCGCGAGCCTGGAGGGCCGGGTCGCGCCTCAGCAGCCCGGAAAAGCGCCGCGCCGGTCCGGCCGGCTCTGGGGCGTTGCCGCCGTGGTTGCGGTGCTCGGCGCCGGTGCCTTCGGCGCCTGGCAGTGGCAGCGCGGCGAGGTGCAGGACGAGGAGAAAATCGCGCCCGCGCAGCACGCGGCCGCTCAGCAACGCGAAATGCCGGCGCAGGCGGGCAGCGCCGCCGTGGTCGCGGCAGCGGCATCGGGCGCCGATGTGCTTGGCTCCGCTGCGTCGGGTGCCGCAGCCCACGCAACGTCCGCGCCGCAGCCTGCCGTCATCGTCGCCGACAACAGCGCCGACAACATCGCTGCTACGCAAAGCCATTCGCCGATTTCGGCAGCGCTCAGCGCTTCGGCGCCCGCCGCGGGCAGCGCGCCGTCAGCCGACCAGGGCCGGTTGTCGCGCGCCCTCACCGCCAGTTCTTCGACGAGCGCCGCCGCCGCGACTTCGGCCGTCAATGCGCCGGGCAAGCACGCGGCAGCGGCACATGAAGCGACGAAGCGCAGTACCGCGCACGCCGAGCGCGACGCGGACAAGAAACGTCACGCGACGAGCGCTCACGCGCGCAAGGACGCAAAAACCGCCGCGGCCAAGCCGAATGAAGATCAGGATGTCGATCTGTTGACGGCCCTCGTGGCGCGCACGAAGCCGTACGACGCGAAGAAGGCCGCCTCGGCGGACAAGGCCGCGTCAGGCGGCGTCGCCACCAGGAAAAACGGCCGCGCGGCGAGCCTCGCGGATCAGGTTGCCGAATGCTCGAAGCGTGGCCTGATCGAATCGCAGTTTTGCCGCTGGCATGTCTGTGCCGATCATTGGGGCAAGGACCCCGCCTGCCCGACGGCCGGCGCGTCGACAGCCGCCCATTGAGCCGCCGCGGCGCGGCCGCGCTTCAGGCCTTGCCCGCCGCCGCGCTGCGTGCCACCCATCGCGCGATCTCGGGCCAAGCGTCGGCAAGTGTTTTCGATCCCATGAAAAGACCGATGTGCCCGCCCGGTACGAGCCGCTTGACGATTCGTGCGGGCGGCGTGCCCAGGTATTTTTCCGCGTCGAAGACCTGCTCCTTCGTCGTGATGTCGTCGGATTCGCCCGCGAGCAGATAGACAGGGCAGGTGATCGCGCTCAGCTGGAGCCGCTTGCCGAGCGCGACGAATTGGCCTTTCGCGAGCCGGTTTTCCTTGAACAGCTGCACGATTGCCTGCATGTACCAGCGCCCCGGTAAATCGATCGGGTGCTCGTACCAGCTTTGGAACGCCTCTTCTTTCTTGAGATAGACAGGGTCGTCCATATGCTCGTAAAGATCGAGGTGTTCGGTGACGTAGTGTTGCTCGGGATGCATGTTTTTCCAGCCTCGCAGCATGAGGCGGCCGAGCATGAGCCCGCCGCCCGCGTCCACGAGTTGCTGGTAGAACGACGTCGGATAGGTGTGCGCCATCTGCTTGACGGGGCCGTCGCCCGCGTCGGTGTCGATCGGCGCGCCGGCAAGTACGAGGCTCGCGACTTTTTCCGGAAACCGCGCGGCATACATCGTCGACATCCACCCGCCTTGGCACAAGCCGATCAGATTCACCCGGCCGCCCAGCTCGTCGACGCAGACGTTCAGCTCCGCCAGATACTGATCGATCTCGAGATCTCTCATGTCGGGCGTGGCCGATTTCCAATCGGTCAGATAAAGACGCGAGAGGCCGTTCGCGCGCAGCGTCTGCATCAGGCTTTGCCCCGGCTGATAGTCGGCGATCATGGCCGTATGGCCTGCGTAAGGCGCATCGACGATCGTCGGCAGCACGCGGTGCTCGTCTTCCTTCACGCTATAGTCGCGAAACGCCATCGTGCGCAGATCGAGCAATACTTCGTTGGCGGTGGCCAGCGCAGGGCGCAGCTCGTGATGGATCTTTTCTTCTTCCGCTAGAAACGCCAGATTCCTGGCATAGAGTTCGGTGCCTTCTTCCACCATGGCCGCGGCGGCGGCCGGCCAGAAGAACGGCAGGCTCAGCATGGTGAGCGGATGGGCGTGTGCGCGTCGCGTCGGCATCGGTAGCCTCCTCTCGAGCAGATGTGCCGTGGGTAAGGTGCGCTCGATTTTGAGGTTGTGCCGGTGGCCGGCCGTTGACGGACATCAACGAATCGCCGAAAGCAAAAGACGCGTTGCGCCGCGCAGTCGCGCGATGCCCGCGCGCGGATACGTCGCTGTGCCACCGCGCCACTGTGCCGCCATGCGGGGCGAGAGGGCGAGAGGGGCCTTCGGCGTGACAGCCCTCCGTTCTTTTGATAGCGTCGCGGCATGCAAACCCGATTCGTCCTTCCCACACGCTTGTTGATTACGCCCGAGCCGCCTGCGGACGAGCTGCGGTTCGGCGATTTCCTCGATCGTCTGGATGCGGCGCTTGTACGCGGGATCGAACTCGTTCAACTGCGCGCGAAGACGCTCGACGCCGCATCCTACGGCCGGCTTGCTCGGCAGGCGCTGTTGCGGTGCCGGGCCCACGGTGCGTTGATGGTGCTCAACGGTCCTTCCACGGACGAGCCGCCCGAGGCCGACGGCATTCACCTCACGAGCGAGCGGCTGATGCGGGCATCGGCGCGCCCGGTGTCGGACTCGATGCTGTTTTCCGCGGCCTGCCACACGCGTGCGCAACTGGCTCATGCGGCAGCGATCGGGGCCGATCTCGTCACACTCTCGCCCGTATTGCCGACGAGCTCGCACCCAGGCGAGCCGACGCTGGGCTGGCGCCGCTTCGCGCAACTCGTTGCCGGCGTACGCGTGCCCATTTATGCCCTCGGGGGGATGGGCCGCGAAGACGAGCGGCTTGCGCGCGCGTTCGGTGCGCGCGGCATCGCGGGCATTTCCGCGTTCTGGTAGCGGCCCGCCTCGGGGGTGCGCCGGAGGCTCACGGCTTCGGTCTCCAGCATGACGGCCCGTTTTACGCGGTCGCGACTCGGCGACTCGTCAGGGACCGCCGCAGGGACCGCTTCGGCGAGCAGCAATAGCTATTCCCGCTCGTTCACCGGGCGAGGCACGCGCGTTGCGCCATGTGGTCGGGACTCCGTGTTCGGAGGCATCGTTCAACCAATCGACCAGCAAGGGTTTCACCATGGCACGCAAAACGCTCGAAGATCTATTCATTCATGACCTCTCGGACATCTACAGCGCCGAAAAACAATTGACACGCGCGCTCGGCAAACTATCGCGCGCGGCCACCAACGAGCAGCTTTCAGCCGCATTCGAGACACACCTGCAGGAAACTCAAGGCCAGATCGAGCGGATCGACAAGGTCGTCGAGTTGTGCGGCGTTCGTCTGAAGCGCATGAAATGCGTGGCGATGGAAGGGCTCATCGAGGAGGGGCAGGAGCTTGTCGACGAGCTTGGCAAGGGGACTGTACTCGACGCGGGGCTCATTGGCGCCGCGCAGAAGGTCGAGCACTATGAGATCGCCGCGTACGGTACGCTTTGCGCACTCGCCAAGCAGCTCGGCCGCACCGACGCCGTGAAGCTTCTGCGCGAAACGCTCGAAGAGGAAAAAGCCACTGACCAGAAGTTGTCGCAGTTTGCCGAGAAGGTGGGCAATCCTGAGGCGGCGCGTGGCTGACGGCGCCTGCCCGGCATGGTTTCACAGAAGTCTTCATGCATTTTCGTTGCGGCGCCGGCCTTCGCGTTCGCTGGCCGGCGCCGTGAGTCATTGTCCTGATTATCTTTGACGGAACACGACGATGAACACACTCGCAGTGGAATACTCCGGCGCTTTCGCTCCAACCGCCGTTCTGCCTATCGCCGACATCGCCTCCAGGACCTTCGAGGGCTTGGAGCGGTTGGCGCAGCTCAACATTCAGACGCTCAAGGAGTCGCTCGTCGAACAGCGGGAAATTGCGGAGGAAGCAGTGACCGCGCGCTCGTTCGAGCGAATGGTCGCGTTGCCGTCCGCGCAGTCGCAAGCGGTGCTCAAAAAAGGGCTCGCGTACTGGCAGGAGGCGAGCAACATTGCCATCGAGACGGCGGCCGACAACGTCGGCTACGGCTGGGGCACGCTGAACGATTACTCGCGCTGGGCCGCCACGTTGTTCGGCGATCCGGCGACGATGATGCCGGGGCCGGCATCGACTGAACTCGTCGTCGTCGATCCCGATGCAACCCTGCCGAGCGCGCTCGAGGCGGCGCCGCCGCTTGCGAAGCAAACTGGCATGGGCCGGGGAACGAATATCGTCGATCCCGAGGGCAATTCGCTTTCGCGCAAGAAGCAGTAACGAGCGCGACGCGCTTCGTGCTGCCGGCGCGCCCCAGCGCCGGGCCGGCCACGGAGCCCTGTACTCCGCCTGCGAGGCAGAGCGGGCGGGGCCGGCAAAAGACCCGCAGCGGTTGAGGCAGCGATGAATTCTTCAGCGAATAAAGTGGCCGGCGCAGGATGGCAGGCGGTGGTTGCCCGCCTGAAGCCCGCGTGTTTCTGGCGTCGTACCGTGGCATCCGGCTCGGTGGCGGGCGCGCTCGCGGCCGCGATGGCCGGATGCCGGGCGCGGGCGGAAGGGACGACGGCCTATGCACCGATCAATGCCGTCACGCATTGCCTCTGGCCCGACGACGCGCTCCACGAAACGCGCTGCAGCGCGCGCTATACGCTGACAGGCCTCGCAATCCACCAGGGTGCGGCGGTATTTTGGGGCGTCATGTTCGAACTGCTGGCCCCGCGCAGGCCGCGCGAGCATCCTGCCGCGACACTGGCCGCCGCGGCGGCCACCGCTGCCACTGCTTATCTCGTCGACTATCGCGTCGTACCCAAGCGTTTGACTCCTGGCTTCGAGAACCATTTGTCGGGCCGCTCGCTGGCCTGCGTTTATGCGGCCATCGCGGGCGGCTTTACGCTTGCCGCGCTCATGCGGCGCGGCGAGCGGTGACGAGCGCGTTTCAGCTGCCGAAGAGCGCCTTTGCGGCCATGCCGATGGCGACCATGCCGGCAAAGGTGGCAAACGACTTCTGAATTTTCGCCGCGCTCAGATGCCGGGCGATGCGCCGCCCCCCGAGCATGCCCGCGACAGCGCCCGCGGCGAACGGAATCGCCACGGCCCACGGCATATGGCCGCTCGCTGCCGATGCGACTACGCCCGTCGCCGAAACCAATGCAATGACGGCGAGCGACGTGGCGATAATGCCTTCCATTGGGATATCGGAGGCGCGCCTGAGCGCGGGCACGACGACGAACCCGCCGCCCACACCGAGCAGACCGGACAGCAGGCCGGCCACCAGGCCCGAGGTTGCCAGCGCCCGGGCGCACGGCGCGCTCCAGGCGAGCTTGCCGCGGACCGGATCGAGGTGGCACGCCGGCTCGTGGCGCCGGGCTTCAGGATGGGGTTGCGCGCCGTTATTTGCCTGCTGCAGCAGGCGCCACGCCACATAGAGGAGCAGTATCGAGAACAGCAGCATCAATGGTGTATTGGGGATGCGCCGCGCGAGCCAAAGCCCCGCCGGTGAGGCGAGCGAGCCCGAGAGGGCCATGAGCGCAGCCGCCTTGTAGCGCACGCGCGCCTCGCGCAAACCGAGCCACGTACCCAATGCGGCGGCGAGCCCGACCGCCACAAGCCCGACCGGACTCGCGGTCGCGACGTCGACGCCGAGCCCGAACACGAGCAACGGCACCGCGACGATGCCGCCGCCCGCACCGGTCAGCGCGAGGATGACGCCGACGACCGAGCCGAGCGCGGCGCCGAGTAGAGCCGTATCGTGCATGGGCATGCTCAGGCCGCCGTATCCGTGAACCACTCGCGCGCCTTCAGCATGCCGGCCCAGTAAAACCGAGGCAGAATCGTTGCCTTCAGCAGCCAGGCGAGGGTGCGCGGCCTGGTCGGGTCGAGCGGGAACGTGGGCAGCAGGCGCCCACCGTAGCCGAATTCCGCGAGGATCACCTTGCCGCGCTCCACCGTGAGCGGACAGGAGCCGTATCCGTCGTAACGCCGCGGCATCTGCTCGCCCGCTCGTGCGGCCAGCAGATTCGAAGCGACGACGACGGCCTGCTTGCGTGCGGCGGCGGCGGTCTTCGCGTTGGGCGCGGAGCAGGCATCGCCCAGCGCGAAGACGTTGCCGTAGCGCGGGTGGCGCAGCGTGGCGTGATCGACCTCGCACCACCCGGCCGCATCGCCGAGGCCGCTTTCGCGGATGAAATCGGGCGCGACTTGCGGCGGCACCACGTGGATCATCTCGTACGGTTTTGCCACGCGCGACACGCCGCCGTTGCCATCGGCGACATCGAAATAGGCCGTCCTGGCCGGGCCGTCGATGGCGACGAGGTTCGAATTGAAGGCAAGGTTGGCGCGGTAGCGCTCCACATACTTCATCAACGGCGGCACGAATGCCGCCACGCCGAAGAGCACGGCGCCGGCCGTATCGAACTCGACCTCGATTCGATCGATTACGCCCTGCCTCCGCCAGTGATCGCAGGCGAGGTAAAGCGCTTTTTGCGGCGCGCCCGCGCATTTGATCGGCATGGCCGGCTGTGTGAAGAGCGCGGGGCCCGAGCGCATCGCGCGTACGAGCTCCCACGTGTACGGCGCGAGATCGTAGCGATAGTTGGAGGTCACGCCGTTCTTGCCGAGGGCGCTTTCGAGACCATCGATTCGCTCCCAGGCGAGCCGAAGCCCGGGCGCAACGACGAGATCGTGGTATCGCACCGTTCGGCCGTCGTCGAGTTGAACGCGGTTCTCCTCCGGGTCTACGCGCACCGCCGAGGCGCGAATCCAGTTCACGCCCGCCGGCATGACCGCGTGCATCGGGCGCCGGCTTTTGCGCACGTCGAATACGCCACCGCCCACGAGTGTCCAGGCCGGCTGATAGTCGTGGTGCTCGCGTGGCTCGATGATCGCGATGTTCAGATTGCGTTGGCGGCGCAACAGGCTCGCGGTGACCGCGATGCCGGCCGTGCCGCCGCCGATGACGACCACGTCGAACGTGTCGTCCCAGGTGCAGGCCGGTGCGACGGATTGCGGTGCGGCGTCCGGCTGTTCTGCGCGGGGCGATCGATCGGGCGGGGTGTGCATGGCGTTGTCTCCGTTCAGTGCTTCGTCGTTTTGCGTCGCTCGATGAGCGTGAAGAGTGCCATGCCCGCGAGCATGGCGGCGACAAAAATCAATGCCTGGGCGTTTCCGCGCGCGGCCGTGACGAGTGCCGGACCGGGGCAGAAGCCGGCAAGCCCCCAGCCGATGCCGAACACGGCGCTGCCGCCGATGAGCCGCCAATCGACGCGTGTGGCAGCGGGCCACTGCATCGGCGCGCCGAGCAGGCTTGCGCGCCGCCGCCTGGCCAATGCGTAGGCCAGGCTCGCGATTGCGATCGCGCCGGCCATGACGAAGGCGAGCGATGGATCCCAGCGGCCGGCGAGGTCGAGAAAGCCCAGCACTTTTTGCGGGTTGGCCATGCCGGAGACGATGAGGCCGATGCCGAAGATCAGGCCGGCCAGCAGTGCGTTGAGGATCAGCATGTCAGAGGTGCCGGGTCACGAAAACGGTCAAAAAGCCAAATGCCATGAAGACGGCCGTCGCGGCGAACGAACGCGCCGATGCGCGCGAGATACCGCATACGCCGTGGCCGCTCGTGCAGCCCGAGGCATAGCGCGTGCCGAGCCCCACTAGCAGGCCCGCTGCGACGAGCGTCATGCTCGATGCGTCGATTTCGACGCCCGGCAAAGGGGCGAACAGTCGAAAGACCCAGGGCGCCGCAACGAGGCCCGCGACGAATGCAAAGGGCTCGGCGCGGGCATGCGCCGCGGGATCGATGAGACGGCCGAGCATGCCGCTGATGCCGGCGATCCGGCCGTTGCCGAGCATGTAGAGCGCGGCGGACACGCCGATCAGCAAGCCGCCGGCCAGCGCCAGCCAGGGCGTGAAATGCAGAAGGTCTAGCGTCATTTGCTTTTCCGCTTCACCTTGCCGCAATACAGCGTAGAGAGGGTCTGCATGATGCTGACGACTTCGAAGCTGGCGAGACTGTAGTAGATGTACTTGCCGTCGCGACGCGCGTTGACGAGACCCTCTTCTCGCAGCACGCCGAGGTGCTGCGAGAGGCTGGGCTGACGAATGCCGACCAGCTCTTCCAGTTGGCCCACGTTGTGCTCGCCTTCAGTGAGCTGGCACAGCAGCAGCAGCCGGTCCTCATGGGCCATGGCCTTGAGCAGCCCGCAGCATTGGGCGGCCGCTTCGCGCAGACCGACGAACGATTCGGATGAAGTGGACATTTCCATAAATGCGGCACGGACCCCGCCGGCGCGAGATGTTGATGTTGACGTTCATTATATGAACGCATATATTATTTTTCAATATATCGTTGAGAGGGAGGGCGCAATGCAGCCTTTGGTGGAGCCGTTTTACGATCCGGGCACGTCCACATTCACCTATGTCGTGCACGCGGGAGACGGTACGCCGTGTGCGATCGTGGATTCGGTGCTCGACTTCGATCCCAAGTCCGGGCGCACGTCGACGGCGTCAGCCGATCGCGTCGTCGCCTTCGTGCGGGCGCGCGGCCTGCAAGTGGCATGGCTGCTCGAAACGCATGCGCACGCTGACCATCTATCGGCGGCGCAGTACCTGAAGACGCAACTGGGCGGGCGCATCGCGATCGGCCGGGAGATCACGACGGTTCAGCACACGTTCAAGGATGTTTTCAATCTCGGCGACGAGGTGCCGGAGGACGGCGCGCAGTTCGATCATCTCTTTGCCGACGACGAAACGTTTTCGATCGGCGGGCTCACGGGGCATACGCTGCACGTGCCGGGTCATACGCCGGCGGACGTCGCTTATCGGATCGGAGACGCCGTTTTCGTCGGCGATACGCTGTTCATGCCGGACGTGGGCTCGGCGCGCTGCGATTTTCCGGGCGGCGACGCGCATACGCTTTATCGCTCGGTGCGAAAGCTGCTGGCGCTTCCGCCGGAAACCCGGCTCTTCATGTGTCACGACTATCCGCCCGAGACGCGCGACGTGCGCTGCGAAACGACGGTGGCGGAGCAGCGGCGCGCGAACGTGCATCTGCACGACGGCGTTTCCGAGGACGATTTCGTCGAGATGCGCACGCGGCGCGATCGCACGCTCGCAATGCCGGTGCTGATTTTGCCCGCAGTGCAGGTCAATATCCGCGCCGGCGAGATGCCGGCGCCGGAGTCCAATGGCGTGCGCTACCTGAAGATTCCGCTCGACGTGCTCTGAGGTTCGTCGAGCGGCAGGGCAGAGGCGGGAAGCCGGACGGCTCGTTGCCGGCCGGCATGCATCGCCTGGAGGAGAAAGGCGGGAATCTCAGTCGATCGACGCGGGCTCGCGGCGAGCGCTTTGCTCGGGCTCGGGAATCGCTTCGATCGGCCCCATCACGAAGACGAACGACACGATGCCGATTGCGAGGATCACACCGGCGATCATGAAGGCATTCGTGAACGAGTTCGTCGAGCCGACGATGAAGCCCGTTACGATCGGCGCGGCCACGCCCATCAGATTGTTGACGAAGTTCATGATGCCGCCGATCGTGCCCACGCCGCCTTTCGGCGCAATGAGCGAGGGCAGGGACCAGCCGACCGGTGCGGCCGCGGCAAGGCCGCCGAGTGCGATCGAAATCCAGAAGATCGCCCACACCGGGTTCGTCGTTTGCGTGGCGCCGAGCACGGCGAGGCCGAACAGCATGCCGGTGACGAGCACGCCTTTACGCACGCGCGTTTCGTCATGGCCGCGGCGGATCAGATGGTCGATGAGCCAGCCGCCCACGACCAGGTCGGAAACGGTGGCGACAGCCCAGGGAATCGCTGCGTACTCGGCCGACGTCAGGATGTTCATGTGCATCGTATGCACGAGATAGCCCGGCAGCCAGGTCAAGAAGAGATAGAACGAATAGCCGTATGCGGCAAAGCCGATCGTGAGGCCCCACACCTTCGACTTCTTGAGCAGATAGCCGAGCATGCCGAACACGCTCGCGCCCGGCGTGCCCTCGGGCGTTGCGCCGCCGCTGCGGATGTAATCGAGCTCGGCCGCGTTCACCTTCTTGTCCTGGCTCGGATCGCGATAGACGAGCAGGAATGCGAAGAAATAGGCGAAGCTCAGCGCGGCCGTCACGCCGAAGCCCCAGCGCCAGCCCATGTGCACCACCACGAGCGCGACGAGCGGCACGCCGATGACGTTCGAGAATTTGGCGGCCGCATCGAAGATCGCGGTGGCCAGTGCACGTTCGCCGCGCGGAAACCAGTAACCGGTGGCTTTCGAGCTGACCGGGAATCCGGGAGCCTCCGCGACGCCGAGCATGGCGCGTGCCGCGAAGATGCCGCCGAAGCCGCCCGCGCATGCGGTGATCGCCGAAGCGAGGCCCCAGAGAAAAGCGCCCCAGCGTCCGACGCGCGTCACGCCAAAGCGATCGAGGATCACGCCGGCCGGCACCTGCAACAGCGCATAAGGCCAGAAGAACGCGCTGAAGAGCAGCCCCATCTCGGCCGGCGTCAGGTTGAACGCTTCCTTGAGCTGCGGTGCCGCCACCGATAAGTTGATGCGGTCGAAGTAGTTGATGAGCACCCCGATGCCGAGCAGCACACCGATCGTCCAGCGCCGCTTGGTCATGCGGCCGTTTGCGGTTGTTGTCATGTCATGTCTCCGGAAAGCTCCGGGGGTGTCCCCCGGAAAGAAATCCTGCCGTGTCGTAGGAAGCCGAATCAGAGATAGCGCTATCTCGGCAGTTACAAAAATGCGCGGCCTGCGTCCGACAGGCTGCCGCACCACTCGGCGGCCTGATCGACGATCGCATCGAGCGGCAACGCCGCGGCGAGGGGAAGCGTGGCGGGCTCGCCGGCCGGGCGCTCGAGCGCGGCGAACTGACTATCGACGAGCGAGGTGGGCATGAAATGCCCGGCGCGCGATGCCATGCGTGCGAGCGCCTCGTCTCTCGTCACGTCGAGAAAGACGAAGCCGAGCGATGGCACCGCTTTGCGCAGCCGGTCGCGATATCGGAGCTTGAGGGCGGAGCAGGCCAGCACCGGCCGCTCGCCACGCGCGCTCAGGCGCACGAGCTCCGCTGCGAGGCTGTCGAGCCAGCCGGACCGGTCGTCGTCGGTCAACGGAATGCCGCGCGTCATTTTCTCGACGTTGGCCGCCGGGTGAAATGCGTCGCCTTCGACGTATTGCCCGCCGATTCGCTCGGCGAGCGCCTTGCCGACGCTTGTTTTGCCGCTGCCGGCCACGCCCATGACGACGACCGCCGAAATTGCCCGGTCCATGCTTTCCTCCTCCTGCAAACTCGCGAGACAGCGCTATCTCGTGTACTCAAAACAATGCGGCCTCCGAGGGCCTCCTGGCAAGCTCCCGCGACGATTGGCCCTTTTTCGGGTCGGATTGCCGCAGCAGCAAGACAGCGCTATCCTACGCCGATCATGACTCGCTCGACACCCAGGAAAACCCGTGCCACGGGCCGGCCAACCCTCGAGGAGGTGGCCCGGCTCGCCGGCGTCAGCACGATCACGGCCTCGCGCGCCTTGCGCGGGTTGGCTTCGGTCGGGCCCGAGTACGTCGCGCGCGTGAAGGCGGCCGCGCAGGAACTCAGCTATGTGGCGAACCCCGCCGCCCGCGCGCTGGCTTCGGCGCGCAGCGACGATGTTGCGGTGCTGATTCCGTCGCTGTCGAACAATGTGTTCACCGATGCGCTCGAAGCTATTCACGCTGTCCTGCGGCCGCGCGGCTTCGAAATCCTGATCGGCAATTCGCACTACTCGCGTGACGCCGAGGAGGACTTGATCCGCCACTACCTCGCCTCGCCGCCGCAGGGCATGATCGTGACCGGCTTCGACCGTACCGAGGCGGCGCGGCGCCTCATCGACGCGAGCGGCGTGCCCTGTGTGCACATGATGGAGCTTGCATCGGCAGAGGGCGTCTATTGCGTTGGCTTCTCGCAGACCCAGGCGGGCGCGGCCGTGGCCGAGCATTTGATCGCGCGCGGCTGTCGGCATAACGCGTTCGTTGCCGCGCAACTCGACGTGCGGATGCTGCAGCGGGGCGAAGGTTTTCGCCAGGTACTGCAGCGCAAGGGCCTTTATGACGCCGAACTCGATGTGCTCACGCCCGTACCGTCGTCGATCCGGCTCGGCGGCGAGCTGTTCATGCAGTTGATCAGGCGGCGGCCGGATATCGACGGCATCTTCTTCGGCAACGACGACCTCGCGCAAGGTGCGCTCTACGAGGCCTGCCGCCAGGGTATTCGCGTACCTGAGCAAGTCGCGATCGTCGGGTTCAACGACCTGGCTGGCTCGGCGGATTCGGTGCCCCGCCTTACGACAGTACGCACCCCGCGGGCCCAGATGGGCCGCACGGCAGCGCAACTGCTGCTCGCGCTGATCGACAGCGAGCCGATCCCCCGGCGTTCGATCGACCTCGGGTTCGAACTCATCGTCAGGGAAAGCGCCTAAAACGGCCTGGGATTCGGCCACGAACGTCCGAAAACCGACAAGCCCGGCTCGGAACGCCGTAGTGAGCGGTTGAACGCCTCGCGACAATGCGCGTCGTTCATTCCGATAGAAGGGGTTGCCGTGCTGATACCCAGTAGTCGCTTTTCGTCGGGTTCGGTCGATCCCGCCAATTTTCCGGCCCAATCCCCTTCATCCGCATCGGCACAGGTGGAGGAACAGGAGCGGATCGGCGCGCTCGTCGAGCAGGTCGCGGGTTCTACCGGCGTCGTGCGCGCTCATCTCGTCAAACTGCAATCGTTCGCGCGGGAACACCAGTGTTTGATCGGCATACGGCCCGTCGATCGGCTGGCTACCGATCTGATCGAAGACGGGTATCCGACGAAGGGTTTTCATATCAAAGGAAAGAGCGCGAACTGGGGGCCGCAGGCCGCCTTCATCTGCGCGGACCAGCGCTTGAGCAAGCTCGAAAACCGGCCGGAGCACCTCGGCAAATTCAACGGCGAAGTCAATGCCTGCCTGCTCGATGGCTACGCGCGCAAGGTGCCGCTCGTGCTCGGTCGCGCGCGCCTCGACCGATTGCTGAGCGCGGGGATGATCGATCGGCTCGAGCGCGACCGGCATGGAGCACCGGCGCGCTTCGAGGCAAAGGCGCCGAGCGGCAAAATCTATACGTTCGATGCGGTTCGCGCGAGTGGGCACGGCGCAGGTGACGAGCGGTTCGAAATCCGCCTCGACGGCAAAGCCGTCGAAGTGCTCGCCCCCCCGCGCGAGGGCGCAAAGCCCTTGACAGCCGACTATGACTTGTTCGCCGTTGCGCCCCGCCTCGCCCACCTTGGCCCCGAGGACAACCTTCCGGTACCCGACATCTCGCACGGCGTCTTTCGCGCGAGGCTCGACAGGTACCGGCATGGCGTGCCGCCGCAGTTGCAGGCCGACTACGCGTGGCCCGCTTTCTTCTACGGCCCGATGGACGCGGAACTCGGAAACGTGTCGGCACGGGTGCGCAGGATGATTCCGCTGATCAACGAGGCGCTCGTCGGCAACGGGGAGCCCGTCGTGCACCACGGCGCCGACGAGGCAAGCCATGCTGCCGATACCCTGGCCAACTATCCGCTGACGTTTGCGCTTCCCGAAAAGATCGGGCGCTTCGAGGAGGTCTGCCTTGTGAACGACGAGCACGAACTGGCCGAACTGGTCTGCCGTGCAAAGGAGGCGGGATACCATGTGCCGCTCAATCCGCTGTGGGAGCCGAAAGTGACTTCCGTAAGGCGGCCGGCGTTCGTCGCGGCGCGCGAGCGTATGGCGGCGTATTTCGGGTGAATGACCACCAAGGGCCGCTACGCTGGAAAAGCGGGGCGGCCTCGCGCGATCAGCGGCAGCGCTTCACCCAATGATGATGGACGTGCACCTTGTGGCAGACCAGGTGATGGTGCTGCGTGGCGGCGAACGTCTCCGACATCGTACCGAAGAATGCCGCGACGGCGATCAGCGAGAGAAAGGTTCGTTTCATTGCGGTTTGCTCTGACTTTAAAAAACGGGCGGAGCGACGATGCTATCAAGAGGGGATTACGTTCCCTTTACGAATCGGGCCTGCCATTGCCCGAAAGCCGCCATCGCGCATGCGGCCCTGGGCAAGTTGATCAAGATGCCTCGCCGCATTGCCGCGCGAACGTTCAATCGCTCCAGAGCAATCAATTCGAAGGGCAGGCTGCGGCGCGCGCGATGCGGGGACGCATGGATCGCCGCAGCAGCAACGGGTACGCGACGCAGCCGAAGAGCGCGATGGCGGCGACGAACGAGGCCAGGACCGTCACGGTTCCGGGCAGCGCCGCGATCGTGTAGATGGCAAGCGCGCCCGCACTCAGATGCAATGCGCCCATCAACCCCGACGCGGCGCCCGCGCTCGACGGGAAGCTCGTGACGCCGCCCGCGAGCGAGAGAGGCAGGAGAAAGCCGTTGGCGAGCGTGACGAGCGACACGCCTAGCACCAGCGGCAACGGCGTGGATACGCCATGAACCGCGAGCGCGACGAGCGTGAGCGCGCCCGCGGCGAAGAGCGCGTAGCCGACCCCGAGCAGGCGGTCGAGCGAGTGATGGCGAGCGCAATGGCGCGAGACGAGATTGCCGGTGATGTAGGTGACCGAGAGGCTGATATAGCAGTAGCTGATGCCCTTCGCCGACAGTCCCATCGACTCGAAGATGACGGGCGAGGCAGCGAGATAGGCGAGGTAGGCTGCGTAGCCGACGCAGACGTTGACCGCATACGACCAGAAGCGCGGTTCGGCCAGCAGTCGTGGGTAATCCGCGAAAGTGTGCAACCAGTGCCGATCGCGTGCGGACTGCGGGCCGGTCTCGGGAATGTAGGCCGCGAGCAGCACGAGCGCGAGCGCGCCGAGCGCTGCCGTGAAGACGAACGGTGCCCGCCACGATACGTAGGTGGTGAGATAGCCGCCCACGAGCGGCGAGAGTGCCGGCGATGCGCCGACGATCGGCATGATCGTCGTGAAAATGCGCGCGGCGGTCTTCGCATCGAAAAGGTCGCTGATGATGGCTCGGCCAATCACCATGCCGGCACCCGCCCCGAATGCCTGCAGAATGCGGGCGCCGCCGAACGTCGCGACGCTCGGGGCGAGCGCGCACGCGATCGATGCGGCCGTATAGAGCGCCATACCGCCGATGACGAGCCGGCGTCGCCCAAAGCTGTCGGAAAGCGGGCCGTAGACCGCCTGCGCGATGGCAAGCCCGACCACGTAGACGCTGAACGTGCGCTGCAACGCCGAGATCGGCGCGTCGAGCGCCTGTGCGGCAATCGACATGCCGGGCAGATTGATGTCGGATGCGAGGAGCCCGCTTGCGCTCAGCAGCACGAGCACGGTGAGGAGAATGCCATGCGGTATGGCGAAGCGGGGCTGGTCGACGACGGCGGAGTCTCTTTGCATGGTGGGCGGTGACGAGGTGTTGCACAAGCGGCGACATGCCGAGCCTGGAGCTTAGGTGCTCGATATAATGCTGTCCAAGACTTAATTCGACACAGTTGATGCTGTCGAGGACTCAATCATGGAATTGCAGCAACTCCGGTATTTCGTGGCTGTGGCAGAGACCGAGCACGTGGCGCGGGCCGCCGAGCGGCTGCATATCTCCCAGTCGCCGCTCAGCCGCCAGATTCGCCAGCTCGAGTCGCATCTCGGTTTGCAGCTTTTCGAGCGCGTGCGGCAGCGTGTGCGGCTCACTCCCGCCGGCAAGGATTTCCTCGTGCAGGCGAGGGAACTGCTGGCCCAGGCGGCCCGGCTCGAAGAGCGTGCGCGCCAAGTCGGCAAGGGCGAGATGTGCACGGTCTCGATCGGTTACTGCGAAGGGGTGATTCACAACGGGCGCCTGCCGGCCGCGCTGCGGCGGTTTCGCGCGGCGTATCCGCACGTGAAGCTCAAACTGGCTGCCATGCGTTCCGGGGAGCAGGCCGATGCGCTCGAGCGTTCGGTCATCGACGTTGCTTTCGTCTACAACCTGCCGCCGCCGCGCTCCGCGTCGTTTTCGAGCCAGTTGCTCTCGCGCGAACCCTTCGTGCTCGCGCTGGCACACGATCACCGGCTGGCTCAACGGCGCGAGATCCTCCCTGAAGAACTCGACGGCGAGCCCTGGATCGCGCTGCCGAAATCGATCAATCCGGCGGCCCGCGAGCGCTTTCTCGCCGCGTGCGCCGCAAGCGGCTTTGCGCCCGATATTCAATTCGAGGTTGCGCAGGTATCCACAACGCTCGGGCTCGTGAGTGCGGGGCTGGGGGCTGCCGTCATGCAGGCGAGCATGCGGCGCATGCATCCGCCCGGAGTCGTATTCAAATCGCTCGATTGGCTGCCGCTCGCGGTGGAAACCCATGTGCTCTGGCGTAGCAACGCGCAGCCCGCTGGCGTGCGCCGTTTTCTCGAGGTGCTCGAGCAGGGCGAGAGCGAGCGCGACGCCCATCCGCCGCCCGCGGACGAGCCGGTGCTTGCCCGTTGAAGCCCGGGGCGGATCCCGCCTATGGCGATGCTGATATAGTGGCGGCCGCGGTTTTCACCCGTGCAGGCTGGCCGCCAGGTCCGGAGCGGGTAGCGTTTAACGACGCGGGACCGCCTGCACAGAACACCTTTTTCCCCGGGTTCGTGGTTGGATCAGCCGCGCTGACGATGCGCAGCCGGCTGACGCCGGGCGTATTCGATTCGATATCAAGTATGAAAAGAAGTAAATCGCCGCAATCGTCGCGGCAGCGGGGCATGCGGTTGAGCGCCGGGTTGACGATGACGCTGGCGGCCGCGCAGATCGCGGCCGCGCAAGCCGAGCCTGCTTCTTCCGCTTTTTTGCCTGCCTCTGTGCCAGCTTCTGTGCCAGCTTCCTCGGCCGATGCAGGCGCGGCTTCGGGCGGCGACGTGCTGCCGACGGTCGCGGTGACGGGCGGCCCGGAGAGCGGCCTGCGCGCGCAGCGCGCATCGGTGGCCGGCTACGACGACGCCCGCTTGCGCGACACGGCCGCGTCGGTCAACGTCGTGACGCGCGCGCAACTCGACGATTGGCAGGCGAAGCGTGCGAGCGACGTGCTCAGAAACGATGCCTCCGTCAATAACGATTACGCCCCGGTCGGCTACTTCGAGAACTTCTCGATCCGCGGTTTTCCGCTCGACCTCGCAAGCGCGATACGTATCAACGGCCTGACGATTTCGGGCGAGCAGAACGTTGCGCTCGAGAACAAGGAGCGCGTGGAAATTCTCAACGGTCTCGCCGGAATCGACGGCGGCGTGATTGCGCCGGGCGGCGTGGTCAACTACGTGACGAAGCGCTCGCGCAACGTCGCGAGCATCAGCACGGGCGTGGACAGCCGCGGCTCGACTTCGGCCGCCGTCGATCTTGGCCGCCGTTTCGGGCCCGACAATCAGTTCGGATTCCGAATCAATGCCGCGAAGGAAAACATGCACTCGTACGTCGACGGTACGAACGGGCGGCGCAGCTTTGCCTCGATAGCAGCCGACTGGGACATGAGCCCACGTGCGAGCCTGCAGCTCGATGCGGAATTCCAGCAGTGGGTCCAACGCTCGGCGTCGGGCTATCAACTGCTTGGCGGCACGGTCGTGCCCGACGCTTCGCCGCACAAGTGGCTCGGCGGCCAATCGTGGACGAAGCCGACGACCACGGACGCGCTCAATTTAAGCGGCCGCTTCGACTATCGGTTCGACGATGCCTGGCGCGCTTATGTGGCGGTCGGCCGCAGCCGAACGATGATCGACGACAACGCGGCGTTCGCCTACGGCTGCTATTACGCGGCGAGCTGCGCCGCCGGCACGACGTCGCCTTACTTTTTCGGCGCGAACGGCGATTACGACGTCTACGATTACCGCAGCCCGGGCGAATACCGGCGCAACGACGAAGCGCGCGCGGCCGTGACGGGCAAGTTCGCGACGGGGGCGATCGGGCACGAACTGACGCTCGGCGCGAGCGTATCGCGCCGCGTAGTGCATATGGCCGATGCGGTGTACGACTACATCGGCAGCGAGAACATCTATGGGCCCGATGTCGCGTTCTCGCCGTCGTCGAATACGGCCGGTCCGTCGTATCCGCGGCTCGATGCATGGCAGTACGCCGTCTTCGGCTCGGACCGGATTACGCTCGGCGAGCACTGGCAACTCATTGCCGGCGGGCGGCAAGTGCTCTTACGGCAGCACGCGTGGGACAGCCTCGACGGCCCGCGCACCGACACGAACCGGTCGGTGTTCCTGCCGCAAGTGGCGCTCGTCTACAAGCCGGCGAGCGCGCTTTCGCTTTATGCGTCCTACGGCAAGGCGCTCTCGCTCGGCGATCAGGCGCCCGTGCGCGCGAGCAATGCCTACGCGTTCTTGCCGCCCGTTGAATCGCATCAGTTCGAACTGGGTGCCAAGTATGGCTGGCTCGACCGTCTCGACCTCACGGCCGCAATCTTTTCGCTGAGCAAACCGTTCGAGTACGCCCGGCCGGACGCGTCGACGGCAGGGTACACATTCGTGCAGCAGGGCACCGAGCGGCACGACGGCGTCGAGCTGAGCGCCGCCGGCCAGCTCACGCGTCGAATCGCGCTTACGGCGAGCGTGGCCGCGATTCGTGCACGCGCATACGATTCGGGTACGGCCGCTTACGAAGGGCATCAGGTCATCAACGTGCCGGCGTTGCGCGCGTCGCTGACGGCCGATTACGCGGTGCCGGCCGTGGCGGGGCTTCATCTGCTCGGTGGCGTCGATTACAGCGCGAGCCGCACCGCAAACGAAGCGGGCACCGCGCGCGTGCCGGCATGGGTCGTCTTCAACGTGGGCGCGCGCTACACGACGAAGATCGGCGGGCACACGACGGTAGTGAGGCTCGCCGTCGACAACCTGTTCGACAAGTCCTACTGGCGCGATGCGGGCGAACTGCAAGGCGATGCCTATCTGTTTCCCGGCGCACCGCGCACGGCGCGCATGTCCGTGACCTACGATTTCTGAGCGAAGGCGGGCCATGCCGATTCGATCAACCGTCCCGAGGCCGTGAACCGATGTCCGTCATCGAAATCGCCGGCGTGGCAGCGAGCGCGCTCGCTATCTGGCTCACCGCTCGACGCCGCATGTCGTGCTGGCCCGTCGGCCTGCTGTCGGTTGCGCTTTACGCGTGGATCTTCTTCGCGGCCAAGCTCTACTCGGACATGCTGCTGCAAGGCGCATTTGCCGCGCTGCAGTTTTACGGCTGGCAGCGCTGGTTCGCTCAACGCAGGGTGCGCGGCGAGCATGCCGAAGAGGGGCGCGGTGAGGTCGCGCCCGCGCGCGACGTGGGTTTTGCGGCGCTGCTGCCGGGGCTGCTCGCGGCGGCGGTGGGTAGCGCCGCGCTCGGCGCGGCGATGGCGCGCTGGACCGACGCCTCGCTGCCGTTCGTCGATGCGACGCTCACAGCCTTCAGTCTCGTCGGGCAATACTGGACGGCGCGGCGCTATATTGCGTCATGGGTGCTGTGGATCGTCGTCGACGTCGTCTATGTCGCGATGTTCGTATTCAAGGGCCTCTATCCGACAGCGGCGCTTTACGCGGGGTTCGTCGTGCTCGCCGCGGTGGGTTGGCGCGATTGGCGCAGGGCATCGGCCGCGGCGGCGCGCGAGCCGTTGCCGGCCGCTGCTGTGACGCTGCGCGACGGTGGCCGATGACGTGTTTCGAAGGAAAGCGATCGATGTCCCCTGAATCTCCGCGGATCGAGCGCGACGGCAGCGAAGAGCTTGCCGCGGATAGCGCCGCCGCGCCGCTGCAGTTCGGTGTGGCGGGCGAGCAGGCCGAGCGCGACTGGCCTTTGATCACGCACGATGCGCTCGTCGCCCTTTTCGGCCGATACGAGGGCATCGGCGCGCCCGCGAAGTTTCTCTGGCACAGCCCGCGTCCGTTTTCGGCCGCCGCTCTCGTCGCGGTGGCGAGCGGCCGCACGCTCTTCGTCAAACGCCATCATCGCCTTATTCGCGACGTCGAAGGACTGGCGGAGGAGCATCGCTTCATGGCTCATCTGCGAAGCCGCGGCATGCCCCTGGCCGAAGTGCTTGCCGAGCGCGAGGGCGACACCGCCGTGACGATGGGCGAATGGACCTACGAAGTGCACACCGCGGCGCCGGGCGTCGATGCCTACCGCGCCGTCATGTCGTGGAAGCCGTTCTTTCACCGTTCGCACGCGCGCGCGGCCGGCCGTGCGCTCGCCGAACTGCATCGCGCAGCGCGCGGATACGACGCACCCGCGCGCAAGCTGCAGCCGTTGCTATCGAGCTTTCGCGTGCTGGCTTCGCCCGACCTTTTCGATGCGCTCGAGCGATGGGTTGTGACCCAGCCGCTGCTTGCCGCGGCACTTGCCACGCGCCGCTGGCGCGAGGACATCGCGCAGGCGATCGCGCCGTGGCATGCACGCCTCGCTCCGCTGCTGCCCGCGCTGGAGCCGTTATGGACGCATGGCGACTGGCACGCCTCGAATCTGATCTGGTCCGGCAGCGCGGACGGCGCCGAGGTGGGCACGATACTCGACTTCGGCCTGTGCGATCGGACCTGTGCCGTCTACGACCTCGCGCTGGCGATCGAGCGCAACGCCATCGATTGGCTGGCGCCCGCGCATGCGCGGCAGGTGTGCTTCGAGCACATCGACGCGCTGCTTGGCGGGTACGAATCCGTGATGCCGCTCGCCGAAGACGCCTATGCCGCCTTGGTCGCCATGCTTCCGATCGTGCATACCGAGTTCGCGCTCTCCGAGGTGGCGTACTTCGACGGCATTCTGGCGTCGCCCGCAACGGCCGACGTGGCCTACGACGGGTATTTGCTCGGGCACGCACGGTGGTTTCTCGGCGACGACGGTCAGCGGCTGCTGGCGTGGCTCGCGAGCCGTCGGGCCACGCCGGCCACGGACAGCGCGCCGGGCGGCGGCGCATCGTATTCGTCGCCCGCGCGCAGGCGGTGAAGCGGTCTTGGTTGTTGGAACTCGCGTCGATGGTGCGGCTGCAAACCTCCCAGCCTATTGCGGCGCTCGTGTTACTCATCCCCGCGGATCAGGGTTGGCGTTTGCCTCGGCCACCTGCGGGTTTGCCAGTCGGCATACGCGAATTCGCAGATGGGTTGCCGGCCGGCTTGCTGCGAGGCTTTTGCACGCTGAACGGATTACCGCTGGACAAGTTTGTACCTTTACCCGCGTTTCGCGGGCTTGCGTTTGCTCTCGCCACTGTGCGCGTGCGGTTTTTTGCCGAGTACCGGCATGCCGCCGGGCGCAGCTTGCGACACCTTGGGCTTCTTGGGCTTTTTGGGTTTTTTGATGATCTGGCCCGTCGTGCTGGTTTGCGGCACGCGGTGTTCGGCTTCGAAACCCGGCTCTTCCTTACGGGGCAGCGTTTGCCGGATCAGCGCTTCGATCGCCGCCAGTTGCGGCGCTTCATCGGCGCACACGAGAGACACTGCCACGCCGCTGGCGCCCGCGCGGCCGGTACGGCCAATACGGTGCACATAGTCCTGCGCCACGATGGGCAGGTCAACGTTGATCACCAGCGGCAGGTCGTCGATATCCAGCCCGCGCGCAGCGACATCGGTGGCTACCAGCATATTGACTTCGCCGCTCTTGAAGCGCTCCAGCGCGCGGAGGCGGGCGGGTTGCGGCTTGTCACCGTGAATGGTGTCGACCGCATAGCCTGCGTCGTCCAGCAAGGCTGCGAGATAATCCACGCCATTGCGGGTTTTGACGAACACCAGCGCGTGCTCCCAGTGGTTCTCGGCGACAAGGTGCATGAAGAGGTCAGGCTTGTTCCTTTTGTCCACCGGTACCACCCACTGCTTGACGTTGCTGGCGGTGGTATTGGGCGGGCTGACGCTGATGTTGACCGGGGCGCGAAGAATGCTCGCCGCCATGGCCCGGATGTCATCGGTAAATGTGGCGGAAAACAGCAGGGTCTGGCGCCGAGCGGGCAAGGCAACGAAGATGGCGTTGAGTTCGCGCGCAAAGCCCAGATCCAGCATGCGGTCGGCTTCGTCCAGCACCAGCGTTTGTATTTGATCGAACTGGACCGCGTTCTGGCGATTGAGATCCAACAAACGGCCCGGCGTGGCAACGAGCACATCGACGCCTTTGCGCAACTTCATCATCTGCGGGTTGATGCTGACGCCGCCGTAGGCGGCCAGCAATCGCAAGTCGAGGCCGTTGCCGTAGTCGATAAAGCTTTGCAGCACTTGTTCAGCCAGTTCACGCGTGGGCACCAGCACCAGAACACGCACGCGGTTGCTGGAGACAGCGGGGCCGTGTTGCACCAGCCGCTGCAGCAGCGGCAGCGCAAAACCCGCCGTTTTGCCAGTGCCGGTCTGTGCCTCCGCCATGACGTCCTTGCCGCTTAGCACAGCGGGAATCGCCTTGGCCTGCACCGGCGTAGGGGTCCGGTAGTTGAGGTCCTGCACATTACGCAGCAGGGGATCGATCAGGCCAAGCGAAGCAAAGGACATTGGCGTATTCCGGCTAAAGGTGCAATTCTAGTCGTTACCGGCTGTGTTGAAAGGCCGATGGTCGAGGCTCGACGCGTTGCTTTTTTGGCGGGTGGTCTGGAAGGGCTGGGGGCATCGGCCGAAGTCGACCCAAGGTCATCGCAAAAGAGTTGGAGTTTTGACATGAAAGTCAGCGAGTTGATGGAATTCGACGCGTCGAAGTATCTGAAGGATGAAAACGACTACCGGCTGTATCTCGCGCAAGCGTTTGAGGGTGGAGATCCGGTCGAGATCCAGGCGGCACTTGGCGACGTAGATAAAGGCTCGTGGTATGACAGCACTCGCACGCGAGTCGGGTATCGCGCGCGAAGCGCTGTATCGCGCGCTCTCCAACAAGGGAAATGCTGAGTTCGCGACGATCATGAAGGTGATCGGGGCGATGGGCCTGCACCTCACACTGGCAAAGCCCGAGGCAGTGCCGAAAGCCGCCACCAAAGCCAAAACAGCGACGAAGGCCCTGGTGGCTAAGAAGGCACGGTCGGTCGCGAAGCGAGCGGGCAGCACGACCTCGAAGAGCCGTACCCGAGCCCACAGCACAGCACACGCCTGACGCCTAATCCAGCCAGCTTTCGAGTCGCCGAACCGGCCTCGCAAGGTGTTTCCACTCGAACGGCGAATGAGTCTTGTCGACCCTCAACTGCCGGTCAGGCTTTCTGTGATTCAATGGCGGCTAACTGAGTGGTCCGGTCATCCAAGCCAATTCTACAAGGGCGCAGCTTGGCCATAGCGGTCGTCCAATTCCGCCCGGTCGATGACCGAAATCTGCGTGGAAGCGATCGTTCGAGTGGGGCTTACCCGACGCCTGTATAATTACGGAGTCACTCAATCAACTGCCAGAAAAATGACCGACAAACAACCTCTGCTGCTTCAGTCTGAGCTCGATGAGCAGCGCCGACAGGTCGATGTCGACAACTACGATCTCACTCTCGGTGAGATCGTGCGCATGGCCGAGGCAAACGAGTTGATTCGGGCGCCCGAGTATCAACGAAAGTTTAGGTGGTCCGAAGAAGACGAGTCCTATTTAATCGAGTCACTCTTCTTGGGACTTCCAGTGCCCAGCATCTACGTCGCTTCGAACCCAGACGGCACATGGGAAGTAGTGGATGGCCTGCAGCGCTTGTCCACCCTTATTCACTTCATGTCGGTTAGCCCGGTGACGTTGAAACAACTCGGAAAAGAAGAGTCGCTCTGCTTGACTGAACTCCGAAAGCTCCCGTCGTTCAACACGTACCGCTACTCGGACTTGCCGACGCCTATCCGATTGCAGTTCGGAAAGCGATCGTTGCGCGTCACGGCCCTGAGCGACAAGAGTGATCCGGAAATCCGGTTTGAGGTGTTCGAGCGTTTGAACAAGGGAGGGGTATCACTTAGCCCTCAGGAGGTCCGTGCGTGTATTTATCGCGGCCCGTTCGCCGAACTGCTGCGAGAGCTTGGAGAACAACCTACCTTTAAGAAGTTGGTAAAACTTCAATCAGTCCATCAGAACGACGGGACGCGGGAGGAGCTTGTACTCAAGTTCTTCGCATACTTGAACTGGGCCGACAAGTACGACGGAAACGTCAAGTCGCTCCTTAACCGATACATGAAGGAATCAGGACCGCAGCTTGATCTTGACCAATGTCGAAAGCTGTTCAATAGCGTCATTGACGGTATTTTCAAGATCACCGGAGGGCCGTTGCTCCGGAAGGGCTATGGAAATACTCCTCTCAACCAATTGGAAGCCGTTTTGGTGGGTGCTGGCCGGATTTTGAAAGCAGGCAAGAAGCTGAAGACACCCCAAGCAGATTGGTTCAACGACGCGGATCTTCTGAAGTCCAGCACAAAAGGAACAAATACCAAGTCGTCCTTCGAAGCTCGCAACGCGCGCGCCGAGAAGCTCCTCGGGGGCTAGACTGAGCTTGCAGGATGCGATTTACTTCGGAACTCATGCTCGCGACTCGTGAACTCGCTCGAGTCCGGGCAGACATAGCCCACGCGGATACCGCAGTGATTTCACCATCTTCGCCAGTTCAAGAGAGAGGTGCCGCCGTACGAGCCTCAGCCTACGTCTGGCTAGCCGCACTCCTTGAGCGAATCATCCGAGACTCGCTGCAAGCGACCTTGCGCGAAATCACGCAACTGGCGGTACCCGTCAGGGATCTCCGGTTCAGTCTATTCTCTCTGCTTTGCGATGCGGAGTTCGCCTCGATTGCGGATCGAAGCAGAAGCAGTTCGTGGGAGCAGAAGATCGCGATGTTCCTTCGTACTGCCGAAGCGAAACCAGCACTCTTGGCAGAGAACATACTGCCTCTTGACGGGAGAACCATCCGGGGCGAGCATCTTGATACGATCTGGTTAGTCCTTGGCCTCAATGCACCAAGCGTTCCCAGCCCTCTACATCGGATTGCCTTGAAAGACTTAGCAGATGGTCGGAACGAAATCGCACACGGGCACATTGATCCCGTGACCTTCGGACGCTCCAAAGCGACGAACGACATGCTTGGTATTGCTAAGCGCGTCGACGAAGTCATATTGCATCTACTGGGTTCGCTCGACGCCTATGTCGACGAGAAGCAGTACACCCGATGAATACCGGCATTGCGCCACGAGGCGTGCTGGTGAGGGTACGCCCCGCAGCGCAATGCCTCCGCGCACAGGTCAATTTCAACGTTAGATCCCCTTCAATAAGCGTTGTTTGACGCCAAGAAGAATTCCGCATCGCCGCGTAACGACTTTCCGTGCTTTGCGCTCCAGCACCGCATAATGCGAGCGTTAATGACCGCTTCTTCTTGGCGCTGCCGGCAGCTCACGGCCGACATGCTTCTTTACTCTGCGGTTTCCCGTGCCGCATCTTGACCGACCGATTTCTGGCTTCCTTCGTCCATCGGCAGCCCTCGCGTCGAACGACCGCTGAGGCCGACAAAGAGCACTTCACTGTTGGGAATCGAATGGCCGGTTCCTGAGTAGAACCGATGTCTGAACGTCTGAGCGACGCCGCATGCGAACGTCGCATCATGGCCGTCCGCAGCCTTTCTTAAGCTCCATATCGCCCGGCCGCTGCTCGCCTTCGTAGAGAAGATCAGATAGCTCCGTCGGGGAAAATCGCTTCATTTTCTTTTCGAGCCGGAGCCGTGCCTCTGATGAACCGCTCATCGATACCGTTTGACCAGTTTGCCGGCAGCGGAGAGCCTTTTCAAGGAAAAATCGGCGTGGTGGGCTCGGCCCCTTCGAGATGCGCCTTCGGAACATGCTGCGCGACCATCTGCTCGATCTCTTGTTCTCGCGATGCAGCGACGTCGGCCATGATCAACAGCTGGCCGTCACGTATGGCGTCACGAAAGCGCTCGAGTCGCGCGTTCGGTTCATCGACGCCGATCATGGCGGCCGTCCAGGCCCCGAAGCCCGCACCCGCCAACGTCAATGCGACAACGGCTCCGCCCGCAATAGCGAGTTCCGCGGGCGGAAATACCAGCGCCACGAGGCCGAGCAGGGCGCCGGTCGCACCGCCGAGCGCCACGCCGCGTTCAAGCGAATGCACGACGTCGCTGCTCTGCAGCAACGATGCCTCAGGCAACTCTTCAAGTGCGACGCTGTGATTCGCGAGTACATGGATGTGTCGCCACGTGATCCGCGTCCGAAGCAAGTCGTCTACGATCGCCCTTGCCGTCGTCGTGTCAGGTGCCAGGAAGTAAAGGCGTCTCATCTCGACCCTCCATTCATCAGGCCGTCCCACAACGGAACGATGCTGTCTATCGTACGCCTGCCGCAGACAATCAGCTCGTGCGGGCCCACACAGGCAGAGGATCCGCCCGGTTTTGCGCGAAACGCGTAACTCGCGTGGCACCTCGATCCTCACTGCGTCGATGATTCAACGGTTTATGATCCGGCCCCCAGGCGCACTTTATTCTCTCGGATCCATTCTTTCTTCTCGGAGATCAGCGTTGCGGCGAGCGAACGAGGTCGGCGGATAGTCTTTGCCAGCCAGACGCATGCCGGCCATCACGATGCCGCCCACGGCCGTGATAGCCAGCAAGACAGTGGCGGTGACCAGTATTCGAAGCGGTTCCATGAGGGGCCCTCCCACAGTGCGGCGCCAGCAACGCTGGCTGCAGACCTGGCCGCGCCGTTTTTCGCGAATGCGTACATACATCGAAGCCGGGAACGCCGCGTCGAGTCGCGGCATCTATCGCCGCAGACCCGTCATCGCCAGCGCGAGGACGGTCGTTCCGACCAGACAGGAGAATGCAAATGACGCTTACGCACAAACTGGGCCTGATAGGGCTGCTGTCCATGTTGCCGCTGGCCGCGCACGCGGACGAAACGCGGCTGACGGATCCACAGATCGCCGCAATCGTGGTGACGGCGAACCAAGTCGACGTCGATGCAGGCAAGCTCGCCGAGAGCAAGGCCGCGACGAAGCAGGTCAGAGCCTTCGCAAAGCTCATGGTGACCGATCACACCAACGTCAACAAGTCCGCGATCGAGCTTGCCAACCGGCTCGATCTCAAGCCCGAAAGCAACGCAACGAGCGAGGCGCTGAAAAAGGGCGGCGACGAGAATCTCGCCGCGCTCGGATCGCTCAAAGGTCGTGCGTTCGACCGCGCCTATGTCGGGCACGAGGTGGCGTACCATCAGCAGGTGCTCGACGCAATGGACAAGGCGCTGATCCCTTCCGCGAGCAACGCGCAGTTGAAGGAGCTGCTCGTCAAGGTGCGCCCGGCGTTCGTTGCCCACCTCGAGCACGCTCGCGAACTGCAGTCGACGCTGGGAGCCGATCATGAGAAGCATGCCGATTGATCGAGCGAGGTCGGCAGCGCTGCGCCGGGCCGCATGCGGCATCGTCGCCGTTGCGGCTATCGGCGCGGCCGATTTCGCCGCGGGGGCGACGCATACCGTCACGATCGAAGGGATGCGCTTCGCGCCGCCGAGTCTGACGGTCGAGCAGGGAGACACGATCGTGTGGGTCAACCATGACCTCGTCGCGCACACGGCTACCGCGGCGCGCACATTCGATTCGCACGAGATCGCCCCGCAAGCGTCGTGGGCCTACGTTGCGCGCCGGCCCGGCCGCTACGCGTATGCCTGTGCGCTGCATCCGACCATGAAAGCGGTGCTTATCGTCAGAGGCAAGCGATGAGCGACGGACCGACCGCGCCGCGCGCGAGTGGCGCATCGTGGGCGAGCATGGACGACAGCGCACTTGCCGCGCTTGCCGCAGCCGGAGACCATGCGGCGTTCGAACAGGTGATGCGCCGCCACAACCGGCGGCTCTACCGCCTCGCGCGCGCCACGCTGCGCGACGACGCCGAAGCCGAAGATGCGCTGCAAGACGCCTATGTCGCGGCGTTTCGCGCCATCGCCCGCTTTCGCGGAGATGCCTCCCTCGCCACCTGGCTTTCGCGTCTCGTACTGAACGAATGCTTCGCGCGCCAGCGCCGCGGCGCGCGGCGCGACAATATCGCGCCGATGGTCCACACATCGGCCGTCGCCGACTTCGAGCGCCACACCATGGACCCCGATCAAACCTCGTCGCCCGATCATGCGCTGATGCGCACAGAGCTTCGCGCGTTGCTCGAGCGTCAGCTCGATGCGCTGCCCGAGGCGTTTCGCGTGGTGTTCGTCTTGCGGTGCGTGGAGGAACTGAGCGTCGAAGAAACGGCGCAGTGCCTCGGCATACCGGAGGCCACCGTCCGTTCGCGCCACTTCCGGGCGAGGAGTCTGCTGCGCGAATCGCTCGCGCAGCAAATCGATCTGGCCGAACGCGACGTGTTTTCGTTCGACGGTGCACGATGCGATCGCATCGTCGATGGTGTGCTCGCCAAGCTGAGCGCGGGTTCCGGCTCCGTCTGAGCACGCGGGCTGCGGCGTACGCACACCGGCTGCATGCCCGCAGCGCCCGCAGCCCGTGCTGTATGGTGCAGGCACCGGCCGTCGTTGCCCCGGCGGCGGCCCCTTACTTCGATTCGCCCGTTGTTCCGGTTTCGCCTTCGGGTCCGTCCTTGCCCACGGCTCGGCGAACCGCGTGTTTCGTCGCGTAGTAGCCCGTGCGTGCTCCGCTAGCCACAGCGTGGCCTGCGGCCTTCGCCGTGCTGGCCACGCCATGTGCCGCCTCGCGCGCATCTTCGCCGATTTTCTTGCCAGCGGCCTTGATGTTCTCCTTCGCTTCGTGCGCCGTCTCCTTCACGTCGGCATGAGCCGTGGCGCTCAGGGCCGCGGGAATCAACGCGGCGAGCAGCAATTGACGGACTTTTTTCATGGGTGCTCTCCTGTTATGCATTGTGAAATCCGACCGCTGTTGTCGAAGCGTCGAGGATCACGGCGGCACGCCCCTCGACCAAGGTTTGCTCACCGTCTCGCACGGTAAAGCGATAGAGAACGTTGTTCGCGTCGCCGCCGATGCGCACGGCGGTGACGTCGAGCGGCGCTTCGATCAGATCGAGCCGTGCCACGTGTGTCTCGACGTTACGCAGGCTCGCGAGAAAGCCCACGCGCGGCTGGCCCGATGCGGCGCCCAGCACCGCGCCGTGTACCGCCATTGCCTGGGCCGCGTACTCCACGCCGCACACGGCGCCGAGTCGGCCGTTCATGCGCAGCGGATTGTGCGGATCGCGATGGCTCGTCGCCATGCAACGGATCGTCTCGGCATCCCATTGCACGACTTCATCGAGCAGGCACATTGCGCCGCTGTGCGGGATGTGCGCGGCAATCCACGCGTGATCGAGCGGCGGCGCGAGCGGTTGTTTCGTATTCATTGCGGTGTCGGTGTTGTGAGTGCGCGCGCGGGCACCACCTCGACGCGCACGCGCAGGTCGTCGAGATAGTCGAGCACGATCGTGGCGGTGCGTCCCGACGCGAGTGCTTCGAGCAGCGGTAACGCACGGGCCGCCGGATTGTCGAGGCGCAGCGCCTCGAGTGCGGGCGAGCTCAACGTCGTGGCCGGCGCATCGGTCAGCCGCACGTCGATGCGTGCGAGCGTTTGCGCACTCGTGCGCGGCGCAAGTACGAGGGCGACGCCGAATGCATCGCGTGTGGGGCGTACGTCGCGCAGCGGATGCGGGTACTCCGTGTCGGACGCGATCAGGAGCGAGTCCTGCTCGTCGACAGCGACTTGGCACAAGGTCTCGAGCAAGCCGGCGGCGAACGTGCCGTCATGCGCGCAGAGCACGTTCGATGCAGTCATCGCCCGCGCGGCGATGCTCCAGTATCCGGCCGGTGCGTTGTGCACCGAGTTGTGAAAGCGCGTGGGCGAAATATAGCGATCGTCTCCGGCCAGCATTTCGCAGATCGCGTGACAGTTCTCGCCATCGCCGCCCGATGCGGCGAATACGGTGCCGAGCATGGCCGCATCGCGTTCGGCCGCTCGCGCGGCCTCGGTGCCCACGGCGAGTGCGAGTTTGACCGACGGGCTCGTGCGGCGGCGCTCGGCGGCCGGCAGTGCCGCCGCGGGCGGAATGGCCGCGGGCGCGTGCGCATAGGCGATGGCACCAGTCAGGGCCTGCGCGGCTTGCGGCCAGTTCGCGAGGCCCGGGCCGACGAGTCCCACGCCGTCGATATAGGCGCTCATCGTGTTCATCGTCCGGTACTCCCTTCGTGCGTGATATCGGAGCGGCCCAGAATCAGGCTGCAGTTCGTGCCCCCGAAACCGAAGGAATTGCTGAGCACGGCCCGCAGCGGGGCGCTGCGGCTTTCGAGCACGTAATGGAGATTCAAGGCCGGATCGGGCTCGGTCGTGCCGATGCCGGCCGGCACGAACTGGTGACGCAGCGCGAGAGCCGATATGACTGCCTCGAGCGCACCGGCGGCGCCGAGCGTGTGGCCCGTCGCGCCCTTGGTCGAACTCGACGGCGTGCCGTCGAACAACGCGTTGACGGCCAGGCTCTCCGCCGTGTCGTTGCCCGGCGTGGCCGTGCCGTGCAGGTTGATGTAGTCGATGTCGGCCGCGGCCAGCCCGGCCGTGGCGAGCGCACCTTCGATCGCACGGCGTGCGCCGAGGCCCTCGGGGTGCGGGCTCGACATGTGGTGGGCATCGCTCGATTCGCCGATGCCGAGCAGCAGAATCGCGTGGTCGCCGCCGCTTGCCTGCCGCGGACGTTCGAGCAGCGCGAATGCGGCGGCTTCGCCGATCGAGATCCCCTTGCGCGCCACGTCGAATGGCCGGCAACGCTCGCGCGAGAGCAGTTCGAGCGAATTGAATCCGTACAACGTCGTGAGACAAAGGGAGTCGACGCCGCCGACCACGGCCGCATCGATGAGCCCCGCTTCGATCATGCGCCGCGCGGAGCCGAATACCTTGGCCCCCGAGGAACAGGCCGACGAAATCGACGCGGCCGGGCCGCCGAGTGCGAAGTACGCGCGCACGAATGCGGCGAGCGCGTAGCAGTTGTGGGTTTGCGCGTAGTGGAAATCGACTGGCAATGCGCCGCTTTGCGGGTCGCGCCGCCGATAGGCCTGCTCCGTTTCGAGAATGCCCGACGTGCTCGTGCCGAGGAACACGCCGATGCGCGTGGCGCCGTAGCGCGTGGCCGCCGCCGCGACCGCGTCGGCAAAGCCGTCTTGCCTGAGGGCCAGCTGTGCGAGCCGGTGGTTGCGGCAGTCGAACGCGCGCAGGTCGGCACGCACGGGTTCGTCGTCGACGCCATCGACGGCGCCAACCCACGTCTGGAGTTCCGCGCGCTCGAATGTACACGGCGCGAGCCCGCCGCGCTGCTCGCGCAAGGCTTGCAGCGTCGGGCCGAGCCCGCGTCCGATACAGCTCGTCGCGGTGAAATGAGTGAGTTGCAGTGGGTTCACAGCGGTGGGTCCTCGCCATTGGCTTCTAGGGAGCTGGCGGCGGCCGTCTTTGCGGCCGTTGGGAAAACGTCGGTAGCCGGGAGCACCGCGCGTAGCGTCACGCACGGCAGCCCCGAATCGCGTGCCGCGCGCAGGACGGTGTCGAGCGCGTCGAGGACGATCGGCCAGCCTTGCGCGTCGCGCGGCGCATGGCCATCGTGCAGCAGCAGGATGTCGCGCGCCGCGAGCCCGCGCAACAACCGCTCGGAGACGAGCGCCGCATCGCGCGTGCGCGTGTCGAAGCCGCGCCGCGTCCAACTCGCGAGCTGCAGGCCGAGCGTACACAGCACGGGCTCCAGAAACGGATTGCGCAATCCGGCGGGGGCACGGAAGAAGAGCGGCGCCGTACCGCTCAGTTCTGTCAGCGTACGCTGCGCGGCCTCGATCTCGCGCCGCATTGCGCGCGGCCCCATCAGCGAAAAGTGGTGGCGGTGATGCTGGCTGTGGTTCTCCACGGCGTGCCCACGCGCCACGATGGCCTCGACGAGATGCGGATGGCGGCATGCGCGCGAGCCGATGCAGAAAAACGTTGCCCGTGCGCCGTAGCGATCGAGCAGGTCGAGGACGCGAGGCGTGACGTCGGGATCGGGGCCGTCGTCGATCGTGATGGCGATGCCGTTGATGTTGCCGTTGCCGTTGCCGTTGCCGTTGCCGGTGTAGTCCGGCAACCGCGTCCAGTTCGGGCCGAGCAGGCTGCTGCGCGGCCATAGCCCTGCCGCGGTCACCACGGCGTGCGAGGCGGCGACGGCGCCGAGGGCCAAAGGCCAACTGCCCGGTTGTAGGGCTGCGAGCGCGGCGGCGCCCGCATGCAAGGCGAGGGTGCCCGTGACGACGGGCGCCGGGCGCCAGCGGCGCGGCGCGCCGATAGGCGAGCCCGGCAATGGCGAGGCGGGCGGCAGCGCGGTTCGGCTCATGCCGTATTCCTCCCGCGTTCGCCCGCCGCCATCGCTGCCGCGGCTTCGCTTTGCGGTGCGCGTGGCGCGAGGATCGCCGAGAACAGCAGGGCGAGGATGGCGCCGGGGCCGACCGTCAGCCCGAACGACTCGAGCATCGGCACATGCGATAGCGCGAGCAGGCCGAAGCCGGCGACAGTGGCCAGATTCGCGACCAGCAGCGACACGAGGGTCTGCGGGGCGATGGCATGCCGCGATTCGTGCGGATGAGGCTGATCGGGTGCATGCGGACGAGCCGTGCCGGGCGCCGCTTCACCGCGACTGAAAAAGAGCGCGTAGTTCGAGCCCACGGCCACGATGAGCAGCAATCCGATCAGATGCAGGATCGTCAGCGGCTCGTGCGCGAGCGCGAAGCCCGCCGTTACGACCAGCACGGCCGCGAGCAGCGGCGCGAGCGTGGCGACCACGCGCGCCGGGTTGCGCAATGCAGCCAGGAGCAGTACGGCGATGGCGGCCAGCCCCGCGAGCGACAGGCGAATATCCTCGCGTACATAATCTACGTAGAGTTTGTCGGCTTCCCGTTTCAGATCGACGAAGACCGCGCCGGGTACGTCTGCATCAGCGACGGCGGCTTCGATTCGCCGTGCATCGAGGCTTGCCTCGCCCGTCTCTTGCCCGGCCTTCGCCCGCCCGCCCGGGGTTTGAGACGCAGCCGGCGTGGCGGGCGCGCGCAACGATAGCAGCGCTTGCCAGCGGCCGGCGCGTTCGGTCAGCAGCGCATCGACGGCGAGCCCCATCGACGTGCCATGGAGGTCGGCTCGCCGCAGCAGCGGTGCGTTGCGTGCCTGCTCGACGTCGGCGATGAACGGCGCGAAGACCTCCGGTTTTACCTCGATGGCCTGATTGGCTGCGGCCGAGCGCATTTTTGCTTCGAGCACGTTGGCCGGCGGCAGGCTCGCGCGTCGCGCGCGCTGCGTTGCATCGCTCGGCAAGTAGCGCGAAGGCGTCTCGAAGCCCGCAAGCGCACCCGAATCGACGAGCGGTTGCAGTCGTGCGGCGATCTTCTCCGCGCCTTCGAGCACCGCTTGCTCGGTCGCGCCCGATACGACGACGAGATAGCGTACGTCGGGCGCACCGACGTCGGCGCGCAGCGCCGCATCGAGCGTCTGGCTCGCGGCCGGCACGGGGCTCAGCGCCGACAGCTCATGGCTCCATAGTTGAGCGCGATGAAGCGCGAGCGTGGCCACGGCGCCGAGCATCAGCGCGGCGAAGGGCCAGCGCAGGCGCGGTGCGAGGCGGGCCGCATGCGCGAGCGCGGCGCCAAGCCGCGAAAGATCGCGAACGGCGACGGTGCGGCCGTGCAGATGGGGCAGTACGTAGCGCGTGACGGCCGCCGCGGTGACGAGCCCCGCGATGGAGTAGGCGCCGAGCTGCACGAGCCCGGGGAAGCCAGAAAACAACATCGAGGCAAAGCCGCAGACCGAGGTCAGCATGCCGAGCCTGATCGTCGGCCAATATTTCGCGATCCATGCGCGGACCGATTCGTTCTCTTGACCCGACGCCCCGGGGCGTGCCGACTGAACGAACAGATAGATCGAATAATCGACGGCCTCGCCAATGAGCGTGGTGCCGAAGCCGAGCGTCAGGCCGTGGACCGCGCCGAAGGCGAGGCTCACCGCGGCCAGACCGGCGACGACACCCGACACGACGGGAACGAGCCCGAGCGCGAGCGTGCGCGGCGAGCGGTAGACGACGAGCAGCAAGGCGACGACGAGCGCGAGACTGATCGCCGACAATCGTTCGACGTCGTGCTTGATCGCGTCGCGCGTTGCGACCGAAAAAACGCCGGGCCCCGTGAGCAGCAGCCGATACGATGCGGCCCGCGGCTTGCCTTGCACGGCGGCATCGAATGCGGCGCGCAAGGCGGCGATCGCGCTTTCCTGGGCATCCGTATCGGAGCCGGCCGCGGCAGTTTGAGCGACGAGGACTGCGCGTGTGCCGTCGCGCGACGCCCACACTCCGTTGCGCGATGCGGGCTGCGCCCGAGCGTCGAGCTGGCCGACGATCGTCGCCACTTCGCCGGTCGGATCGCGTGGCAGCAGTACCTTCGCCATCAGCCCCGCCGACGAGCTCAGCAGATCGAGACTCTCGCCGAGCGCGCGATGAAGCCCTTCTGCCGAAAAGCGCTGCGGCGTGACGGCCGGGCTGAGCGCATATCGGTGCTCAAAGACGAATCGTTCGTCGCGTGCCTGCGTGACCGGCTCGCCGTTATTCACGGAACTGAAGCGCGGATCGCGGCGCAGCGCGGCCGCCATGCCGCGCGAGATGTCGGCGCGCGCGGCTGCGTCGCCGCCTTCTATCGCCGCGAGAATGAGCCGGGAAACGACGCCCTCGCGCAGTTGATCGACGAGCAGCCGCTGCTGAGCGCTCGGTGCACGCGGCAGGAACGCGGACAGATCGGCCGTGAAGTGCGCACGCTGAATCGCGATCGCGCAGCCGAGCAGAAACAGCAGCCACAGTTGCACCGGGCGCCGTGCGAGCAGCGCGCGAAGAGAAGCAATGGACCGGTTCGGCATCTCGCTGCGCATGGTGTCTCTTTGCTTCACCGTTTCGCGGCGTCGCGCAACTGCATGACCGAACGGTCGCCATCGGCCTGCTCGATGACGACGGTGCGCAGCACGTCGCGCGTGCCATCGAGCGAGATCGTGCGCACGGCTTTCAGCATGCGTGCGTCGAGCGGCATGAGGGTCAGTGTCCAGTCGTCGCCATGCCCGCCGACGGCGACCTTGTAAAGCTGCTCGAGTGCGTAGCGATTGCCGGCCAGCGTGGCGCGAATGCTTTCGATAAACGCCTCGAGTTCCGGGTAGTGCGCGAGGGAGACCGTGTAGCTGCGCTGGTTGCGCTCCACCGTCAGCTTGTCGCCGTCTACCACGAGCCGTTCGGGTTTGGGACTGATGGTTCGCTTTTCCAGGTGATCGGGCGCGGCGAACGCGAGTTCGCCCGACGATTCGATCGGCTTGGCCGCAATCGCGAGGTATTTCGTTTCGACGAAGCTGGCATGGCCGGACTTGTTTTGCGCGAGCGTGGACATCAGCCGGTCGAGCGTCCAGCCCGGCTCGCCCGCCGTGGCCGTGGCTGCGGTTGCGGCCGAAAGCGGCGTACCGAAAGAAACGGCGGCCAGCACGGCGACGGCCCACGCCCGACGGCGGGCAAGCTTGCTGACGATGGAAAGCGGCGGTAGCGTCATGCGTCGGAGGTCCTTGCCGGGGCAGGGCGGGATGACTGTGCCGGATGGGCGGGAGCGCCCTTGGCGGCCCCGTCGCCGTCATGCCAGAAATCGAAAAAGTTGAACCAGTTGTACGGCGCGTTGCGGCAGTGCTTCTCGAGCAGCGCCGCATAGCGTTGCACGGCAGCGTGCATCGCGGCGGCGCGCTCGTCGCGCGCCGTCTCCGAGAAATCGGCGAGCGCTTCGAAATGGAGGTCGTAACGGTTGCCGCCGCGATAGATGCCCGCCATGAAGATGACGGGGCGCCGCAGCATGGCCGCCACTCTCATCGGGCCCAGCGGAAACCGGGCGGGCGCGCCGAGGAATTCGAGCGGTATTTCAGCGTCGCCGCCGTCCTCGCGCAGCGCGCGATCCGCCAGCATGCCGATCATCGCGCCGCTGTCGAGGTACTCGCGCGCCTCGAGCATGGCCTCGGGCCGCCCGAGCCCGATGACGTCGTGCTTGACGGCCGGGTTGACGGTGGCGAGCGCCGCATTGACGTTGCGCGCGTTCTCTTCGTACATCATGATCGCCACGCGCAGGTTCGGCCGCGTCCTGCCGATGGCGCGCAGCACTTCGAAGCCGCCGAAATGCGCGCCGAGCAGCAGCGCACCGCGGCCGCCCGCCAGCGCCGTATCGACGAGTGCGCCGCCTTCGACGCGCAAGTCGAATAGATCGAACCGCTCGTTGAGCAGATAGACGCGGTCGTGAATCGTCGTGGCAAAGACGAGCATGTGCCGGTAGGCGTCGAGCCAGCGCGCGGGCCGTCCGAACACGCGGCTCAGGTAGGCGCGCGAGGCACGGCGCGCGGCCGGGGCCAGCAGCAGAAAGTAGAGAACGATGCCGCGCAGCAGGAGGCGCCCGAGCGGCCGCCCGAGGCGCAGCGAGATCCACGTCATGATCCGCAGCACGGCCAGATTGCCGCGCTCCTGGCGCTGCGCCCAGATCGATCGGCCGGGCTGCGTGCGCGTGCTCATGCCTGCTGCCGCTCGCTCAGCACGCCGGTGGCCGCCGTGCGGCCGCCCGCGCTGATCGTGAAGCGGATGGCGCCCCGGCCGTCGCGCGCAAAGGAGAGGGCGAGCGCCTCGCCGGGCGACGTCGGTGCCGTGAACTTTGCGGAGGTGATGTGCAAGGCATCGAGCGGCCGTGCGAGGGCGGCGCCGATCCGCTCGATGGCATAGTCGAGCAGCACCACGCCGGGCACGATGGGCCGCCCCGGGAAGTGTCCGGGCAGGGCCGGATGATCGCCGGGAATCTCGAACACGATCGGCGCGTGCGTGCCGCCAGCGCCGGTTGTCGCGTCGGTTCGCGCTTCGCCCACGGCAGCCCGCCCGGACGGGCGCGCGAGCAGCGTCGCAACGAGTGGCGCGAGCGTATCGTGCGGCAGCTTGCCCGTGCCGTTGCGCGGCAAAGCATCGACGAACAGGAGCGGGCGCGGCATGAAGGCGGCATCGATGCGATCGCGCAAGGCACGCTGTACGTCGGCGGCGCAAAGCGTCGGCGCCACCACCAGCGCGACGAGCCGCGTGACGGGCAGCATGACGGGCAGCTTCCCCTGCACGTCATGCGCGCGCCCCGAGGCCTCGGTGACGTCGGGCATGAAGAACGCACCGTCGTCCACGCCCGGAATCGCCGTCAACTGATGATTGAGATAGGCGAGCGACGTACGCTTGCCGGCGATGTTCACGAGATCGGCCTTGCGTCCATGCAACAGGAAGTGGGAATCGTCGAGCAGCTCCAATGCATCGCCCATGCGCACCGGCGTTTCCACGTGACCGCCGGCCGCCCAGACGTCGGGGCCGTCGCCATCGTCGTCACGGTCGCCATCCAAGGCCGCGCGTGCCGTCAGCGTGACTTCGGGGAAGAGCTGCCATGCGGCGCCGCGTGCCGTGCGGCGCGTGGCGATCTGACCTGTTTCGGTGCTGCCGTAGATCTCCATGAGCGGCGCATGAAGGCGCGCTTCAGCCTGCGCGGCGAGCTTCTCGGAAAGCGGCGCCGTGGCGGACAGGATCAGCGCCGCGCGCGGCAATGCCGGCTCGGACGCAAGCAACGCGCGCAGGTGAATCGGCGAGGTGACGAGAATGCGCGGTGCCGGCACGGCTTCGAGCTCGGCGCGGATGTCGCCTGGATAGAACGGTTGCCCGTTGCTGAATGCGAGGCTGCCAATCAACGCGAGCAACACGGTCGATTCGAAACCGTACATGTGCTGCGGGGGCACCGTGCCGACGATCGTACTGTCGACGGCCCCGGACAAGCCCAGTCGCACGGCAGCCGCGCGCACGTTCTTGACGAGGAATCCCCATGTTTTACGGTGCGGTACCGGAGTGCCCGTCGAGCCTGATGTAAATACATACGCCATGACGCGGGCACCGTCGATTTCAGGCGCCGGCGCATCGTCGAGCGCCATGCCCGGCATCGGCTCGGGGTAGCGAAAACGCGGCAGGTCGATCGAGCAATCGTCGGCGTCGTGCAGGCAGAACGCGTCCGGCGCAAACGACTGTAACTGACGCACCGTCTGGGGCGTGTAGGTGGACGGCAACAGGCTGACCTTGCCTGCGACGAGCGTGGCGCACAGGCCCACCGTGAACCGGTAGCGGTCCTTGCAGACGTTGAAGACGTGATCGCCGCACGGCAAGGCCGCCGCCAGCGCGCTGACCTCGGCGAGGAAGGCGCGCACCGTCACGGGCGCGCCATCGCGCCAGGCGATCGTCCGATCGGGCGAAGAGTGAGAGACCAGCGGAAAACTCGGCATAGCGCAGGCGACGGATAGGCGAAGCGATTGCGGATAATTTTAGCGGCGCTGACCGTGCGCGACGGCAGTCATCGAAGCCCGGCAGGCCCCGGGCCCACGGAGCGCCGGTAGGCCCGGATGCTTTCGAGCATGCCCGAGGCTCGCACGCCGGGCAGGGCGATGCGCCGGCACGCATGCTCGACCGCGAACATCAGCCCCGCGAGCGGTAATGTCAGATAGTTGGCGAACGTCGACCACGCTTCGAGCGAAGCCTTGGCGAAAAGCGCGGTGGACACCGCTACGATCGCCGCGAAAAAAAGCGTCCAGGCCACCGTGATGCGCCGCGTATAGGCGGCGATCTCCGGCGCGAGCGGACGGCCGCGCACCATGGCGGCGAATTGGGTGCAAAGCGGCTCGCGGCCCGCGGCGAGCGAGCGGCCGAACAGGTAGCCGAGCGCGCCGTTGAAAAGAACGTGCTCGAGATAGAGGCCCCACCCGTAGTGGCGGGCGAGCGCGCCGCGCGACATCCATACCGCCGCGGCAGCGAGGACGAAGAGCGGCAGGAGCAGGGCACGGCGCGGCGATCGCGCCGCCATGCCGAGCGCCAGCATGCCCGCCGGCGCCAGGACGAGCCCGAGCCCCAGACGCTCGAGGCCCGGTGTGCTGACCGCGTGGTGGGCGCCGGCCTCGTAGGCGACGATGAGGGCCGCACCGGCCACGCCGCGCACGATCGCATGGGAGCCTGAGCGATTCATTCGTTGCCTCCTCGCGGCAACGTGTACTCGTACCCTGTCTCGTAGGCTATGACAGCCGGCTTGTAGCGGGGGAAAGAAATAGAAAGCAATACCATCGCGAATGTGGCTCGTCGGCAATGCCATCGGCCGCCCTTATTACTGCGTTCGATGGATCATACGGAGTTCGTTCCGTGCCGGTGTTGTGATTTGTAACCTTTTTGTACAGCCGCCGATATCGGCGCCGCGCGGGATTGTAGCGGCGCTGCCTGCGCAGGCCAAGCATGGCGCCTGTCCCCGGCTTGCCGCGGGAGCCCGCCGGGGCCGCCCGCCCGCTTCATTCAGTAACCTTTCGGGGTGTACGCCGCGTAGCGCTTCGTCTAGAATCGCTCGGACCTGAACGGGCCCCCTTATCGTCCGGTCGTTTTTGGCGACCGGTCGGGCCTGCAAGCCGGATCGGGGCCACGAAGCCATGCCGGGTTCGCCGCGTGCTTCCCCGTTTCAGACCGTACCCTCGCAGTCAGCCCGTTGTAAGTATGATGAATGAATTGGAAAGAGAGCTCGCCGAGCTGATGATCCGCGAATTGAACCTCGAGGATATTCAGATTGCCGACGTATCCGGAGATACGGTGCTTTACGGCGAGGGCTTTGGACTCGATTCCATCGATATCCTCGAAATTGCGCTGCTGATCTCGAAGAAGTACGGTTTCGAGTTGCGCTCCGACAATCCGGACAACGCGAAGATTTTCTCCACGCTGGGTGCTCTGGCCGCGTACGTGGCCGAGCATCGGGTTCGCTGACGCGTGCGGCGAGGCGCGATGAAGGCGTTGGTGACAGGCGGCAGCGGCGCATTGGGTCAGGCGATCAGTGAAGCGCTTGCCGCCGCGGGCCATGAAGTATGCGTGCACGCGAACCGCAATCCGGCTGCAGCCGAAGCCGTCGCCGCCCGCATCGTCGATGCCGGTGGGACGGCTCACGCGATTTCGTTCGACGTGACCGATGAAGCGGCGTCGCGAGCCGCGCTCGAGCGACTGCTCGAAGGCGGCCCCATACAGATCGTCGTGAACAACGCGGGCATCCACGACGATGCGCCGATGGCCGGCATGTCGTCGCAGCAGTGGCGCAGCGTGATCGACGTCACGCTCAACGGCTTTTTCAATGTCACGCAACCGCTGCTGCTGCCGATGATTCGCACGCGCCGCGGACGCATCGTCAATATCGCATCGGTCACGGCGCTGAGCGGCAACCGTGGCCAGACGAATTACGCGGCCGCAAAAGCAGGGCTCATCGGCGCGACGAAGTCGCTGGCGCTCGAGCTGGCCTCGCGCGGCATCACCGTCAATGCCGTTGCGCCCGGGATCATCGAATCGCCGATGACCGAGTCGGTGTTTCCGCCCGAGCGCGTCAAGCAGCTCGTTCCCGTTGGCAGGAGCGGCAGGGCAGAGGAGGTCGCGGCGATGGTCGCCTACCTCGTCTCGGACGCAGCCGCTTTCGTGACGGGGCAGGTCATGTCGATCAACGGCGGACAGATCTAGATGCCCGGCCGGCCGGCGGCCGCGGGCAAATCGAAGCATACGTGACCGGCGATCGTGCAGCCCGGCCGGGAGGAGGAGCGCTGTGACGAATCAAGCAAGCCAGGCAGAGCTGTCGAATTGGGACGTCGCCGTGATCGGCGGCGGGCCGGCCGGCTCGACGGCCGCGACCTTGCTGGCCGATGCTGGCTATCGCGTGCAATTGCTCGAGAAGGCACACCATCCGCGTTTTCATATTGGTGAATCGCTGCTGCCGGCCAACCTGCGACTCTTCGAGCGGCTCGGCGTCGGCGAGGCCGTGCGCGCGATCGGCATGATGAAGCCGGCGGCCGAATTCGTCTCGCCGCAGCACGGCCACCGGCTCGAACAATTCCGCTTCGCCGAGGCCTGGGACAAGTCGATGCCCTATGCGTACCAGGTCCGCCGCTCCGAGCTGGACGACATTTTGCTGCGCAATGCGGCGGCGCACGGCGCCGAAGTCGTCGAAGGCTGCCAGGTGCGCGACGTCGAGTTCCTGGGCGAGCGCGACGGCGCGATCGTGCTGGCCGAACATGACGATGGGACGCCCTATCGATGCCGCGCTCGTTTCGTCGTGGACGCGTCGGGGCGCGATACCTTGCTTGCCAACCGCCTTCGCACGAAGCAGCGCAACCGAAAGCACAACAGCAGCGCGCTCTATGCGCATTTCCACGGCGCGCGGCGCCATGCCGGCGCGGACGAAGGCAACATCACCGTCTACTGGTTCGAGCACGGCTGGTTTTGGTTCATCCCGCTTGCCGATGGTGCGACGAGTGTCGGTGCCGTCGTCTGGCCGCACTATTTGAAGCAGCGTCCGCGCGGCACCTCGATCGAGGCGTTCTTCCTCGAGACGATCCAGCTGTGCCGGCCGCTCGCCGAACGGCTGGCCGATGCGCGGCTTGTGACCGGCGTCGAGGCGACGGGCAATTTCTCGTACTCGGGCGACGTCACGCATGGGCGCAATTTCGTGCTGCTCGGCGATGCGTTCGCCTTCATCGACCCTGTATTTTCGACGGGCGTGATGCTCGCGATGCAAAGCGCGTTCATCGGTGCGCAAGCGGTCGACGCATGCCTGCGCGAACCCGGGCGGGCGCAGGCCGCGCTTGCGAAGTTCGACCGGGAGGTGCGCCGCGGGCCGAAGGAATTCTCCTGGTTCATCTACCGCATGACGTCGCCGACGATGCGCAATCTCTTCATGAGCCCGCGCAACGTCTTTCGCGTGAAAGAAGCGCTGCTGTCGCTGCTGGCCGGCGACATCTTCGGCAATACGCCGATCTGGCCTTCGCTGCGAACGTTCAAGGTCATCTATTACCTGTCGGCCGCGTTCGACGCGCGCAATTCGCTGCGCGCGTGGAAGGCGCGTCGCCGCATGCTGCGCGAAGCCGACGATGGCGGCATGGCGGCAGGGTGAGGGCGACATGTCCGCGGCATCGCTGAAGCTGATCCGGCTCGAACACGCACGGCTTGCCGCGCTCATGCGCGGCGAGTGCGCGAATGCCCGAAGCGACGCGCTCACGCATGCGCTCCGCGGCGCGCTCGGTGCCGCTTGCTTCGGCGATGCGACGTGCTGGCCGCTTCTCGCCGAGGCCGCGCCCGATCTGCCCCTCGCGCCGGGCCACATGGCGCGACTCGTTCCCGCGCCGGGACGAACCGGCGAGCTCAGCGACGTCAGCGACGCCTGTTTCGAAGTCTGGCACTGCGACGCGGCCGATCTCGCGAGCGGCCGCCTCGGGCCGGTTCATTATCGATTCAGCGAATCGGCCGGCATCGTGTTCGGCAGCGTGTCGTTGTTCGAAGAGCCGGCCGGCAGCAGCGTGCAAGGCGCGACGCCGCTAGAGCGTGCGACATATCTTGCCTATGAGGCGATTTTTCGCATGCTCGACGCGCTCGGCATACGCCACCTGTTGAGAATCTGGAACGTGGTGCCCGCGATCAATGCGGAGCAGTTCGGCAGCGAACGCTATCGCCAGTTCAATACCGGTCGTCAGCGGGCCTTCATGGCCTGTGGACGGCCTGTCGTCGATAGCGTGCCCGCCGCGAGCGCATTGGGCGCGCCGGTGAGTATCGAGGGCGATGCGCCGCCGTCGATGCCGCTTGCCGTCTCGTTTCTAGCCACGCGGTCGCCATCGGATGCGATCGAGAATCCGCGCCAGGTGAGCGCATATCGCTATCCGCGCGAATACGGCCCGAGCGCGCCGACCTTCGCACGCGCGGCCGCATGGCGCGGCGCGTGCCGGCCGGGCACCGCGCCTGCGTTGTTCGTGTCGGGTACGGCGAGCATCGTCGGGCACGAAACGGTTCATCGCGGCGATGCGATGGCGCAGCTGCGCGAAACGCTCGCGAACATCGATGCCGTGCTCGCGCAAGCGGCGCAGGGCAATCTCGGCAACGCGACGCTCGCGGACCTCGCTTACAAGATCTACGTGCGGGATCCGGATGACGCCGATACGCTTGCCGCGATCGATGAGGTCCTGTGCGCACGATGCGGTTTCCCGCCGCGCGTGCTGTACTTGCATGCCGACATCTGCCGTGCCGATCTGCTGCTCGAAATCGAAGCGAGCACGGGGCATGGCGTGGAGGTGCTCGCATGAGCGGCGCAAGCATCCGACCGGCTCCGCAGCGCTTCTCGCGGGCTTTCGCGCAGCGCCGGTTCGAGTCGGTGCGGCAGCACTTCGTCTTCTACTTCGCGCTGCTCATGCTTGGGGCGACTTGTCTCGCATGGCTGCCTTTTGCAGCCGCGCTGCGCGTGCTGTTGCCACGGCGGACGGGGCGCGTGCTCGGGCGCGCCGTGATCCGCCACGTCTGGCGGCTCTACTTTCATATGCTGTCGGCGCTCGGCGCGGCGCGCTTCGATCTGACCGAGCTCTCGACGCTGCGCGGGGCCCCGCCGATGATTCTCGCGCCCAATCACCCGACACTGATCGACGCGATGCTCGTGGCCTCATGCGTGCCGCGTGTGTGCTGCATCATGAAGGGCGATATTGCCGGCAATCCGTTTCTCGGCGCGGGCGCCTGCCTTGCCGACTACATCGTGAACGACACGCCCAAGGAAATGATCAAGGCGGCGCTGGCCGATTTGCGGCGAGGCCATCCGCTGCTGCTGTTTCCGGAGGGCACGCGCACCGAACTGAAACCCGTCAACCCGTTGAAGGCCGGGATCGGGCTCGTTGCCGCGCGCGCGGGGGTACCCGTGCAAACGCTGATCGTCGAAGCGGGCTCGCCGTTTCTCGCCAAGGGGTGGCCCATCCTGCGCAAGCCGGCTCTGCCGCTCACCTATCGAGTGAGGCTCGGCCGCCGGTTCGCGCCGCCCGCGCACGACCCCGAAGCGGTGCGTGCCTTTATCGGCGAATTGCAGGCGTATTACCGGACGGAACTCTCGAGCGAGCCGTCTTCTCGCTGATGCCATCGTCAGAATCAAAGCCAAAGCCCAAAGCCAGGAACGAAGTCTCACCACTATGCCGATGCCTTTCGCCTCGACTACTCATCTGGTTCTCATCCCGAGCTACAACCCGGGGGAGAAGGTCGACGACACCGTGCGTCGGGCACGCGCGCAATGGGCGCCCGTGTGGGTCGTGGTTGACGGTAGTACGGATGGCAGTGCCGAGCGCCTTGCCGCGATGACGAAGGACGATCCGGGCTTGCGCGTGATCGTTTTGCCGCGAAACCGCGGCAAGGGCGCGGCGGTGCTCGCGGGCCTCGACGAAGCGGCCGCGCTCGGTTTCACGCATGTGCTGACGATGGATTCCGACGGGCAGCATCCTGCCGAACTGATTGGCGCGTTCATGGCCGCCTCGGCCGCGCAGCCGGGCTGCATGGTGCTCGGGCGGCCGAAGTTCGACGCGAGTGCGCCGCGCATTCGCGTGCTCGGCCGGCAACTGTCGAACTTCTGGGCTCATGTGGAGACACTTGGTGCAGGTGTGGGCGATTCGCTTTATGGATTCCGCGTCTACCCCATTGCGCCGCTGCGCGCGCTGATGGGCGAACAGCCCTGGATGCGGCGCTTCGATTTCGATCCGGAGGCGGCAGTGCGCCTGTGTTGGCGCGGCGTGAAGCCGATCAACGTCGATGCGCCCGTGCGCTACTTCAAGCGCGAGGAGGGCGGCGTATCGCACTTCCATTACGGTCGCGACAACCTGCTGCTGAGTTGGATGCATTTGCGCCTGCTGCTCGAGTTTCTGTTGAGATTGCCGCTGCTCGTGGTGCGACGCGTGTCGCAGCTCACGGGCCAGCGTGGGTAGCGCTTCGTTCGAGGCACGCCGCTGTGCGTCGTGGGCGCGGCAGTTCATTCACGTCATGGAATAGCGATGAATAGAAACCGGTCGGATCGCAGGGCAGCACCGGGTACAACGGCCTTCGGCCATCCGACGGCATTCTGGTTCGGCGTCGTGGCCGTGATTGCGGGCGTGCTGGCGCATCTGCCGATGTACCTGATGGGCAGAGACATGGGTTATCGGCTTGCGGACATGCCGATGGATGCGACGATGCTGAGCGGCATGGCCGCGATCGTCGTGGGACTCGGGGCCAGCCTGTACGGGTTGGTCCCGCGCAGGGCGGACCGCGCCGCGCGCGCGGCCTCGACGATTCGCGTGAGCGCGCTCGACGATGCCTCGCTTGCGCCGGCCCATTACCGTTTGCTGCTTGCGATGGCCCTGGCGGTGACGATCGACGTCATGAAGCCCACGGCATTGGCGTTTGTCATGCCGGGCATGGCTGCGGAGTACGGCCTAGAATCGCCGCTCGATCCGGTTGGCACCACACCGGTGGTCTGGATTGCATTGGTTGCCATCACGGGTACCGTGTGCGGGTCGTTTCTGTGGGGATGGCTCGGCGACAGGATCGGCCGGCGCGCATCCATCCTTTATGCCGGCATCGGCTTCATGGGAACGTCGATCTGCGGCGCGATGCCGAGCTTCGGGTGGAATCTCGCGATGTGCTTCATCATGGGGATGGCGGTGGGCGGCATGCTGCCCATTTGCTACGCCCTGCTGGCGGAGACCATTCCGGCACGCCATCGCGGCTGGCTCATGATCCTGATCGGCGGGGACATCGCGGGGGCCTATGTCCTGACGAGCTGGTTATCCGCCGAACTCGTGCCGATATTCAGCTGGCGCATTTTGTGGCTGATCGGTTTGCCGACCGGCGCGCTTTTCATCGTGCTCAATCGATGGATTCCCGAGTCGCCGCGGTTTCTGCTCGCGCAAGGAAGAGAGGATGAGGCGCGTGCCGTGATGGCACGCTATGGCGCGGCGCTCGTCGAAGGCGAGGCGCCGCAGCGGCGGCCCGGCGCGCAGGACGCAAGCGCATGGGGCGCGCTCCTTGGCGCGAGGCTTCGCGCGAGCACCCTGGCGGTGGGGTGTCTCGCAGTCAGTTCGGGGATCGTGCTCTTCGGCTTCAATCTCTGGATTCCCACGAACTTGCGCATGCTCGGTTTTACGCAGGCGGATGCCATTCTCCGGAATGCTTCGCTGATGGGCTTTCCGTTGACCTTCGTAGTCGCATGGCTGTACGGCTTCTGGAGCAGCAAGAAGACGATCGCGCTGCTGACGTTGCTCACGGCGCTCGCGCTTTTCGGATTCGCGTTTGCGGGGAACGAGGTCGTTCATCATCGCGTGGTGCTGTACGTGCTGCTGATCGTGCCGATCTGGGGGATCAGTTCGGTCGTGGCCGTGCTATCGGTCTACAGTGCCGAGATCTATCCGACGGCGATCCGCTCGCGCGCAACGGGCTTCGCGGCAGGGGCGAGCAAGGCGGGCGGCGTGGCGATCATCGCCTCGACCGTAGTGGGGCTCGCCACGCCCTCGATCGCGACGATCTCGATGGTCGGTGCTATCGCGATGACGCTCAGTGCGGTCTTGACGCTCGTTTGCGGTGTGGAGACGCGCAGGCGGCGGCTCGAGGATATCGATCGGAGCGGCGAATCGAGGATCGCCGTGTAACCGGGGGGAATGAGGCTTGCGGAGGGTGCCGGGGCGTAGCGTACAGGTCTGGCGCCCTCAGCGCGTCGTGCCGCAACAGGCGCGCGCTATTCGTCCTCGCGCCCGTCCACCAACTGCCAGATCTTGCCGATCAGCTCGCCCCCGCTGCGCGAACCGTCGAGCGGAAAGAACAGCAGATAATTGAGCCGCGCCGATGCCGGGTCGAGGCAGACCATGCCGTCCCACGGAGTGGCCGTATGGAAGTTCGCCTCGAGCGCGGTACGGCATACTTCCTCGCGTTCGGCGGCGGCTAACTCGCCGAGGTCGGTGAGCACGCGCACGTGCGCCGGGTCGCGACGCTCATCGTAATCCAGCGTGACGGCGTGGCCCTCGATCACGAACCGGCCGCTTTCGAGGAGCGGGGCAGGATCGTCGAGCGCTGCGCTGGCACAGAGGTCTCGAACGAAGCGTGTGTATCGCGCGTGATTCATCGTGTCTCCGATCTGGCGAGTGTTTCCGATCGTGTGTCTTCTCCGGGGATCGAGATACGGCCGGGAAGGGGGCCCTTGCCGCGAAGCTGGCGAACGAGGCCTCGCACACGCAATGCGAAGGAAGGCGGTTTTACCTCACGCTCCAGCTCGCGAAGCTTCTGGATCGCCGCTTGTTCGTCTTGTTCCGAAAGCTTGTATTCCTTTTTGATCGCAAACAGCAATTTGCCTTGCTCCAGCATTTGCGCGGTCATTTTCTTGTCGGTCGCACCGTAGCGCGGGCTCTTCAACCGCGAAAGCGTGTCCCAGGCCGCCCGATTGACCGAGCGCTCACGATACAGCTCGCGCAACGAAGGGTCTTCAGGCACGTGCCCCTTGGGCTTGCTCAAGCCCCGTTCGGCCCCGTGAAGTGGCACCGTTCTCCCCTGTGTGGGCACTTCGTGGGTTTCGGGGGAGAACTCGCGCGTTTCGACTTCGGGTGCGAAGTGCACGCGCCGTGTCGTACCAGGGCCGGCTTCATGTGTCGTTGTCGTCGACCTGCCATCGTTTGCCGGCGACGCCACGGGCTGGATTTCGGATTCGTGGCTTGTGGTCGAACTACTGTCGTCAAGAACCGGGCCGTCGTGGAAGGGGTCTTTACCGTCGTCCGGCGACCCGTCTGTGCCATTCGCCCATGCGTGCAACTGCGCTCGCAGGGAATCGTCGTCGATATGCGTATGACCGAAGCGATGCACAGCGGATTCGGCGACCGATTTCGACACGAAAGCATGATGCGTGGCGAAAGCCTCCTCATAGGCTTGATCGGGCGCAACTCTGGCAAGCGATTTGCGCGCGAACAATCCGAGCGGCCAGCCGTAATTGCGCGGGATATGCAGTGCGAGCGGCGCCTCGCTATGAAGCTGCGTTTGCGTTTTTCGCGTGGACCGAGCGCTTCGTGCGAGGCGCTGCGCGAGCCGCCGTACGATCTTTCCTGCTCGACCGATCGAGTTGACGAGCCCGGTTGCGTTTACCTGCACAACGGTGATCGGGCGTGTGTCGCGTTGCGGCTGGCGCCTTGCCGTTGCCGACGCGGCGGGCAGTGCGCCCGCGCGACGAGGCGCGGCAGCGGCCGGTGGCTGCGCCGGACTGCGAGGCTGCCGCAGCGGCTCGAATGCCGCGTTGCGCTGCCGCCGCACATCGTCCGTTCCCGGCTGGCTGGGGTGCGGCTCGCTACGCGACGTTCGAGTCGGCTCCTCGCCCAGGGAAGGCGACGACGGGGAAGGCGGATTGGTGTGAAATCGGATACCCATGATGGCCTCGGTCGTTCATGGGGCAAAAATAGCTGCGCGCGCGCTGCGCAGATCTGCCGGCGGCGAAGCGTTCGGGACCTCAGCGAAATCATCGATGCATCGCGCGTAGGCTCGCGGGGCCGATGCGGTTGAGCCGCGTGATGTCAGGCTGCATTACGATTCTGTTGCAGACTCAATTCGACAATCTATGCCAGTTCCTCCTGGCACAAGAGACGAAGGCGATTCCGGGCACGAACATCAAGTACTGCGGAGCGGTGGAGGTGCGACGTGGTTTTTGGAGGGGCGTGCACTTCAACAGAGGGCTTGGGAGGATATTAGACACAGTCAAATATCGACACCGAAACGCCAAATAAAAAGGGCCTAGCATTGCTGCTAAGCCCTTGAATTTCTTTGGTAGGCCGTACTGGATTCGAACCAGTGACCAACGGATTAAAAGTCCGCTGCTCTACCAGCTGAGCTAACGACCCGAAAGACGAAAGAGTATAGAGAGCTTGGCGGGGATCGTCAAGTCCCTTGCGCGCGGTTCCCTGCGCGCGGGCTTTGCCGGACGCATCAGTTGCGCGCCTGCACCACCCAACAAAAAAGCCCGGCACAACGAAGTCCCGGGCCTTTTACAGCCGAGAGGGGACGGGGTGGGCCCGCCGGCCTCTCGGTTTGCACGTCAACACAACGTTACTTCATCTGCGCGAGTTTGTTCTGCGCCGATTGAGCGACGTCGGAGCCGGCGTACTGCGAGAGGATCTGCTGCAGCGTCTTGCGGGCCTGCGCCTTCTGACCTTGCTCGACCTGGTTGTTCGCGATCGCAAGCAATGCCTCCGGCGCGCGCGGGTGCTGCGGGTAGTTCTTCACGACGTTCTGCCAGATTGCCGTGGAGCCCTTGTAGTCGCGCTGCGCATAGAGTGCGTTGCCGAGCCAGTATTGCGCGGTCGGCTGATACGGGCTTTGCGGGTACTTGGAAACGAAATCGCGAAACGATGCGGCCGCCGACTTGAAATCGCCGGCGCGGAACTGCTGCGATGCCTTGTTGAACGCCTCCGTTTCACCCGGCTGCACGACGCCTTGCACACCGTCCACGGTTTCCTGCTGCGGCTCGAGCTTCTTGAGTCGCGTATCGAGGTCGGTGTAGTAGTCCTTCTGCTGCTTTTGCAGCGTCGTCAACTGGTTCATCAGATCCTCGTTTTGCCCGCGCAACGTTGCGAGCTGCTGATTCAGCTGATCGAGCCGGTTCGCCTGATCGAGGATTGTGCGCTGAGCGGCCGAGAGCTGGCTCGTCAGGCTATCCGTCTTGCTGCGCAAGTCGAGAATCGCCTGCCGGGCCTGATCGTCGTCGAAGAGGCCCGCGTGGGCCTGCCCCGACACCAGTGCCGAAACAGCCACACCAGCGGCTGCGGCACCCCGCAGCCAGGAGAAACGGTGCTTCATAGGTATCGCCGCCTGTTACCGATTATTGATAGAGGATGTCCGCGCGGCGGTTTTGCGCCCACGATGCCTCGTCATGCCCCGTCGCCTGAGGCTTTTCCTTGCCCAGGCTCACAGCTTCCATCTGCGAGTCGGGAACGCCGAACGTCGCAAGCGTACGGCGCACTGCGTCGGCACGCTTTTGGCCCAGGGCGAGGTTGTACTCGCTCGTGCCGCGTTCGTCGGTGTTGCCCTGGATCAGGATATGACGCTCCGGGTGGCTCTTCAGATAGTTCGCATGCTGCTGCAGCAGGCCTTGATACTCCTGCTTCACGTCGTAGCTATCGAAATCGAAGTAGACGCTGCGCTTGGCCAACGGGCTGTTCGGGTTGTTGAGCTCGTCCACGTTCACCGGCGCCACGGCGTTCGGGTTCGGCTGCTCGCTCACTTGACCCTTGCTTGCGTTGTCATTGAGCTTCACGCCCGAATGGCATGCCGCCAGCGCGCCCACGAGCAGCGCCGCAAACACCATACGAAGTTTCGACATCATTTCTTACTCTCCTTGTGTGTCATTGCATAAACGGACCCCAGGACGGCTCGCGCACGCTGCCGCCTGGAACGGACAGGATTTGCCGCGTCCGGCCATCGGTCGAAACGGCAGCCAGCACGCCACGGCCGTTCACCTGAGTGGCGTAAAGAATGTACTGACCGTTCGCCGCGAAGCTGGGCGATTCGTCATGTGTCGTGTCGGTGAGCGCTGTCGCCACACCCGATTGCAAATCCTGCACGTAGAGCTTGAAGCCGCCGCCGACGCGCGAAATATACGCGAGTTGCCTGCCGTCCGGGCTCACGCGAGGACTCGTGTTGTAAGAACCGGTGAACGTCACGCGCTGTGCCGCCCCGGCGCGCTCGCCCTGTGCCGGCATGCGGTAGATCTGCGGCTGGCCCCCGCGGTCGCTCGTGAAATAGATCGATTGGCCGTCGGGCGAGAACGTGGGCTCGGTGTCGATGGCGCTGCTTTGCGACAGGCGCCGCAGCCCGCTGCCGTCCGCGTTGACCGCGAAAATCTGCGTGTTGCCCGTGCGCGAGAGCGCCACCGCGAGCGTGCGGCCGTCGGGCGACCAGGCGGGGGCGCTGTTGTTGCCCTTCTGGTCGGAGATGATCACGCGGCGGCCCGTGGGCAGGTCATGCACGTAGACGATCGGCTTCTTCTTTTCGAACGACACGTAGGCGACTTTCGTGCCGTCCGGCGACCACGACGGCGAGATGATCGGCTCGGGGCTCGACAGCGCGACGTGCACGTCCTGGCCGTCCGAATCCGAAATCTGCAGCAAATAGCGGTTGCCGCTCTTGACGACGTACGACAGCCGCGTAGCGAACGCGCCGCGCACGCCCAGCAGCTTCTGGTAGATGTAATCCGAGATCTTGTGCGCGGTCATGCGCAGGCCGCTCGCCGGCGTGGTCAGCGACAGGCCTCCGAGGCTTTGCTGCTTGACCGTGTCGTAGAGCTTGAAGCGCACTTCATATTGGCCGTTCGCGAGCGGCGTCACACTGCCCGCCACGAACGCGTCGGCGCCTTTCGCCTTCCAGCCGCCCAGATCGACCGTGTCCGTCTCCGCTACCGGCGCGCTGCCCGTATCGACGAGGCTGAAT